>JAEZAS010000353.1 GCA_023430365.1 Planctomycetota bacterium
CCGCTCGTCGGTGAAGAGCCTCCGTGGCGGCTGCGCTAGCGAGAACCCTCGCCTCGCAATGCATCCCAGGGATTCGCCGGTTGCGCGGGCGACTTGTCGATTCAGTTCAGAACGTCTCATTTGCAAAGCCCTTTGTGAAACTGCCAAGAAACAGAAAAGCCCTGGCGATAGCCAGGGCTCGAAATACTCACACTCAAACCGAGAATCAGGAAACGGAGTCCAACCAGTACTGCTGCAGCCACGCTTGTTCAGCGGCGAGTGCTAGGCTCCGGCTCGCAAACGGTCCCAAGGTTGGCCCACCGACTGGGGACATGTCGGCCCTCCATTCTCCAGCACTGGTTGGCTCGACCATCGAACCACGGCGGATCGCGAGAGTGCCCAGGCCGCCAAGGTCGATCGCTTCGCCATAGATGCAGAGCACGGTTCCGCCTATCGTGATGCGAAGCTGCATTGCGTGGGCTCCTTACTTGGCAGTGCGCAAGATCCGCCGCCGCGGCCGCTCGACGAGCAGACCATCAAGCACCGATCCAACGGAGGCCAACTGGGTGGCAACTTGTTGCCTCAACGCTGTGCTGTCCCGGAGTTTTTGCGGGCTGGCTCCGCGAATGATCGATCGGCACTGCTCGACAAGCTGCTCCAGCTGATCGCTTGACCTGACATTGAGCGAGCGAAACCGGTCGAAGAAGTCGCTGAGGTTCTCAACGGCTGTATCGCGGAAAACCTTGGGCTTGCCGTCATCGTCCCCGGACAGCCGTTCGGTGAGATGGGACACAAGCTTCGCCAGCTCTTCGGTGAACGCCTGCTCGGCTAGCTCCACCGCCTGCTCAAACCGAGCCTGGACGCGCTGCGTCTCCTGCTCATAAAGCTCGGGACTGAGCTCGCGCAGGTAACTGGGCGCTTCGACACTCGGAAAATCCCAGCTCATCGCAAACAGGCCAAGCAGTGAGACCGGATAGTCGGCCGGGTTATAGAGCCGGCCGAGCTGCTCCCGAGCACTGGCCTTGAGCGCCGCGTAGTGCCCGTCGAGTTCCTCGACTGCAGCATTCAGTTCGTCGCGGAACTCTGCCATTTGCTGCTGAAAGGCATCCAGTGAGTCCTGGCGAATCAGCCTGATGCCTGGCTCCGGAAACGGCAGGCTGACCGCCCGCCAGTAACCGAGCGTCCGGCTTCGCACAGCACTGACGGCTCTGAAGGCCGAGTGGCGGGTGTCGAGCAGTCGCTTACCGGCGGAGAGGAACGGCCCCTCGGCCCCAAAGGTATCGGCCGCTTCGGTCTTCTGCTCCGCGGTGAGGGATTTCCGAGTGCCGAACCAGGTGAAGCTGACCCGGACAGCAGCCATCGAGCGACGAAGCCGTTCGGCGGGATTAGTTGCTCGCGACGCGGCTGGTCTTGTGGCGGTCGCCATAAATGGGCTCCTTCTGTTGTGGGAGAAACATCAGTTTTTGCTCCGCCGTTAGTTGTCGGACGGGCGATGTACGCGGCGCCGGGAGGTCGCCGGAGGTTGCGGCCGGCCATAGATGCCGGCGCGTTCAGCGTCTAAGCAGCGGCCGCTGGCCCAGCTTCGCAGCCGCTCGACTGACTCTGCCGCGGTGGCCGCTACCGGAACCACATTGCGAGCCGCTTGCACGAGCGGCACATCCAAGAGCGCCGCCAGTCGGCAGCAGCTGCGGATCTCCGCGCCGGTCCACCGCCCGTCGTCGGGCCGCGGCTGCTGAGGATCGAGAGCGAACTGACTGAGATACTGCTGCCAGATTGCCTGCTTCTGCGATTCGCCTGGCAGATCTAGAAAGAAGATCCCGTCAAAGCGCTCGGCTCGACTGAACTCCGGCGGCAGTCTCGTCACATCGTTGGCGGTGCAGACGACAAACACGTCCGACTCGTGGTCATTGAGCCAGCTAAGCAGGCTGCCAAACATGCGAGCCGAGACACCGCTGTCGCTTTGGCCGCTTGCGCCGCTGAGGGCTTTTTCGACTTCATCGATCATCAGCACGGCGGGCTGCATCGCGTCGACGATTCTGAGGGCCTGCCGCGTCCGCTCTTCGGTCTGCCCGACGAGTGAGCCCATGAGGCTGCCAACGTCGAGCACTAGCGTGGGCCGACCGGTCTCGTGGCCGAGGGCCTTACAGAAAGCGCTTTTACCCGTGCCGGGTACGCCGAGCAGAAGCACTCCACGAGCACCGCAAGCGCTGGTCTGCGATGCCGGTTGCCGAAGGGCTCGCAAACAAAACGCTTTCAGAGCCTCCAGGCCGCCGAGCTGCGCGAAGGTTTCCTCGCCATGATGCAATGACAAGAGACCCGTCTTGAGCAGCGTCTGGCTTTTGAGCTGCCAGATCGTGCTGGGCTCGATCCGGCCATGACGCACCAGCGCCAGCGCAAACGCGTTCTCCGCTTCGTAGCGAGTGAGTCCGCTCGCCGCATCAAGCACCCGCTCGAACTCGCCGCCTGTGGGAAGTTCCTCGCCCTCGGTGGCCACACCGCTTGCGATCTCGCGGAGCTGATCACGCGTCGGCAAATCGTGCTGCAGGACGACGAAGAGCTTTTCGAGTTCGGTCGGCAACTGCACGATGGGCGAAAGGACGACCAGGAACGTGCGTGTCTGCTTGCCGGCGAGGACCTGGTGCTGGACCGCCTGCACGATTTCCGCTGACCCGAAAAACCGGTGGAAGTTGGCAAGTACCAAAATCCCCGCACCGTCGGCCTGAGCCAAGGCACCGACGGCCCGAACTGCAGCGAGTGGATCGGCCGCGGCGTTTTCGGTGCTGCCCGCGACGCGTAGCCCGAGGTCGATATCCCAGGTCGCCAGGGTCCACCTCCGCTCGTGGCAGAGCCCGCCGATTTCGGCGAGGGCGTCGTCCGGCTCATGGGTTTGAATCCAGATGCCGGTGAAGCAGGCCCGCACATATTCCAGCAGCGAATCGGAAAGCTTCATGGAAGGTGTTCTCCTGGCTCAAGAAACGAAAAAGGCGTCCACATGGACGCCCAAGAGTGAAAGGATTAACTGGCGCGAAGCTCATTCGAGCTGCGGCAGATCGGTCTGAACGGTGGACTGGTGGTATTCGCTCGTGAGCTGCTCCGCCGTCGTGTTCCCCAGGGCCCGCTCAAGTAGCCGGCTGGCTTCCTGGCAGGTTGCGCCGTGGAAGCCGCGGGTCTCGAGGCGCGTCTGCCCTTCCAGAGAGATGGTGATTTCGATCAGCTTCATACAGCCGTTTCTCCCACTTGGATGGTGAGCTTGATGGAGCCGTCGGGCAGGACCTGCTCGGTGGTGGTGTGGCCCAGCCGCCGCGCCTCGATTCGAGCTTTCTCGGCGGCGTAGGCTTGGAGCAGCAGTCCGAGCTGTTTTGGGTCGCCCCAGCGCCCCTCGAAATTGTCGTAGTGCAACGCGCCGGACTGCGTGTCGCAGACCACCGGGTACTGCCAGCCGGGAAGCTGAACACAATGGCCGGTGGCACTGGTCGTGAAGAGCTTCGCGGTGCCTTGAACCGGTGCCGGCAAAAACATTCGCTCGCATGCCGCGGCCAGGGCCACAGCATCACGGATTTGTGTCTGGATTGAGACGATATGGGACATGGCGACTCCAAGGTAGTTACGGTGGTGGGTTACTCTCGCTTGCTCCGCCCGGGGGCAAACGCGGCAGGCTTGGGCGACTTGGACCGAGCAGTCGAGGCGATTCCGCAGCGAGTTCTTCAATCAAGGTGTCGGCCAGTAGCCTGGCGCCCTCGTCCGCCGGTGGACTGCGTAGCAGGTACCAGCACAGAACGAGCGGCAGGACGCCGATGACCATGGTTGTCGCAGCGACGATTGCGGCAGCCATCACGGACGAGTGCCGCCGCTCTTTAGCCGCCTGGCGGCGTTCTTCTTCGAGCAGATCTCGCTGACGGCCGATCGTTGCTTGTTCGGTTTGTAGGTTCCCTTGCAGCTCGCTAAAGTGTTTGCGAGCCTCGGCATCGGCCTCGATCGCGGCTCGCGAGCCAGCCGCCACTTCCTGCTGCAGCTCGGCCATTTGGCGATTCTGTTCGGCCTGGCGGTCAGCGCTTTCCTGGGCCATGCGGGTTAGTCGCTCGTCGGGATGGCTACAGCTGCCCAGGAGTACCAGTGTCACCCCTGCGATCAGCGCTTGGGTTCGACGTCCCATGATTCCTCCAACGAAGTAGGAGTGTTTGAAGTAATTGTTCGAGCGCCCGCCTTAGTCGACGCTCCCGCAAGAAAGCGAAGACCGCCAGCAATAGCGCGAGCGATGAAAAAGCGAGAATGATTTCCATGAAAATCCAATTGGATGAGTAGAGGGTTACCGCGGCAGCTAGGTCATACGGGTCGCTCACCTGATTTGGCCGGCTGCCGAATACGATCTGCCTGCCGCTCACGCCGCAGCTGCTGAACAACCAGTTTGGCGAGGGCGTCCACTAGCGTTCGCCAAGCAGTGGCTGCTTCGCTTGGCGTCTCGGAAGGCGAATCTTTAAAGCTCATGACGGTCCTCCGGCGTGTGCACGGGGAAGTAAGCAAGAAACGAAAAAAGGCCCATCACAGCGGATGGGCCTTGGGAGTTGGTCGCTCGATCTGCAACCTGGTCGATTAGGCAGACCTCGCCTTTCGAGGTTGACCGTTGTTGTAGGGGAGCTTGGGAACCGGGAGCTGATGCATTTCAAAGTAGCGCCGGTAAGCCGTCCAGACGTTCGCCACGGTTACGCTTAGTCCCGCCTCGCGGAGTTGATGTGCCGCCTGCTCGTAGCTCAGCCCTTCCACATCGATCAGGCGGTAGACCCGTTCAGCAAGTAGATCCCGCCGCGGCGGCGGCCTGAGCCAGACCTCGACCGCCCCGTTTGGAGAAACGTCAGCGGCTGTCGGCACATCCAAAGCCTTGAAGAGCTGGAGCTGGAACCAGCCACGAGCAACAGTCCGCTTGCGGGCTGCTCGAGACTCAAACTCCACCATGATCTTGCCCCCGGTGAGGATTCGCAGCACGGAAAACACCTGGTAGGTAGCATCCTCTCCCAGTCCACCCTGGGCGGCCGACTGCAGCAGGCTGACCAAGTCCCGCAGCCGTGCGCGAACCTGCTGCGGCTCAATGGATGCCCGATTGGCTAGGTGCCGTTCGAGCTGAGCTCTTTCTGCCAGCAGAGTCGCTCGCTTGGCCTGCGTTTCCCGAATCTTCGCCTTGAACATGTTGTTGTCGGCGTCCTCTTCATTGCCCAGCATATCGCTCAGTTCAGCGATGCGCCGGCTGCACTGAGCGGCCTTTCGCCCGATCGCATCAATCTGCTGCTGCAGCTGCGCCTCATCGCCTCCGTCAACTTCCTGGCTACGGGCAACGACGTCTTCCACCAGCGGACGATTCTGAAGGATCAGCGCACCGAGCGCGACCAAGACGGCGGTCGTAGCAGTGTTGCGAGGCAGAACACCCAGCGCACCGCACGTATCTGCATTCTTACAGCGCATCCCGAGCCCATTCGCTCCGGCCTGATAGAACCTGCTGCCGCACTTATCACAAAAGAATATTTCCGTCGTCAGGTCGGCCAGCACAACTCGCTTCTTCCGCTTCGGCCCACGTTGGCCGAGCTTGAGCTCCGCCAGGCGAGCCTGGACGGCCTCAAAGAGTTCATCGTCAATGATGCGCAGCTCTTCGGAATAGTAAATCGCCACATCCTGCTCGGGCTGAGGAACCTGCCGCATTCCGTCCCGCTTATTCGACCAAGCGTTCTTCATCCGCCCGAAGGCCCAAAGGCCCGTATAGCGGCGATTCCCAAGCATCCGGCGAAACGCGATGCAGCTCATCCGCTGGCCTTGGGATCGCGGATCTCCTTTGCCGCCAGCCGCTACGTATTTTTTCCAGGCGCGGCGGATCGACATTCCATCGCGCACATTTTCGAAGGCCTTGCGCACATGGGCAGCAGCCTCTTCGTCAATCGCCGGCACCGTCCGCGGCCCCCCCGTCTTCGTCGGGCGGGCGCCGGAGATCTCTTTGCGGAAATATCCAACGGTCAGCGCTCCGACGATATAGCCCGCCATGAACAGCGATCTGAGGCCGATCCGCACGTGATCGCCGATTGTGCCGAGCAACATTTCATCGGTGAGGCCGTGGAGATAGAGCAGCGTTTTCCAGGTCTTCTGATCAGCCGTGTCGATGCCTTGACTGACGCTGATCGCACGTAGCCCCTCCTCGACAACCTCCTCCTGCACGAACTGGAAGCCCTTGTAGCCGACCCGGAAAAGGCGTGACACCTTGAAGACCAGGATCACCGCTGCCAAACGCTCGCTGAGAATGGCTTTCGCCCGATCGAGGCCGTCACGACGCGTCTTGCGGCCGCTCACTGCCTCGTCGACGCAGACATACTCGGGCGGCAGATACATCCGCCGCCGGGCGGCGTCTTCGACACAGGCGCGGATTTGAGCCGACGTGCTGTGCTGCAACTGTGATGAGAAGCGGGCCAGGCACATTGCGATCTCAAGGCCGCTCCGCTTGGCCCAGAGAAGACGTTCCTCGGCTGTGCCGTCGGTTGGAAACTGAGAAACGTCGATGCCGCTTTGCTTAGCTGCAGTCAGCCATATGTCGAGCGCCTCAGCCTGTTGCTCAGCACTCGCTGCACCGGAAATCAAGTCTAATGACATTGCGTTAAGCTCCCTCGAAACTGGGCGATCGGATGTGTGGCAGCTGCCACGACAAAATGCCCTTCGCCCGTTCCGCTCAAAATCGCAGAGGGCGGTCGCATTCCGGTCGCATGCCGCGACCAGCTGAAGGATTTGGCAAATTGCCGAGGCGGGGACAGTCAGCTTCGACTAACTGCCGCTCAGGTGCTTGGCGATGATTCACCAAGCCGCCTCATGTCACGGGCATGAATGGCCCGACTGTGCGATGTTCTGCGTTTTGATTCGCCTGGACCTACGGAATCAGTTCGCGGTACTCATCGAGGCCGACCTGCTCAAAGATTCGGATTCGCTCCGGCTCCAAATACAGCCGGTAGCTCCCCTGCCCCGCTGCGCGGATTAGGCCTGCGAGGGATGCCGGAAAGTTTGGCAATTTCGAGAGATGGTACTTTCGGTGCTTAAGGACATTCTCGGAATCACTGCGGCCTAGCGACAACTGATCACAACATTCACCACGTTTGGCAGCCTGGGCAACCGCAATTAGGAACGCCCAGAGACGCGGGTACTTTGACCAGTCGCATGAGATGGAGCAGCGATTCCAAAACGCCTCCATTTCTCCTTCGACGAGCACCAGGGCACCGCTAGCTGCGGCGCGTTCCACCTGGATAGTCCAGCTTTCATCCTCCCCGAGTTCACTGAGAAGCCATCGATACTGCGACTGGTCCAGGCCGCCAAGCGCAAACATGATTTCAACCGCCGCTCGGGCGCCGGTCTGGTGACGTAGCTTCTCCCAAGCGGCTGGCACACCGAATGCCTGGTAGGCATCCCAGGGAGTATCGAACCCCAGCGCACGGCGCTCGGTTGGACTGAATTCCCGATCCCACAGCGCCTCGAAAATCGGCCAACCTCCGGCTCGCTCCAGACAGTTGACAATAAGACGACGTGCCTGCGAAGAGTTGACCTTGTTTAGAACATCCATGTCGTGCTTTCCTTTCTCCGCTTTCGACAGCGGTGATTCTCGAGGGCACCTGATTGGCACAAATCAATTGGCACAGTGTGTCAATTGGCATGGCCAAGCCTGAGAGTTCTTGACCCGACGTGACCGACGTTGACTGACAATAAGTCCAACAGTCTCAACGGCTGCCGGCACTAAGCTGAGTGACCGGCATAACTTACGGTGCCCTCTTTATTGAATCCTGTCCTCTCCGCTAAGTCATTTAGCAGTAAGTAGTTGCGACTCGCACGAATTCGCAAAAGTGGCACACTCAACAGGGGTTGCGCTTGGTTCGTGCGAGTCCCCGCCATAGGCCGCGTGCGCCCGCTGCGCCGCATTTTGTGCGCTTGGTGTGCCGCTTTCTGCGCCGCCTTTCTCCGACACTTCGGCCGCCCGCTCAAAATCGGCGTCGGTCACTTGCAAGTAATGTTTCAGGGCGATGCGGGGCGTATTGCCCAGCCAGGACGTTACAACGTGGATGGGGTATTCCTTCGCCAGTTCCGTTTCCCGGCTAGCCCGCATGGCGTGGAACAGCCGGGGCCAAGGCTGTAGGCCGGCGCGCTTCACGATCCGCTCAAATTGCGTTCGTAGGTTGCAGTTCCGCCAGCCGCTCGCCGTGTTCGCCGCGTCCCGATGGTTGCCGTCCACAACGTACACCGCGCCTTCGGGGGCCAGGTCAAAGGCTTCGGCCAGGATGGGCCGCAGTTCCGCGAATAGCGGTATAGCGCGGCTCGCCTTGCCAACGTGGTGTTCCGTCTTCGGCGATTGCACCACGATCCGGCCGGCTTCCCAATCAACATCCTACCAGCGGAGCGAAAGCACTTCACTGGGGCAACGTAGGCCGCCGTAGCGCGACAGGGCCACGATTACCCGCCACGTCGGATTGCAAACGTCCAACAGCCGGTCGGTTTCCTCTCGCGTAATGAATCGCTGCCGATCCTGCCGCATGACCGCTTTGGCCGACACTTCGGCAAACGGGTTGTCCGCAATCAGTTTTCGTTTCTTCGCCGCGCGAAAGAACATGCGTGCGAATTGCAGTCGCTTGGAAACCGTGGTTGGGGCCAGCTTTTGCGCCACTAGGAACATCTTGAAGTCTTCGGCGTCGGCTTCCGTCACTTCGGCCAAGTCCCGATCCGCACCGAAGTGCTCCAACAGGTTGCGCACCACTTGCGACCAAACTTCCTTCGTCGCCGGCTTCACGTCGATGCGCCGCGTGGTGAAGTCGGTCAGGAATGGCCCCAGCGTTGCCGCCGGCTTAGCTTCGGGATTGGGAATCAACCCAACGCGGGCAAGTTTCTTTGCCAATGGTGGTTCCAACCCCTTCACCCATTCAACCAGGTCGGGTTCCATCGACCGATTGAATTGAAGCGCTTCAAGCAGTTGCTCCACGCGGTACTTGATGCCTTCGGCCGTGCGCTGGGAAACTTTGCCCAGCCGGATCGTCGGCCGCTTGCCATCGGGGGCAATAAACAGAATCCGCCGGCAGCCGTTCTTGTCGCGTGCGATGCTGGCCATAGCTCACTTCCCGTGGTTAGTAGAGTTTCACGTAACCTTGCCGAATAGCAAAATCGAGTGCTTGCGGCAGCGCTTCCACGGGAAACTCACCACCACGAGCCGCCTTCCCGTTCTTGTCGAACCAAGTGAACTTCACCGATTTCGCTTTGTTGGAGCCGTCGTCCCACGAAGCAACTCCCAATCGAATCTCGCAGGTCTGGTCGATCTTGTACGGTTCGCTGTGTGCAACTCGCATTGTTGATTCTCCGGTAGACTGAGTGAGTGGACACTCCGATGTTACTCACTTCACACTGCAGAGTCCACGTGCTCATTTCCTTTTCCGTACCAAATGGGGAAGTCAAGACACCGCCGGCAACCACCGCAGTCCCGTCGGATCGTGGTGCCGTTGTGCGGGGCGTGGTGCAAAACCACGTCACGCCAGCCTGTCGAACCGCATCGGTAGCATGGCAGGCGTTTTTTTGGGGGGGCCGCGGGGCAAGACGGCTCGGCTTCCGCATCGGCCCCCAGCTTGACCGTGGGACGCAGCATCGCCAGCAAGTCGGCTTTGCAGGCTTTCAGCCGGCCCAGCAGGTTGGGAGTCAAGGCATCTTCCGGGGCGTCAATCGCAAGCCCGCCGTCGCCGGCCAGGGTAAGCCGGATGCCGTGGGCTTCGCATTCCAACAGCAAGTCGGCAGGCGTGCCGGTCATATCGTCACCCGCACACGGTTTGTCGTTTCTGGTTGCTCCAAAGCGCTCCCGTTATTCCCAGAATTGCCGCTTACCGGCTCGCCGGTCGAATTGTGGGAATTGTGGGAACGCTTTTCGGGCTTCGCGTCGGCGAATGCCGCCGGGTTCACCTCGTAGGCTGGCGACGGGGGACGGCCGGGGCCGCTCGTTTCTGCCGGCTTGGGCCGGATGAAGCCCCGCCGCGTCAGTTCTGCCAATGCCGTGTCAATGTCGTCAGCTTTCGGGAATCGCCGCTTACCGTGGTGCTGGGCTTCGCTCTTGCTGAACTCCCGCCGGCCGTGACGTTCGATCCACCGCAAGACGTAGCGGGCGTCATCGTCGACGGAATCTTCGCTTGCCAGCATCATGTTCAACACGGCTTCGGCGTGCGGAATCAGATAGCGGGCGATTCGCACGGCCGCCGCGATGGTTTGCCCCGCGATGCGCCCGACCGAGCCATGCTCCACGCAATGCAGCACGGCCGCCAGTCGCAGCGTAGCGCCGGCCAGCTTCGCGCCCCAGTCGCGCATGATTTCCATAGCGCCGCCGTCGCCCAGCATCGCCTCGATTTCGGTTTCCCAGTCGCGGAGTAATCCCGCCGCGTCGCCCGTCAGTTGCAACACGGTTTCGCCTTCGCCTTCCGCCAGCGCTCGCACAGTCAGCCGATACGCTTCCCGCGTGACATCGGAAACCGGCGCAGTCCCGATTTCCCGCCGCCCAATCCAGCTTTGCGGGGCTGCGTACAGAAAACGGGCCAATAGCCCCCGGCCGCGAAACGCTGCGTTCTCGGCCAGACCTTCGATAACGGCCGGCTGCATCGCATAGGCGCACGTCAGCGCCGGCCGCTCCACTCGCACCCCCTTTCGGCCCACCCGATCCGTAACCAGGTCATCGCCGGAATGCCCCATCAGGTAAACACCAAATTGGGGAATGCCGCTCTTGGAATACAAGCCGGCCATCAGGTCGAATACGCCGCCTTCGGGCGACATACTTGCGATGCGCCCGCCTTGCTCGGCCAGCATCATGCCCAGCTTTTCAGCCGTGGCGTCATCGACTAACAGTCGGGGCAAAACTGGCTCGTCTTCGTCGGCCAGGTTCGCTGCTAGATTGCCGGCTTCGTGCCGTGCTTGTGCCGCTTCGTCGCCGTGTTTCTCGGCCGCCGTTTTTTCCAGCTTCCGCAGTCGCCCTTCGACTTGCCGCCGGTCGGATTGCGCGCGGGCCACAACCGGCCGCGCCGCTTCGATTAGCTCGGCTTCCAACTCGCGTAGCGGTTTCATCGCATCGGCGAAGACGGCCGACTTGCGGTTTCCAGGTTCAAGCAGCACGGCCGTAAACAGGTTCACCGGCTCACGCCAACCGGGCCGCGGTTCGACCACCACGCGCCGGGCGATGCCGACGGAACAAACCGACAGCGCCAACAGCGCCGCCAGGTCCGCCGGCGTTTGCGTGGCGTGCGATTCGGCTTCCACCCATTGCCGTAGCACGTCGGGCAATGCTCCGGTCGGGAAGTCGGGCAGGTCCAGCACGTCGAAAGAAACGATTTCCGGCCACGGCTGGGCCGTGGTCGGCGTCCAAACGGGGGCGGCTTCGGCCAGCCGCTTCAATTCCTCTTTCGTGCCGCCGGCTGCAATCCAATCGCTTACGTCGCCTTTGTCCGGCAAGCCGGGCAGTTCGACAATTTGCACCGATGCCGCGATGCCTTGAAGCGATTGCGCGACTTGCTGTGCGTGGTTGCGCCCAGCTTCGTCATTGTCGGCCAGCACAATTACCCGCCGGCCGCGCAGAAACGCCGAATGCTCCGCCGTCCACTTCCCCGCGCCGCAGGCGTTCGTTGTCGCCAATACGCCGATGCGGGCCAGGTTGTCGCAATCTTTCTCCCCTTCGGCAACCACCACGGGGCGCGTCGAATCGGCCAATAGTTCGGGCAGCCGATAAGGAACCACGCGCACCCCTTTGACGCTCCAATCCCACCCGCCGCCAGGCTTCGGCCGCCGTTGGCGAAAGTCTTTCGGTTCATAGCGCACGGCTTGCGACAGCACGTTGCCGGCTTCGTCGCGGTAATCGTACTGGGCGACGATGCGGGGCTTGCAGCCCGTCTTGGGTTTGCTTGGCGCGGGCAGCTTGTCGGCCGTGGGCATCAGGTCCAGCACGCGCAGGCCAAGCGCAGCGCAGATTGCATCGGCCTTGCAGCCGGCATGGCACTTAACGAGCGCCCGGCCGTCTTCGCCTTCACCAATCGAAAGACTTGCCCGCCGGTCTTCGTGCGCCGGGCAGCGTGCCGCCCAACCTTTGCCGGCTTGTTTGGCGTCGGGCAGCTTCGCCAAAAGCCGTTCAACGGGCGTCATTGTCGCCCCCTTTCCGCTGCGCTTCGATCCACTGGCGCAGGTCATCGGGCGAGTAGCGCACCAGCCGGCCGCACCGAACGTAGGGCAGCGCCGGCGTTTCCTCAAACGTCATCGCCCACAACTTGCGGGGCGATACCGCCAACATCCGGGCCGCATCGCGGGCCGTCACCAGCAGCGGAGTTTTTGTCGCTTGGTCGGTCATTTCCAGTTCCATGTTTGGACCGCTCGCCGCTCCCCATCGTCACGATGGAACTAGCGCGGCTCGCATACTGGAAACTTCCGCAGCGTTCCGACGATCCGATTTATTCGGAGCATTTATTCGGAACGATTCGCGGGCAAAAGCCCCTGATTGCCGCAGAAAGCGGCTAGAAGTTTTTCTCTCCGAATAATTCGCGTGACTTTCGGAATCAATTATTCGGAAGGGCGTTTTCGTGCCCGAACGCGGTCCAACAGGGCGTCCAGTTGCCTTACCGTCATGTTCTTATCTTTGGCGAAGTCGGGTTTGTAGACTCCCGCGTCGCGTGCCCGTTCCCAATCGGCCGCAAGTTCGGCCTCTTTCTGGACGGTTTCATAATCGGCTTTCCTCCGCCCGCGTCGCTTCGCAGGGGCATCGCTCGCCGCTTCGGCTTGCTTCCCATTGCCCACGTTGGGCTTCGCCGCAAGCCCTTCAAACATCGGCCCCAGCATCTTGCCGAACGCTTCCGCAAAGTTATCCGCACCTTCAGGCCAGTTCCCCAGGTTGACCACTTTCGCCGCCGTCGGTTGGTCCAACTTCCGTACTTCAACCAACCGTCCTTCACCACCGACGGCTGGGCGCGGCAGCCGTGCAAGGTCATCGCCCGCCGCCAAGTGGCGCGCGATTGTTCGTTTCTCGTCGTCGGTAGTCGCACGTCCGTTTAGTTGCTTGCGGAGCCAGAAGCCCGGCCCAAAGAAACCGCGTTTCAGCACGAAGTCAAACACGGTCACCGATTGGGCATCGTTGGCCAGGTCGCCACGGGCGACGATTCCTTGCCCGGTTAGTCGCCATTCTTGCGGCAAGATTCCTTCGGCATGAACGGGCGAGCGATTACCCGCTGGACCAGCACGCCACGTGCGCCACGCATCGGCCCAAGATTCAAATTGGAGGGCCGTAGCGGTCTCCATTACCTTAGCGAAACCGCCTTCGCCGGTTGCTTGAAACCGCAACTCAAAGCACGCTGGATGATTCGCAATCGTCGCACGAATCCAACCGCGTCGCTCCACCATCCCGGCCGCCGTTAGTAGAAATAGGGCGTTAGCCTGAATTGCGGTCAGCGCGTCATGGTTGAACTCGGCCCACGTTTCGGGAATCGTCCGCAGCAATTCAGCGATAGCCAGTTTCAGTAGTTCGGTTTCGTCATCGGTTTGGGGAAGGCGTTCCGATACGTTTTCTTCATTCGGTTGTTGTCGCTTGCTGACCGTATCGCGACCCATCGCCGCTGCCACAAAATCCGCTAAAGGCATGTTGATAACGCTCGCCTTGTCCATGCCAGCTTGCAGTTGAACACGGGCAATCAGTTTCTCCATTGCCGCCGCCTTGTCGCCCCCTTCGGCCGTCACGAGGGCTTGGGCGCGGTCCAGCGAGGTTCGCTTGGCTTCGGCCGCGTCATAGGTGCAAGTCATCGTCGGAGTATTTCCGCCGGGCCGAAACGAAATGCCGGAAGTCTGAAACCAGGGCCGCTTCCCTTCGACATAGGCTTTCCACAAGTCGCCGGCCGTGGCAACGACAACTATCTTGCTCGCCAGGTCATTTAGCCGGGCTTGTTCCAACGAGTCGCGCACGCCCCAAACCGCCGGCGTTAGCAGGACGTCGATTTGCTCCACCGTGCCGGCTGTCAATTCTCGCCGCAGAATGTCGCCGGCGTTCGCCTTCACCCCTTCCCGCAGATTGGATAGCGCCGCCAGCCGCGCCCGCGCTTCGGGCCACTTGATGCCGCGAACCATGCTTTCGATGGTGGCATTGGGATAGCCGCGCTCCAATTGCCCGCGTCTCGCTTCGGCCGCGTAGTGAACTTCGTCGCGAACCCACTCCAAGAATGCAACGTGCCCGGCCGGCGTCGCGGGAAACCGATCCAAGAGCGAAAGGGCCGGCGCTGTCGGCTCATCGACGAATGCAAAGGGATCGTCCAGCCGCCGGGCCTTGGTAATTTCCTTGACCGCTTCCCAACCGGCTTGGCAAACCGTGTTCAGGTCGGGGAAGTAATCGAGGTAGTCGGCAAAGCCGTCGTCGCGGGCCAGGGTGTCCCGAATTCGCTTTGCCAGTTTGGCCGCTTGGAATAGTTGCTGGGCGACGGGGCCGAAGCCGTGGGGCGGATTCTGCATCGGTTCGCGCAGGTCCAGCAGCGCGGCGCAGAACTCATTGAACGACCGGGCGTGGCGGTTCCAGCCGGCCGGGTCGATTTGTCGTCCCTGCCCTTGATGTTCTTCTTGGAATGCCCGGCCCAACGTGCCGGCCAAGCTAAAGACATTGCCGGCGCGGTCCAACCGACCGACCAGCGGGCTTTCGTCCGCCATTGCGTTGCCTTTCGTTCGTCGGGCCGGCTTGGGCCGACGCGCCACGAAAGGCTAAGAGCGCGCCGGCCCAGGCCGCTTGGCGCGTGCGGTTTGCAACCCGTTCGCGCCGTCCCGAACTCATTTTAGGGCTGCTACCTAACCGGACTTCCGGTCGTCTAGCGGCATGTCCGTAGGTATCAGCAACCTTATGCCGACACCCATTTCTTGCCGCGTATATTTTCGTGCTTCACCGTTTTCCAGTGACGGATAAAAAGCTTGAATCGCGATATAGACGCGAAACGGTAGACCGACCGGAGACGCCGTCCCCGATGGAAAGTAGCCGAATGCTTGAATGTGCATTATTGCGTGACCGAGTCCTGCCGGCTCCCTCAAGCCCCATGACTGGAACGCGGAAACTGCCCAGCCATATGGCGAGGAATCTCCAGGCACAATAATGTCCGTGTAAATAGAGACGTATCCGTCTGCGTTAGTTTTGGCCCCGAGCAGATAGTGCTGGACGTGGTAGTTCTGCAACTGCTCGTACCTGCCCTTTACTAAGCTGTCATTGAGAAAGGTTTTATCCAAGATAACTTCCTTATAATAGGTACGCTCGCTTTCCTTCCTTCCCGCCGAAACCAATTGCGGCTCCCCAGTCCGCCCATACCGGCCCCCAGACCCCCCCAGGGTTTTGCCAAAATCAATTGGGTTTGTCGCACTCGGCGCGCCGGCTTTATTGTACCGGCTTCGTCCCCAGGATCATCGCTTCTATGTCGGCTTTGGCCGTTTCGGCCCGGGCCTTAGCATCGGCTTTCACCTTGGCGATTTCCGCCCGGCCGGCTTCGATTCGCTTTACCATCGCTTGTTGCACGGGCAGCGGGGGCAGCGGGAAACGTAGCGCCCAAATGTCATCGCTGCCTATTGCGTAGTTGCCGACAGCCGTTCGGGCAGCCGCTTCAATTTGAGAACGTGCAAACCCCATTTGGGCCAGTTTCCAAAAGTAGGCCGGTAAGGTATTCGCCTTGCATCGCACGCGAATCAACTTGTCGGGAAAAATCAGGTTGGGCATGTCGGCTTCCACCAATGCCGACATTCCTACCATCGCCAGCGTGCCATTGGTTCGGCACATCAGCACGTCACCCGCTCGCAAGTCAAACTCTTGCCGGTATCGCGGAACGTCGAAGGCGTATTTCCTTTCTTCGGGATTGAATTGGCCCCGCGTTGCCGCGCTGATTTTCAGCACTTCCAGCGCGGTTGGCATCGACGACGGGCTTGCAGAGCAACCGTGCTTTACTTCCGCCAGGCAATTTCGCCCATCGGCAATCGGATACTTCGCCTTGAAAACGTCAACGCTGGTTGTGGCAAGTTGGTTCGGTTGAACGCCCCATCGCTCCATATCTTGCCAACGAACCGCGAAGGCTTTGGGCAGCTTGGTTTGCTGGGGCGCTTTCAAGCCCAGGTCGGCCAGGAATCGGGCTTCGATTTCGCGTTCAAGCCGTGCAATCTTCGTCGCCGCATCGGTCGCATATTTCCGCGCCGCTTCCCAGGCCGCCACGATCTTTCGTTGCACCGGCAACGGGGGCAACGGAACTTCCACCGATTCCAGGTCCGTCGGCTGGACGCGCTTGCGCCCGCTCGCCCCGCTAATCATGCTGTTAATCTTTCGACGGAAAACGTCGGTCCTAAACAGCAGCTTGACGTAACGGGCTTCGGCTACCGTCGAATCGACCGCATAAACCGGGTATTCGCTGCTAACGCAAACTCGCCCCAATTCTTCGGGGATAATCCCAATCGCGCCGTTGCGAACGTCGATTTTGGAATAAATCACGTCGCCAGAATCGGCATGAAACAGCCGGCCCTTAAAACTCTCGCCGGCGCTTTCGTGGCGCAGTTCCATTTCGCCGTCGAAATGTAACGTCACCAGCCGGATTGCATCGGCCGGCGTTGTTGCACGGTTCAGGTCAACCGACTTCCGAGTTAGCGCCGTCGATAACGGGCGAATCGTTTCCGCTGGCCAGCGCCAACCCGTTTCGATGAACGAACCGACGGACCAACGATGCAAGTCGCGGAACCAAACGACGAAGGCGCGCGGCCTTGTCGGGGCAACGGAGCTCATTCGTCACCCCCGCCGCTGGCCGGCAATGCGAAAGCCGCCGGCTTCTTGCAGAATCGCCGGTATAGTTCCAAGCAAGTTTCTTCCGCCGTTATGCCGGCCGGTAAACGGTCGTTGGGGTACAGTTCGTTCGCGTCCGGTTCACCCGTCGCCGTGATGCCGACTTTCTCGGCTTCGTACAGGAAAATCGGGTAGTCGAACCGTTCTTTCAAGAGCGCGCGGGCTTGCGGGTTTTCGTGTCGGCCATGCGATTCAGATAAACCCGCAATTCGGTTTGCTTTGATTTGCGGGCTTCGGCGTCCTTTGCTTGTTTGGCCGCTTCAATCTCCGCTTCCAGCCGGGCCGTTTCCGCTGCGATTTCGTCGGCGTACTTGGCTTCAACTTCCTTGCGTGCCGCCGCCTGCTTCTTGTCGAAGTCGGCTTGTTCCTTGGTCGTGAACTTTTGCACAAACAAGAGCGATGCCTTGACGCTGGCTCCCGACGAATAGAAAGTCTCCTGCGGCAGACTCACCACGGCCAGGATACGAGCCCGGTCTTCGCAGAACTCGCGAACGTATGCCAGAGATGGGTTATTGAAGATGCCTTCGGGCAGCACGATGCCCAACTTGCCGCCGGCGTCCAAGAGGGACAAGCAGCGCTCGATGAACAGGATTTCGGTTTTCACCTTGCCCAGTTTCTTGCCTTCCTCGCCGCGTTTGGGTAGGTCGAACACGGATGCGATGGGCTTGCCTTGGGCCGCCTTCACGCGGGCTTGGGCATCCTTGTAAACCTGCCCATATGTATCGGCGTAGCGCCGGTAGGCTTCGTCGCTGGTTTTCACGTCCCCTTCGGTGATATGGTCCGATGGTTCGACATTTGCGCCGAAGGGGGGTTGGTCAGGATGATATTAAACCGGCCCTCAAAGATGCCGTTGACGTTGATAAAGCCGTTGTGATGATGAACGCCGCCGTGCCCGTCGCCGTGCATAATCATGTTCATCTTGCTCGTGCGGGCCATGCGGTCATTGGCGTCGCAACCGTAAATGCAGCGATTGGCCAGCTTCCACAATCGCGAATCGCGCCGGCGTTGGTCGATGGTCGCTTGCAGTTCGTCGTACTTGTCGCGGAGCAGTTCGGCCCGCTTGGTTTCGGAATGGTTCTTCTTGTCCAACTCGGCCGCGTAGGCTTGATATTGCCGATCCACGTCGGCCAGGATTTGTTCGCGGACCAACTCAAAAAACCGAATCAGGAAGCCGCCCGAACCGCTGGCCGGGTCGCAAACAATGTCGCCTTCCTTGGGGGCCAACATGCGAACCATGAATTCAACAATGGTTCGCGGGGTGAAGAATTGACCGATTTCGCCACGAAACGTCTTTCCCAGAAAGCGTTCAAACGCAATGCCCTTCACGTCTTCGCTGGTGTCAGACAGGTTGTAGCGTTCTAACAGCCGAACGATTTCCCGCCCCGTGGCTGCCTTCACGTTGATGCGGTCATCGGCGGCGAAGATACGATCATCCGAAAACGCTTCCTTCGTCCGCTGGAACAAGTCGTTCAGTGGATGCGTTCCAAGTTGTTCGTCCAGGTATTCGGCCGTAAACAGGTTTACCCGTCGGCGCTTAGCTTTCATTTCCCGTTCTACCCAGACCTTAACGAACAGCACTCTGGCGATTTCGTCGAAGGCTGCCGCCGGGTCCAGGTGTTCGCGGTTCCGAATGACGTTGTGGCACGAATGCAGCAAGTCGGCGAATTCGTCTTCCTTGAACGTCTTCAGCTTCTTGATTAGTTCTTCTATGTCCTTGTCGCTGGCGTCGGCGTGCGGGATGTTTTCGATTTCTTCGCAACGGCCGGGGAGCAATTCCTTGCGGGTTCGCCAGTAGCGCGTTTCACGGTTGTTGTGCGTGACAAAGAACGGGGCGTTCGTGAACAGGGCGTAGGCTTCGCCTTGCGCGTAGTCGTCCGCCTTGATGGTGATGTTGTCCGCCTTACATTCGA
Source organism: Planctomycetota bacterium (assembly GCA_023430365.1). Taxonomy (GTDB): domain Bacteria; phylum Planctomycetota; class Planctomycetia; order Pirellulales; family Pirellulaceae; genus JAEZAS01. The sequence goes on from JAEZAS010000353.1 coordinate 18,730, forward strand.
CCACGATCAACGGGGCTTTGCTGTCTGTCTTGTCTTGGGAAGATCGCCAGATAACCACGTCGGCGCGCGCCCGTGCCGACCCCCGTCCAGCAACGTGCAATTCTTCGTCCATTTGGTCCAGGTCGAAGCCGTATTCGTTGTGAAGCGTAACAACGTAAGCTTGCCGGACGCGCTCTTCCGGGGTTTCGGCCAACCACTTTTGGCGGATATGCGCGAAGATTTGCCCCTTGTCGTTTGTCTTGACCGCCAACGCCGGCCGGGCTTGGCCGTTGCCCGCAGTGGGGTCGCTTGCGGCTCGGCTTCGGCCAGGGGCCGCCGTGCCGCCGTTCGTGGTTCGTTTCGCCATGCCGTCAGATTTCGCTAGGGGTTCAAGCGTACAAAAGCCAGAGTTTACCCCTTTGCGAACGGATTGGGCAGTTCAGCCCAGCGCTCTTTCGGCATAGCCGGACCACGTGGGCAAGGATCATGCCCAGGATTCGCCGGCTTGCAGCTGGCACTGGCTGGCCAAGTCGCAGCCCACAAGTATCAGGGCCGGGGTTTCAGGAATAGCGGGAGCGCCAAACAGCCCCGCGGTCGAAAGGTACTTCCTGCGTTGCCGTCCGCACGGTTTCCCACCCCCACCGCCGGCCCGCAAGATACAGTCCGTCCGCCGTCACTTCGCCGCGCCGATCATCGCCAAGATGCCCGCCTTGATTGCCGCCGGCAGCGCCGGCCACGCATCGACCACGGCCGCCAATTCGGGGTCCACAGGGGCTTCCGGCGCAGCAAGTGCGCCGCATTCTGCGCCGCTCTGGTCAGAAACCCCCGTTTTTCCCGTGTTTTCTAGGGGTGTTCGGTTCCTGTCCTCTCCGCTCTAGAGCAAGGCACTTTCAGAACCGAGATTCTGAAAGTGCCTTTTTTCGTGGGCTTGCAGTTCGTCTTCCGTGCCTCTCGGCCGGCCGGTCACAGTTTGACGTGGCGCAACCGCAGGGCGTTGGCAATCACCGAGACGGAACTGAGGCTCATTGCAGCGCCGGCGAGCATGGGGCTCAGCAGTAGCCCGAAAATCGGGTACAGCACTCCGCTGGCCACCGGAACCCCGAGGGCGTTGTAGACAAAGGCGAAAAACAGGTTCTGGCGGATGTTTCGCATGGTCAGCCGGCTGAGATTCCGGGCGCGAACGATCCCCCGCAGGTCTCCTTTGACGAGCGTGACACCGGCGCTTTCCATGGCCACATCGGCTCCGGTGCCCATGGCAATCCCGACTTGGGCAAGGGCGAGGGCTGGAGCATCGTTGATTCCGTCCCCCGCCATGGCCACGGTCCGGCCTTCCAGCCGAAGCTGCTGCACTTTGGCGGCCTTTTGCTCGGGCAACACTTCGGCCTCCACCTGATCGATGCCCAGCTTGCGGGCGACAACTTCGGCCGTCTTTCGGCTGTCACCCGTGAGCATGACGATCCGCAATCCCTGCTCGTGCAGCTGCCGGAGCGCTTCGGGCGTCGATTCCTTGATCGGGTCGGCGACGCCAATCAGCCCGGCCAGTTTGTCATCGACCAGGACAAACATCACGGTTTGGCCGTCGCCGCGGAGCGAATCGACCTGCCGCTGCAGCGATTCATCTACATCGAGATTCGCTTCCGTCACCAGTCGCTCACTGCCCACCTTCACCGTCGTGCCATTGACATTCCCCCGCACGCCTCGCCCCGTTAAGGAATCGAAGTTCGAAGCAGTGTGGATACCCAAACCGCGAGCTTTGGCTCCTTCGACGATCGCGCGCGCAATCGGATGCTCGCTCTGGCTCTCGACACTGGCGGCCAGTTGCAGCAGATTGGACTCCGTGAAATCGCCTAGGGCCGAAACGGCCTGCAATTTCGGCCTCCCTTCGGTCAATGTCCCGGTCTTGTCGATCACCAGCGTGTCGACCCGCTCCAGCAGTTCCAAGGCCTCCGCGTTCTTGACTAGAACGCCGGCCGTCGCCCCGCGTCCCACGCCCACCATGATCGACATGGGGGTCGCAAGTCCCAAGGCGCATGGGCAGGCGATGATCAACACAGCCACCGCATTCACGATCGCGTACGACAGACTCGGCTGCGGGCCCAACCAGAGCCAGAGCACGAAGGTGGCAACCGCGATCAGCAGAACCGCAGGCACAAAGTAAGACGCGACGACATCGGCAAGCCGCTGGATTGGAGCGCGGCTGCGCTGCGCCTGGTTGACCATCGTGACAATCCGCGCAAACACGGTCTCCGAGCCGACGCGTTCGACCTGCATCACGAAGCTGCCAGTTCCGTTCACCGTCGCGCCGATTACCCGGTCACCCGCTTTCTTCTCCACAGGAACGGGTTCGCCGGTGATCATCGATTCGTCGATGAAACTCGATCCATCCAGCACCTTGCCGTCCACCGGCACCTTGTCGCCGGGGCGAACCCGCAGCCGATCGCCGACCTTCACGCTTTCGAGTGCGACCTCTCTCTCCTGGCCATCCGTTGCCACGAGCAGCGCCCGTGTCGGAGCCAATTTGAGCAGCGAGCGAATCGCAGCTCCCGTCTGATTGCGGGCACGGATTTCAAGCACTTGCCCCAAGAGGACCAAGGTCACGATGACCGCGGCCGCCTCGAAGTACAGGTCCACGCCGGTTCCATGCGAGCGAAACGACTCGGGAAACAATTCGGGCATGAGCACTGCGATCAGACTGAACAAGTACGCCGACCCAGTGCCGATGGCGATCAACGTGAACATGTTCAGATGGCGATTGACGATCGACTGCCAGCCCCGCACGAAGAACGGCCAGCCTCCCCAGAGCACGACCGGCGTGGCCAACAGCAACTGAGACCAGCCGAACACGTCGGCCGATAGGTAGCGGTGCACCGGAACGCCGACCATTTCTCCCATCGCCAAGACCAGCAACGGAAGGGTCAGCACAGCGGACACAATCAGCCGCAGTGTCATGCTGGCGAGTTCCGGATCGGGCTTTTCCTCGACCGTTACCTCACGCGGTTCCAGCGCCATGCCGCAGATGGGGCAGGTTCCCGGAGTCGATTGAACGACCTCGGGATGCATGGGGCAGATGTATTCGGTCTTCGTCTGCGGCAGCGTGACCTGCTCCGGCTCCAACGCCATTCCGCATTTCGGACACGTCCCCGGCCCCTTCTGGCGAACCTCGGGGTCCATCGGGCAAATGTAGTAGGCGTCCTCGTCGCCATCGGCGGCCGGCATGCCGCTCGGGACAAAGTTGCCGGACGTGTATTTCTCGGGGTCGGCTTCGAAACGATGCAGGCAGTGCTCGCTGCAGAAGTAGTAGTCCTTGCCTCGGTGCGTGGCATGCCCTTTGGCGCTCGCCGGCCGGACCGTCATTCCGCAAACAGGATCGATATGAGTCGGTGCGATAGTGCCCACCTGCAGAACGTGGTTACCGCAGCACGAGTGTTCTTTTTCCATGACATCAGTTCCTGAGTGCGAATGCTACGGCTTGCAGTGGGTGGTTTCGCGAGTCTGCTCATCGCCCGCTTGATGCAGAGCCTCCAGAATCGGGCAGTGCATGGCCGACTCGCCATCACCGTGACATTGGCTCGTTACCGAAACGAGCGCCGTGCGCATCCACTGCAGATCGCGGATGCGATTTTCGATGTCGTCGATCTTCGCGAGTGCCGCCGCCTTCACTTCCGCTTGGGTAGCATCCGGGTTTGCATCCAGGGCCAGGAGTTCCTTGATCTCGTTCAAGGTGAACCCAAGCTGCTTCGCACGGCGGATGAATTGCAGCCGGGAAACCGCCTGCTCGTCATAGGCCCGGTAGCCGGAACTGCGACGTTCCGGGGAGCCGAGCAGTCCACTCCGCTCGTAGAACCGAATGGTCTCCACCCCCACTCCCGCCTGGCGGGCCAACTGACCGATCAGCAAGTGCTTTGTCGTGTTCATACCTCTAGTTTACGGTCCGTACCTTACTACAGGGTCAAGGCCTAGGCCCTCCGAAAACGCTTCTCGTCGAACTGGTGCAATCCGCCCCGCGATCGCCTATTCTGCCTACCTGCCGAAAATCTTCCGTCCCAGCGATTTAAGAGGACACTTCATCGATGAACCTGCGGTCGCTCTTTACGATCTTGCTAGTCGTTGCCTTCTGGGGCGGTGAGTTCCTTGTGTCAGCGACGGCTGCCGACGGTCTGGTACTGACCAGCCGCTTGCATCACTTGCGTATGACTGGTCCACGGGAATGGAGCAGTTTCCCTGCCGAGGCCGACGGACCGCGTCTCGAATTGACGTTCGACGCGCCGGCCAATGCGACCGAATACACCCTTGCCCTGCGGCAGCAGGATGTAAAGGACGCCTGGCGAGTCCAACTCAACGGTCACGATCTCGGTCGGTTGGTGATCGATGAGAACGACATGGTGTTCTACTTCGCCGTCCCTGTCGGAGTCCTCCGCGACGGGCAGAACAAGCTGGTTATCGAGCAGCCTGGGCCAAAGCCCAAGATAGACGACATCCGCGTCGGCCAGATTTGCCTGATTCCAGCGGCTCCGGAAACACACTTGCGCAGCGGAACCATCCAGCTTCATATCACCGACCAGGAAACCCAGAAGCCCGTACCCTGCCGGATCACGATCATCGATCAGAACGGCAGCCTGCAGAGTCTCGGAACCGTGTCGAGCGATACGCTCGCCGTGCGGCCAGGCGTCGTCTACTGCTCCACCGGGGAAGCGAATCTCAACTTGCCTGCCGGACGCTATACGATCTTCGCCGGCCGTGGTTTCGAGTACTCGCTCGCCCAGGCGGAGATCACCGTCGAATCCGGCAACTCGACCGAGCGGCGGCTCCAGATTCGCCGTGAGGTCCCAACGGTCGGCTACGTCGCGTGCGACACGCATGTTCACACCTTGACGCACTCCGGCCACGGCGACGCCACCATCGAAGAGCGCATGATTACGCTCACCGGTGAAGGCATCGAGTTACCGATCGCCACCGACCACAATCGGCAGATCGACTACGAACCGCTGGCCCGTCAGCTCGGCGTTCGTCGCTACTTCACTCCGATCACGGGCAATGAAGTGACCACCTCGCTCGGCCATTTCAATATTTTCCCAGCCGTCAGCGGCCCGGCGGTTCCCGATCATCGCGGCGCGAGTTGGAAGGAGATTTTCAGCGGCATTCATCGGTCGCCGGAGGTCAAAGCGGTCATCCTCAACCACGCTCGCGACGTGCATACGGGCGTTCGGCCCTTCGGTCCGGCCCTGCAGAACGA
>JAEZAS010000382.1 GCA_023430365.1 Planctomycetota bacterium
CCGTAGGCGGGTCCTTGCTCGGCATTGATGGTGACGACCTCCTGCCCGAACACATCGGCCTGCACCTGCCGCCAGAACGGATTCTTCGCCCCGCCGCCGGAGGCCCGAATCTGCTTCACCGGCACTCCCATCTCCTTGATGATCGTCAGGCTGTCCTTCAGCGCATAGGCGACGCCTTCCATGATCGATCGCGACAGATGGCCGCGAGCATGTTTGAGCGTCATGCCAATAAACGCTCCCCGGGCGAAGGGGTCGGCGTGCGGAGTCCGTTCGCCAGCCAGGTACGGCAAGAAGAACAGACCCTCGCTGCCTCGGGGCACTCCTTCCGCCTCGCGCGACAGGATGTCGTAGCAAGCGGCCTTCTTGCTGGAGAACAAATCGCTGCAAACCCGCTCGGCAAACCATTGCAGCGATCCACCAGCAGTCAGGCTTACTCCCATGATGTGCCACTTGCCGCGCACCGCATGACAGAACGTATGCAACCGACCGAGCGGATCGATCTGCACTTCGTCGCTGTGGGCGAAGACCACACCGCTGGTGCCGATCGACGTCGACACCACGCCGCTCTTCACCACCCCCGTGCCGATGGCGTTCGCCGCATTATCTCCTGCGCCGCCGACGACGACGCAGTCGGTCGTCAGCCCCAGTTCCTTCGCAGCCGCCGGGGTCAATTTGCCGGTGACATCTTCCGACTCATACACCTTGGCGAACAAACTCGGATCGAGATCGAGCAGCCCCAGCAGTTTGGTCGACCAGTTTCGCTTCGCGACATCGAGCAGCAGCATACCGCTGGCGTCGCTCAAATCTGTGGCAAATTCGCCGGTCAAGCGGCGACGGACATCGTCCTTCGGCAGCAGCACGCTGACCGTCTTGTCAAAATTCTTCGGCTCGTTGTTCCGCAGCCAAAGGATCTTGGGCGCCGTGAATCCCGTGAGGGCAGGGTTGGCGACCATCTGAATGAGTTTCTTCCGACCACCGGCCCGTCGCTCGATTTCCTCGCATTCCGCGGCCGTCCGCTGGTCGTTCCATAGCAGCGCCTTGCGGACGACGTTGCCCTTCTTGTCGAGAAACACGCTGCCGTGCATTTGGCCGCTCAGGCCGATACCTTTCACGTCGGCCGGCTTAAGCTTCGCTTTTTTGACCGCAGCGCGAACGGTTCCCACCGTTGCCTTCCACCAATCGTCTGGATCCTGCTCGCTCCAGAGAGGCTTCGGGTGATGGCTGGGGTACGACTGCGAAGCCTCGGCCAGGATGGCGCCCGCCTCGTCGATTACCAGGGTCTTCGTGCCTGAGGTGCCAATGTCGATGCCCAGGAAGTAAGCCATATCGTCGTGATCCTGAATCCGGGTGAAAGCCACACAGCCGCCTGCGGCAACCAGCGGCGGATTGTACCGAGCGAAAGCGCTCGAACCCAGTAGCCGGCGGAGTTGGCCACTGCGGCTTTTTGAACGAATCTGCTATGCTGCCGAAATGAGCACTCCGTCGATGCCTCGCAGCCCAGAACTCATGTCCCGCGGCGACACCGGCCTGATTGTGGTCGATGTCCAAGAGAAGCTCTTGCCCGCCATTCCGCATCACGAGCGTCTCCTGTGGAACCTGCGCCGGCTGGTCGATGGGGCCGCCCTCCTCGGCGTGCCCGTGGTCGCCACCGAGCAATATCCCAAGGGTCTCGGTCCTACCGTGCCGGAGCTTCGGCAGCGCATCGCTGCTCCTCCCGCCAAGGTGATGTTCAGCTGTCGGGAATGCGGCGACCTCCTGGCCCAACTCCGGCAAAAGGGCGTCTACAAAATCCTGGTCGTCGGCATCGAGACCCACGTCTGCGTCCAGCAAACGGTGCTCGACCTGCTGGCCGATGGATACCGCGTGTTTGTGGCCGTCGACGCCGTTGGCTCTCGCTACTCGCTCGACCACGAGACCGCCCTCCGCCGCATGGACTCCGCCGGAGCCACGCTGACAACCGTCGAATCGGCTCTGTTCGAATGGTGCGAGGCGGCTGGCACACCCGAGTTCAAGCAAATCAGCGCCCTGGTCCGAGAAACCGGTCCCACCACGGTCTAGCGTTCTTCGGGTTGCTCTTCCGCAGACGCTTTGTCCGCAGCCGGGGTATCAGGCTCGGAGGATTCGGACTTGCTCTCGTCTTTGTCGTCGCTGGTTGCCGCAGCGGCGGGCTCCGCCTCAGCGGAGGCGGATTCAGGCGTTTCCGCTCCGGCCTCCTCCGCGCCGCCGCCGGGCATGGCTGCCGTCCCCATAGCGCTCGCAGAATCGATCGAGTGCAACGAATAGGGGACTCCCACCTCCGCAATCCTATCCAGCACTTCCTGGGCAATTCCGTAGGGTACGGACGAATCAGATCGGACCATCACACTCAAGCTCGATCCGTTCCGATATTCCATGGCCTGCAATTGCCGGAGTTGATTGGGAAGGTCCGCCAATTGGACCTTCGCTCCGTCGAGCAACACTTGCTCATCCGCGTCGATTTCGACGACAACCAGACGAGCGCGTGGGACGGCCGTGGGAGTGGGAGCGATCACGACCGGCTGGCGGCTTGATCCAACGTACAGAAAACCGCCGAGCAACACCGCGACCAGGCAAGGCACCGCCAGCAGCACCACGATCACGACGACCGCCACTGCCGCTCCACCGCCTGCCCGTTTGTCGTCTTGCTTGTCCAAAGCTGCTCTCCCACGAATTCGCCGCGCCCATCGCCGCCGACTTGAAGTGTTCGGCGTCTCGGGCGGGATATTGTAGCAACCGCTATGACGATCCCGGCAAAATTCGCCCCAAGGCCTAGCGTCGCCGACTTTTCTCGCGACACTAGTCACCTATGCCTGAGATCCCCCAGTTCTTCTTCACGATCTGGCCGCACGTCATCGCCCTGGCCGACCTGACGCTGGTCGCAGTTTCGGTCTCGCACGTCGTGCTGACCAAGCCCGACACCCGCTCGGCCATCGGCTGGGTCGGCATTATCCTGCTCGCGCCGTTTGTCTGGACGATCCTCTACGTGCTGTTCGGTGTGAACCGAATCCATCGCACCGCCCGCCGCTTGAAACGTGGCGTCGCAGGGCCGGGGCGAGCGGAGATCCAACCAGCCACCTCAAAGGCCATCAGTCGCACCCTCGGCGAAGAAGCCAGCCACCTGTTGCCGCTGATGGAGTTCGTCAAGCAGATCACCGACCTGGCGCTGCTCGACGGCAATCGCATCACCCCGCTGGTCGGCGGCGACGAAGCCTATGCCGACATGCTGGCCGCCATCGACAAAGCCCAGTGCTCGATCGGCCTCTCAACCTACATCTTCGACAACGACCCGGTCGGCGCCCTGTTTGTCGACGCCCTCGATCGGGCCCAGCAGCGCGGCGTGGAAGTGCGGATCCTGATCGACGACGTCGGCAGCCGTTACACCCTGCCGCCGATTACCTGGACTCTCCGTCGCCGGGGCCTTCCCCACGCCAAGTTCCTGCCCACGCTGATCCCCTGGAAGCTGCACTACTCCAATCTCCGCAGCCACCGCAAGATCCTCGTCATCGATGGCGACATCGGCTTCACCGGCGGGATGAACATCCGGCAAGGACATCGGCTGAGCGATCCCGGCAAGCATCCGATCCAGGACATCCACTTCCGCATCGAAGGTCCGGTCGTTGCACACCTGCGAGAAACCTTCGCCAGCGATTGGGAGTTCTGCACCGGAGAGCGACTAACCGGCGAGAACTGGTTCCAGCAACTTGAGCCCCGCGGCTTCACGCTCTGCCGCGGCATCCCGGACGGTCCCGAAGCCCAGATGGAGCAACTGCAATACACGCTGCAGTGTGCGATCGACTGCGCGAGAAAGTCGATCGTCGTCGTCACTCCCTACTTCCTGCCCGAACAGGCTTTGATCACGGCCCTCACGGTGGCCGCCATGCGGGGAGTGCAGGTGCAGATCGTCCTGCCGGAGAAGAACAATCTGACGATGGTGCAGTGGGCCTGCATGGGTCAGCTCGGCCAGGTGCTCGAGCGAGGTTGCCGAGTCTGGCTCAGTTCGCCGCCGTTCGATCACTCGAAGCTGGTCATCGTCGATGGCTGCTGGGTGCTGCTTGGTTCCGCCAACTGGGACCCGCGCAGCCTGCGCCTCAACTTCGAGTTCAATGTCGAGTGCTACGACCGCGAGCTCGCCCAGGCTGCCACGCAGGTAGCCCACGAAAAGATGCATTCCGGACGCGAGCTCCAACTCGCCGAATTGCAGAACCGCCCACTCATCTGGCGCATCCGCGACGGCATCGCCAGGCTCGCCCAGCCTTATCTCTAGCGGCCCCGTCGAAGGGCTATCCCTTCTTCGCCGCTGCCGGCGCTGGTGAAGGAGGCACTGCGGGAGCGATCGCCTGTTCGATCTTCAGCGCCTTCAGCCCCTTGAGCGCTCCAGCACTCGCCAGGAATTTGGGCACCCCTTGAACGGCGATCTCGATTGGCGTCCGCACGTCCTTATCGGTCGTGATGATATCCCCCACGCGCAGACCGAGCAGGTCTTCCGTGGTGATCTTCGTTTCCGCCAGAGTGGCGACCATCTCGACGCGCGAGCGGTCGATCTGCCGGCTCAGGCGGGCGATGTTTTCGGGGTTGGTGCCCCCCTTGCCATAGCTCGCCCAGGTGTTCGACGAGAGCTTGTTGCCGATGCGCTCGATCGAGTTGAACGGGATGCAGAGGTTGATCATGCCTCGCACGTCGCCCAGCGTCAGCTCGAAGCTGATCAGCACGACGACTTCGTTCGGCGGAACGATCTGCACCAGTTGCGGGTTGCTCTCGACGCGTTCGACCTGCAACTTCAGGGCAATCACGTTCTCCCACGCCCGCGCCAGTTCCTGCAGAAACAGGTTCGAGATGCGCGAGACCAGTCGCAGCTCAATTTCGGTCAATGGCCGACGAACGACCGGCCCGCTGTCCTTTCCGCCCCCCAGCAGGCGATCGATGATCGGGTAGAGAATCGCCGGGTTGATGTCCAGGATCAAGTTGCCTTCGAGCGGTTCGGCCCGGAGCAGGTTGAAGCAGGTCGGGTTTTCGAGGCTGAAGACAAACTCGCTGTACGTCAACTGATCGACGCTCGTCAGCTTTACTTCGACGATGCTGCGGAGCAGGGCGGACAGCGCGGCGCCAAAGTTTCGGCCAAAGCCCTCGTGCAGCGATTGCAGGGCCCGCATCTGCTCCTTGCCGACGCGTTCGGGCCGCTTGAAGTCGTAGGGCGAGACCTTCTCGCGTGGGCGCGCGGGAGTATTGACCGGCGGCGGAGCGATCGACGCGGGACGGGCTGGCGCCGCCCCCTCCATCGCGCTGAGCAGGCTTTCGACTTCCGCCTGGCTTAGAACTTCGTCTGCCATGACTTCTCTCGCGTAGGGGCAAAGGGGCCAAGAGGCAAAGGAGCCGAGGGAACAGCGCCCCCAGCCAACCCAAACCTCTCTCCACCCATCCCCCCGTTAATCCCTTAACCTCTTAGCCTAAAACGCCAGTAACCCATCAATCCAAACCGCTTCGCGTCTTTGCCCCTTCGCCTCTTGGGCGCTTCGCATCTTGGCCCCTTCGCCTCTTACTCCCGCACCTGCCCCTCACCAAACACCACGTACTTATACGTCGTGAGCTCCTTCAAGCCGCACGGCCCACGGGCGTGGAACTTGTCGGTGCTGATGCCGATTTCGGCCCCCAGTCCAAACTGGTAGCCATCGTTGAAGCGCGTGCTCGCGTTCACCATCACCGCCGAGCTGTCGACCGTGGCCGTAAACTTGCGCGCTGCGGCCAGGTCCTGCGTCACGATCGCGTCGGTATGCTGCGAACCATAGCGATTGATGTGGGCCACCGCCTCCCCCAGCGACCCGACCACCTTCACCGAGATGATCGGACCGAGGAACTCGGTCGCGTAATCCTCGTCCGTGGCTGCCTTCGCGTTGGGAACGAGTTTTTGTGTGGCTTCGTCCCCCCGAATCTCAATGCCGCGCGATTGCAGCGCCGCTCCGACCCGCGGCAGGAACGTGTCCGCCACCGACTCGTGCACCAGCAGCGATTCACAGGCGTTGCACACGCCCAGCCGGTGGCACTTCGAGTTCACCACAATCCGCTCAGCCATGTCGAAGTTGGCCGAAGCGTCGATGTACACGTGGCAATTGCCGGTGAAGTGCTTGATCACCGGCATCTTGGCTTCTTCCGCGACCCGGCGGATCAGGCTTTCGCCGCCGCGCGGTATCGCGACGTCGATGTACTGCGGCATCGCCAGGAAGTGGCCCACCGCCGAGCGGTCGGTCGTTTCCACCAGGTGCAAAGCAGCCGGCGGCAGCCCCTCTTCGGCGGCGACCTCCTTCAGGATGTCGACAATCGCCCGGCTCGAATGAGCCGCTTCCTTGCCGCCGCGGAGGATCACCGCGTTGCCGCTCTTCAGGCAAATGGCGGCCGCGTCGGCCGTCACGTTCGGCCGCGACTCTTAAATGAAGAACACGACCCCCAGAGGCACGCGGGTCTTGAGAATCTGCAATCCGTTCGGCCGGACGCTCGACTCGATCACCTCGCCCACCGGGTCGGGCAGGGCGGCGACCTCTTCCAGGCCGACGGCAATCTCGTGAATGCGTTTGGGATTAAGCGTCAGCCGATCAATCGCCGCATCGGTCAGCCCAAACCCGGGAGCCGCCTCCAGATCGACCTTGTTCGCGTCCAGAATTGCCTCGGTTCGCTCCCGCAACCGGGCCGCCGACTTCCGCAGCCAGGCGTTCTTCTGTCCCCCCGAGACCTGCGCCAGCTCCGCCGCCGCGGCCTTCGCCTCGCGGGCGGCCGACGTGCAGTAGTCCAGCAGATCACGCTCTTGAGCAACCGACATAAGGCTTTCCGTTCACAACGAGGCAACGGGGGAGTATCGAGAAATCAGCACTTAGGGTCAATGTCGAACCGCCGCCGCCTGACCGGCCGACGGCTGCCCCAATCCACTCCGCCCGCTCCCAGCACCACAACACGTTACTAGAGGCCACCCGAGCCCCAATCCAAATCGCAACAGGCGTCCTCAAAAGGACTTACCCACCAGACCGGCTCCAACGAACCAAAGTTTTCACAATACTACCAACGGGTGGGTCCAAGCTCGCACCAGCGTAGCTGAATTCGCCAGAATTCAGACCAACCCAGCCCCCATCCAGATTCAAGCCGAACACCACGACAAGGTCCCAATGCCCCAGGGTTCAGCGGCCCGACTTCCCTAAGTCACTATCGACCGAAGCTGGTCCACTCCGACTTACGTCGAGCCCACCAATTCCTCTAGTTCGGCTGGCTGTTCAAAATTTCCCTGGGTTTTTCATCGCCAACCGGGGGTCCAGGGGACCCCAACTCGATGAAAAACCGCCCGAAATTTTGAACACCAAGTCGCCCGCTGCAGTACCCCCGGAATCGACAAGTCGAAATTCACTCGGGGCGCTCCTGAGCAACTTACGGCGAGCGCCAACTACCTGTCGTCGCTCGCACCCCTCAAACCAACCTGCATTTTAACCAATTATCAACAACTCGTCAACAAACCCGATCTCGGGCGACGACAATCCTTCCCCCGTAGCTGAATTCGCAAGAATTCAGAAGCCCCGCGATCACGTGCCCCACTTCAGCGTCGTCTGAATTGCTCGACCGCCCTACAAAGCCCGCCCGGCAGTCTCCACCCGTTCATCCCGACGAGCCTCGTCCTCGGAGTCGTTTTCGACCTGCGAGAACATTGCGGCGATCACTTCCTCGAGCGGCGGGTCCTCGACCACCACGTCCTCAACCGTATGCTCGGCCAGGATGGCGGCCAGCGCCCGGGGGACCTGCGTCCGCTGGACCCGCAATTTCACCTTCGGCAGTTCCACCAGTTCCACATCGCCGAAACGGTCGAGCCCCGTCACGGTCGAGTTGTCGGCCAATTGCAGGGTGATCAGTTTCTGGCTGCTGAACTTATCGACGATGCCCGCCAGCGATCCGTCGTACTTGATCTGCCCCTGGGCCACGATCACGACCCTCTGGCAAAGCGCGGCGACGTCCTTCATATAGTGGCTCGTCAGCAGGACGGTAATCTGCCGCCGCTCCTGATAGGCCTTCAAAAACTGCTGAATCCGGTGCTGGGCCACCACGTCGAGTCCGATCGTCGGCTCGTCGAGAAACAGCACCTCCGGAGAGTGGAGCAGGGCGGCCGTCAGCTCCATCTTCATCCGCTCGCCGAGCGAAAGCTCCCGCACCGGCTGCTTGAGCAGCTTGCCGATGTCGAGCATCTCGGTCAGTTCGCCGAGCGTCTCTTGGAATTGGGCTGGATTGATGTGATAGATCTGCTGGTGCAGCCGAAACGATTCCTGGGCCGGAAGGTCCCACCAGAGCTGGTTTTTCTGCCCCATCACCAGGGCGAACCGGCGGCGATACTCGTTGGCCCGCTCCCAGGGGACGAAGCCCATCACCGTGGCTCTGCCGCTCGTCGGATAGATGACGCCCGATAGGAGCTTGAGCGTCGTCGTCTTGCCCGCCCCATTGGGACCGAGAAAGGCGACAAATTCTCCGCGCTCCACTCGCAGGCTGACGTCCCGAACCGCCTGCACCTCGCGGTATTCCCGCTTGAAAAGCCCCTTCAGCGACCCCATCAGCCCTTCGGCTTTTTGGTAGACCCGGTAAGACTTGCACAGGGAGTCGATCTCGATAACCGCCATGGAGACGATTATAGGCTCGAACGGCTCCGGGAGCGACGGCGGGTGCCGCCACGGCCTCTGAAACAGATATGACGCGACTTATGCACCCCATCGCGATACGATGGCGAGCGACTCCGGCCGCGGCCCGGCGAGCGGGAGACGTAAGTCTCCCGGTAAACCGCGACGGAGCCCCTAATCGTTCCATATCGGGAGCCGATGCCCATGCTCAGTCGCCTCGCGGTCTTTGCACTGTCGGTCACGTTGCTGGCGAGCGTCCCCGGAACCTACGGCAACGATTCCTCGCCGACCGAGCTACAGCCGACGGTCGTTTTCACGAGCGGGGCAGGGGGCTACCACACCTACCGCATTCCTTCCTTGCTGCGGACGCGCCAGGGAACGCTGCTCGCCTTCTGCGAAGCGCGTAAAAACAGCCGGGATGACCATGGCGACGTCGACCTCGTCCTTCGCCGCTCCACCGACGACGGCAAAACTTGGGGCCCGGTCCAGCTCGTCTGCGAAGAAGGCGGGAATGCCCGGATCACGATCGGCAATCCCTGTCCGGTCGTCGATCATTCGACCGGCCGCATTTGGTTGCCACTCACCCGAAACAATGACCGGGTGTGGATGCTGCATAGCGACGACGACGGCCAAACCTGGTCCAAGCCCGACGACATCACCAGCAGCGTGAAACTGCCCGACTGGACCTGGTACGCGACCGGGCCGGGTGTGGGCGTCCAATTGAAGCACGGCGAGCATGCCGGCCGGCTGATCATCCCCTGCGACCATCGCGCGAAAGCGGACAGCAAGACTTCTTACTCCCACGTCTTCTACAGCGACGACCACGGAGCGACCTGGCGCCTCGGCGGTTCCACAGAGAAGTACATGAACGAATGCCAGCTCGCCGAACTGAGCGACGGGACGCTGCTGCTCAACATTCGCAACCATTGGCGTCGCGAAGCCAAGGTCGCGGAGAAGGGAGGGAAGCGAGCCCTCTCTCGGAGCCAGGACGGCGGTGAAACCTGGTCGGAGGTGACGTTCGACGAAACGCTCATCGAACCGGTCTGCCAGGCGAGCCTGATTCGCTTGGAGCATGGCAGCGCAAGCGGGGACGTCCTCGCCTTCTCCAACCCAGCCTCCACCCGCACGCGCGAGAAGCTGACACTGCGCCTGAGCACCGACGGCGGTCGCACCTGGCCCATCTCTCACCTGATCCACGCCGGGCCAGCCAGCTACTCCTGCCTCGCCGAATTGCCCAGTGGGGAGGTAGCTTGTTTGTACGAGTGTGGCCAGAAGCAAAACTACGAAACGATCGCTTTCGTGCGCATGTCACGGGCCAGGTTACAAGCCCGCAAGTAATCGCCGATGAGTCGCGACGCGGGGCTTGGTTGCTTACCAACCATTCAGCGCGGCGGGAATGCGCAAGTCCCAACTTCTCCAAGCCGGCCTAACGCAAGATCCCGGGCGGTCGACCGCTCAAAGAGCCCTCTCATCGCCGGGAAAGGGGCTGGGATACGCCCCGACTGGCGGATGCCAGGTTGCTGAAAGCTCCTCCGCATCAACTCTGCTGCTCCCAAGTCTCGATGGGCATGCGTTGTGCAAACGCGTGACGACCGAGCGACAGTCTGCGCGAGGGCGGACGCGTCTGATTGACTACGACCACATGTTTTGGAGGAGACGCACATGAACAGAAATCTAAGAACCCTGCTGGCGCGGCTTGCGGCTGGCGCCGGGGTCGGCGTGGTGGCTACTTCGATAGCCATTTCGCCCGCCTGGAGCCAATCCAGTGGCTCCAGCAGCACCGACAAGAGTAGCAGCAGCACAGAAAAGAGCAGCTCTACCGACAGCAAAGCGTCGTCCGGTGCGGCGAAATCGTCGACCGGCGCGAGCAAGAGCGGAACCAGTGCCAGCGGCGCAAGCAAAACGACGCCCAGCACCACCGGTTCGGCAGCGAGCAAGTCGGGCAGCAGCGGCGCTTCCTCCACCTCTCGCGACAGCAGCGACACGAAGTCCAGCAGCTCAGCCTCAAAGACGGGACAAGACGCCAGCTCCACGACCGGCGCTGCCAGCCGTCCGTCCACGAGCAGCTCGAGCGACGCAGCCTCGACTTCCCGCGACGCCAGCTCCACGACTCGGGACGCGAGCTCGACAGCGCGGGACTCCAGTTCCACGGCACGCGATGCCAGCTCAACTTCTCGTGAGCCCAGCTCAACCGCTCGCGATGCCAGCTCGACTTCGCGTGACGCCAGTTCCACCGCGCGCGACGCGAGTTCGACCGCTCGCGATGCTGCGGATGACGCCGCCGCCACGACTCGCGACGCTGCTTCGAGCGCTCGCGACGCCGCCAGCAGCGCCGCCCGCTCGGCCCGCGATACGGCTCGTGACGCCAGCTCGTCAGCCGCCGACACGGCCCGCGATGCGACCGATTCGGCCACCGAAACGGCTCGCGACGCCAGCCGCTCGGCGACCGAAACCGCTCGCGATGCACGTGACTCGGCTCGCGACACGTTCCAGGACACGCGCGATTCGGCCCGCGACACGGTTCGCGATACCCGCGAGTCGGCTCGCGAAACCGCGCGCGACGCCCAGCGCGATTTCCGCGACACGGCCGACGCCGACCGCGAAACTCGCGACGCCGCTCGCGATACGTTCCGCGACGCTCGGGAATCGGGCCGTGAATCGGTTCGCGACGCCCGCGACTCGGCGCGTGACATGACCCGCGACGCCCAGCGCGACTTCCGCGACACCAATCGCAGCACGGCTCGCGATTTCGATCGCGAGTCGGACGATTCGTTCGACAGCGGCCGCAGCACTCGGGACCAGGACCGCTTCTCGCGCGACTCGCAGCGCGACACCGACCGGTTTAGCTCGGACCGCGACGCCAGCGACCGCTACAGCAGCGATCGCCAGGAACGCTACGGCCGGGACACCGACAGCCGCTCGACGTCCCGCGACTTCGATCGTCGCTCGCGAGATTTCGACCGCGACTCGACCCGCGACGCTCGCGCCGACTTCCGCTCGGACGACCGCTTTAGCCGCGATCGCGACACCAGCCGGGCCAGCTTCGACAGCACGACGCGCGACCGCTACACCTCGCGGAGCTACAGCGCGGATATCGACGTGAACACGATTCGCCCCGCCGATTTCGGTCTCTGGTTCGATACCGGCGCCCGCGGCAGCCTCGTGATTTCGGACGTCGCCACCAGCGGCCCGATCGCTCGGCTGGGCTTCCACGAGGGGGACCGGATCGTTGAAGTCCACGGCCACCGCGTTCGCAGCGAGCGAGATTTCGTTCGCTACCTGCTCGACGAAGAAATCCGCGACGAGCGGGTGGAGATCGTCGTGCTCCGCGATGGTCGCGAAGAGGTGATCTACGTGGAACCGACCGTGCTGATCGAAGAAATGCACGCTGGCCACCATCACCACGATCCGCTCGAAGAGATCGGCATCGTGATCGACGACCGCTACGACGACCGCGTCGTGGTCTGGAAGGTTCTCCCGCGTACGCCCGCCTTCTACGCCGGCGTCCGCCCGGGCGACGTCATCGCCACCTGGCACGGTCGACGGATCTCGCGTCCCGACTCGTTCGTGCGAGTCGTGACCGAAAGCGATCCGGGCGAAGTGGCCATCGGTGTCCGCCGTCAGAACCGCGTCCGCGATCTGCAGTTGGAAGTGCCCGAGCTGCAAGCTCAGGCCTCGGCCGGGCGTCGGACCGCGTTCCGTCCGGACTATGAGGACAACCTCGATCGTCGTCTCGACCGCCGGGAAGATCGCCGCGAATTCCGCGAGGAACGTCGCGAGGATCGGATGGAGAATCGGGACAACTACGGCGCCGGCTTCGCCCCCCAGGGCGCTGACATCAACATTGGCGCTCCGGGCGCCGGTGTGCGGATCGGCACGCCTGGCTACGGTCAGCCTGGCGCTGGCGTGCGGGTGGACACTCCCGGGGCGGATGTGAACATCGACGCCAACCGTGGTGGCGGCTTGTTCCCGCGTCTGCGAGGCAACCGCTAAGTCGGTCGTCTGAGAGCAACAGAACTCGGCCTATCGACCGATAGTTGCCGTGTCCTACGCGTCCGCGAGGTTCAACTCGCGGACGCTTTTCTTTTGCGCAGCGACCGGCCGGTTAGGGATGGTTGTGCGCATGCTCGTGCGTGTGGCTCTCTGCCGAGTGTTCGCGAGTGCGGCTGAGCTGCGCCTTTTCAAACTTGAGACAGGCCGCTTCGGCAGCGTCCCAATCGCCCGCTCGGGCCGTTTCGATCAACTCGAGAAAGTGATCCCGCTCCTGGTCCGACATTCGGCCATCCTGATGTCGCCGCAAGACAGCCCGGGCGACTCCGTCGAGCCACTGGGCATTTTCCGCGGAACAGGCGGTGCGCAAGGATGAGATGAGGTGCAGATTCTCGAATTCGACAGCCGGCGGCCGGGAACAACCCGAAAGCAGCAGACCGGCGATGGCGAAGACCGTGAGGGCAGGATGCAGTTTCATGGTGTGATGCATGTGCAAGGTTAGTAGTCCTGCAGCACTTCTCCCTTGTTGCGGCTGGAAAGCCCCGCCCAGGTCGGCTGGTGGATCATCTGCGAGACGAATCGCACGCTGCCGTCGCCGAGCGCGACGTTGCAGCCGCTCGGATGCTCGGCGTACATCTGACAAACGTGGCAAAGCGGGCTGTTCGGCGGATGAATCGGCGGGAAGCCCGTATCGGGATCGATTTCGCCGGCCGCTGGTCCGCTGTGCACGTTGACGAGCGTCGCCGCCCAATCGCAACTCGTGATCGGGAACCGCTCCGGGTGATTCGCACAAACCTGAGCCCCCGGAATCACCGCCCCCCACGTCTTGCTCGAGAGCACGCTGCTGTGTTCGCCGAGAAACACCGTGTTCGAGAGGCCATCGGTCACATCCGCGGCGCGCGTCGGTGAATTTCGATACAGGGGACCGTCGGCGAGGGAGGTCCAATCCTCGCGCGTCTGCCCCCATGGTTCTTCCTGCCCCGCGGTGGCCACGTAGTGGCTCATGCCAAAGCGC
>JAEZAS010000389.1 GCA_023430365.1 Planctomycetota bacterium
TCGAGACAATGCTTTTTCAGCAGCGGAACGATCGTGCTGCGATAGGTCGCCTCTTGCTTGGCACGGGTCAGAGCCTCCGCCGATTCCGCTGCCCAGCCCCGAGTTGCGATCGCTGAGAGAGAAACACCCACGGTGCAGAGCAGGGCGATTCCTCGTGCGAAGAAGCCCGAAGGGCGCGGCAGAGTTCGCAAACCAGTTCGCATCGGCATTCGCTGGCAAGGGAGGGTCGATGGTGATTTCGAGACCGTGGGAGCGGATATCGGAGCGACGTCGTTACGTCTACCCGATTTCCACTCTGCTGCCCGGGGAGTGCAGACTTTGGCAGGTCTAAGTAGCAGGAGTGCTAGCCTTCATCTTAGCGGAAGTTCAGAGATGTCAAAGGTTTTTGCGGGGAAATCGATAGCGGAGGGATCGAATTACGACAAGTGCGGACCGCTGGCTGCGTGAGTTGCCTCGGCCCGAGCGAGCAGTTGAAACATCTCCCGCTGCAGCGACCAGCTAGCAACAGCGACAAACTGCGGCTTGTGGAGCTGAAATGGACCACCATCCAGAGCGGTTACCACCCCTCCAGCCTCCTGAACCAGGAGAATTCCCGCGGCCACGTCCCAATTCTGAACGCTCGTGGCGTAATAAGCGTCGAGGCGACCTGCCGCGACATACGCCAGGTTCAAGGCTGCCGATCCGAGTCGCCGGACGGATTGACTGCTATGAAGCACTTCCAGGAACCGCGTGACCTCGATCGAATGGCGGGGGAGTTGATTCGAGAAGCTGACCGCAATCAGGGCCTCGTCGATCTTGCCGCAACCACTTGTAGCAATTGCCTTTCCGTTCAGGAAAGCCCCGCCCCCCTGGAACGTGGTGTAGCACTCCTCAACAACCGGGTCGTAGATGACCCCGGCCAGGATTTCGCCCCGGCGCTCGAGGGCGATGGAAACTGCAAAGGTTTGCAGCCTATGGACATAGTTCGATGTGCCGTCGAGTGGATCGACTAGCCAGCGGAGCTCTGCTCCCGGCTTGCCGGGCGGAGAAGCCCCTGGGATTTGCTCCTCTCCCAGGAAGTCGTGGTCCGGAAAGGCGCTGAGCAGGATCTCGCGAATGACCGTTTGCGATGCAAAGTCGGCCTCGGTGACCAGATCGCGGGGCCCTTTCTCCCGCCACTGGAACTTGTCGCGCCACTCCAGCAGAACCTTTCCCCCGGCTCGGGCCGCTTGTTCGGCAACGGTCAAAAACTCGCGCATCCAGACCTCGTCAGGGGAAAAGTGAAGGGGCAGGGGCGATTATAGGAGCCTGTCCACCCTCCGCAACGACGCCCCAGCCGCAGGAACCGGCCTGTTTTTCTCCATTTTTCGGGAAGCCGCAACTTTTTTGGACAAAACTATGGACACGCCATCCGATTCTGATATTATGAGCCCTGAGTGAGGAGCAGTAGTGCCGGTTGTGCAGGATGCTCATTCGGATTGATACTTTTTCATACTTGTTCGGTTCGCACATCGGCCTCTTCTCTGTTCCGGCCCCGCCGTCTTGCTTCCCAGTGAGTCGGCGGGGTTTTTTATTGGTATGAGCACCGCTGCATCGACCACCGCCGACTCTCCTTGGACTCTTGCCGACGATCATGCGCGGCTGGAACTTCCGAAGCTGCAAGCCACCGTCTCGCATGCGAAGCCAGACGCGGGGATCACGACTGTTCGCTGGCAATCTCAACCAGTCGTCGATGTCCGCCTGCTGCAGCTTCATTCCCCGGCGTGCAGTCCGACGACACCGCCCCTCGTAGACGCTTATGTGCGGGGCTGCGATCTGGTCGCGGGCTATGCCGAGGCGCCGCAAGGGGCCGTTCAGCCGCACGTCTACTTTCGCGCAGGCCAACAGGGCTCCGCCGCGGGACTCGAATTGATTGTCTCGATGCAGACGAGCCTGCTGGACAGTCAGCCGGAATCGCTCGTCACGACCGAATTGCCCGCGCGCGAGGTTCTGGTGCTCGATAGCGTGCGCGAGCACGTACCGGAGTCCTGCCCGCTTAGCGGTCTGCCCGCCAACTACCAAGGCCTGGCTGGCAAAGCGGCCTACCTGTTCGTATTTCGCCTGACCGATTCGCTCAGCTACGCCGAGATGGTCCATCCGGGCGATTTCGTCTCGGCCACCTTGGAGCGGACAACGTCCTCGTCCTCGGAAACGCCCAGGCTGAAGCTCACGTGGCGACTGTTCCCGGAACGGTTGGAAAAAGGTGTCATCCGCCGGTGCCGCATCGCCGGATGGTTTCTTCCTCGCGAAGGGGACCAGCAACAAGCGGCCGACCTGTTTCGCCGGATGGTCGAAGAACCGCTTCCGCTCACCGCTTAGACCGCTCGGTTGGATCCGATCCGCTTCGACGGTCGTACGACGGTTCCGCTGCAGGCGCCACTCTAGACAGTGGCAGTGGCCCGGCCGACAATTCGCATTCCACACGCCTGCTTTCGCGCAAGCTGTGGAGCGAGCGATACCTTTCCTTTCACGTCCCGCCGGAGCACTCTTCGCATGGCTTCTGACGATTTCGATGTCGACGGCCTTGCGCGATACCTGCATATCTCGCCGCCCCAGGTGACGCGAATGGCGGAACGGGGGAAGGTGCCAGCCCGCCGCGTCGGTGGCCAATGGCGGTTCTCTCAAGCCGAAATCCACCACTGGCTCGAAGAGCGCATCGGCGCGGCGGAAGAAAGCGATCTGGCCGACGTCGAGCAATTCGTGCGGCGCGCGGCTCCCGAGCCCCTTCCCACGATCACCGAGATGCTGCCACGAGAAGCGGTCGCCGTACCGCTGCCGGCCCGCACGGCGGCCAGCGTCGTCGAAGCGATGGTCAAGCTCGCGGCGAGCACGGGCCTGCTTTGGGACGAAGCTCGGATGATCGAAGCGGTGAACGCTCGCGAATCGCTCCATCCCACGGCGCTCGACAACGGCGTCGCGTTTTTGCACCCCCGGCGACCACTGCCGTTGATTCTGTCCCAGCCGCTCCTTGCGCTCGGTAAGACCACGCAAGGCATCCCCTTTGGCAACACGCGCGGGCAACTCACCGATATCTTTTTCCTCGTCGCCTCGGTCGACGACGCCGGGCATCTGCACACCCTGGCTCGACTCAGCCGGATCATCGGCCGGCCGGAGTTTCTGGACACCTTGCGAGCGACCGACGACCCTTACGAGGCCTGGAAGCTCATCATCGACGCCGATCAGCAGATCGAAGATCTGCGCACCGGTTCCTGACAGACCGAGTAATAGACCGCTCATTTCCTGTGCAGAAGGAACTCGCATGTCAAAGCCGCTCGTCTGGTTGATCGGATCGCCTGGCGACCCGTGCTTTGCCCCAGCCATCGACTGGCTGGCGGAGCAGTTTGAACTGCGCCGGTTCGACAACGTGGCGGAGTCGCAGCAGCAATCCAGCCAACCACCCGAGCCGCTGTACGGAGCCGTATTCTGCAGCGTACGTCCCGGACAGTTTGACGCGGCAGCCGTAGAAGCGCTGCATCGGTCGGAGCCACATGCCCGGTTGGTGCTCCTGCTGGGGAGTTGGTGCGAAGGGGAAGTAAGAAGCGGTTCGGTCATTGCCGGGGTCAAACGCATCTACTGGCATCAATGGCGAGGCCTGCTGCCGCTTGCTCTGGGCAGGACTCCGGAGGGGGAAGAGCGGCAACCGCTGCCGCGCACGGCATCGGAAGCCGACTGGCTCGAAGCAACGCTTTCCGACACGGCTCCGCAGGGCAAAAATCTGCTGGTCGCGGTATGCACGGCTCGGGCAGCCACGTTCGACTGGCTCGCCGACGCCCTTACCCGCGGCGGGTTCCACGCGACCTGGCAGCGTCCCGATCGGCCGATGCAGATCGGCGATGCTCAAGTGATTGTGTGGGACGGCTGGCCGAGCGATTCGCTTCGTAGCGATGACAATCTCGCTCGCATCGGCCAGGTGTTGCTGCTCGACTTCCCGCGTCCTGAGGACCGTCAGCGAGCACTCGAACTCGGCGTGACCGAGCTGGTATCCCGCCCTTGCCAGCTCATCACCTTGTGGGATGCGGTCTCGGCAGCGGCCCAACGAGAGGCGCCCAGGCCGAGCGTCGCCGAGATCGCCTGACGTTCGCCCGTCATGCCATCCTGAACGCCCTCTCGGCAAGCAGGCTTCGCTCAGCCTGCGAGATCGCATATCCTGCACGCAAACCAATCCTCGGCACACGTCGGAGTTCGTTTCGTGCAACTGGGCGATCTTACCTGGCCAGCCGTTCATGACCTGGCAAAGTCCACTCCGGTCGTCATTCCCATCGCGGCCCTCGAACAGCATGGCCACCACCTTCCGGTTTTCACCGACAGCATGCTGCTTGGCGAAGTGGTTCGTCGGGCCGCTGAGCATCTTCAGCGCGAAGTTTTGTTCACACCGCTGATGTGGCTGGGCAATTCGGAACACCACCTCGATTTCGCCGGCACATTGACCGCCGCTCCGCGAACCTACCTGAACTTGCTCGGTGACCTGGTCGAAAACCTGCTGCACCACGGCTTTCAGCGAATCGTCCTGCTCAACGGCCACGGCGGAAACACGGTCCCGTCGCAGCAAGCCCTGTTCGAAGTTCGGCAGCGCCACCGCGAGCGAAAGGATCTGCTGCTCCTGGCGGCCACCTACTGGACGCTTCCCGGCGATCAGCCCCGTCCGCCTGGGCTCACGCAGTCTGAGATGGGGCACGCGTGCGAGTGGGAAACGTCGATGATCCTCCGCATCGCGCCCCATCTGGTCGGCCCGCTGCAGAACCTGTCGCCAGTCCCCCAAACCACGCCGTTTGCTCCTGGCCACCGGGCGTGGGTTACACAGGATCGGACAACGGCGGGACACATCGGCGATCCTCGACAAGCGACCGCCGAGAAAGGGGAACAGCTTCTGCAATACTTTTCCACAGCCGCCGTGAACTGGCTGCGGAGAGTCGTCGCCTGGGATGGCCGCTCGTGGGAAGGCTGAGAAGCAGCAACTTAGAAAGTCGAAGTCGTCATGGTCAACCAACCCGTGCTGGTTCTGGGAGGTGGGGTCAACGGAGCGGCCACGGCCCGCGAACTGGCGCTCAATGCCGTTCCTGTCGTGCTCGTCGACACGGCCGATCTGGCGTTTGGCGCCACGGCCTATTCTTCGCGGCTGATTCACGGCGGGTTGCGATACCTGGAATATGGCGAGTTTGCCCTGGTGCGTGAATCGCTCGAAGAGCGAGCGCGAC
Source organism: Planctomycetota bacterium (assembly GCA_023430365.1). Lineage (GTDB taxonomy): Bacteria > Planctomycetota > Planctomycetia > Pirellulales > Pirellulaceae > JAEZAS01. The sequence goes on from JAEZAS010000389.1 coordinate 5,214, forward strand.
TGCTGAAGCTGGCGCCCCACCTGGTGCATCCGCTGCGTCTCTACATTCCGGTGCGCAACCGCTGGACCGGGCTGACCGGCGCCGCGGCGAAATTCCTCGGCCTGAAGGCTTCGCAAGGCGATCGTGGGTTGTTCATCGTCCGCACCGGGCTCTGGATGTACGACACGTTCGCCCGCGATCCCTCGCTGCCCAAGCGGAGCGTTCATTCGCTGGACGAATCGGGCGTGCCAAGCGTCAGTCCGCGGGCTGGATCGTGGTTGGCCGCCTATTCCGACGCCCAGATCGACTTTCCCGAACGGCTCGTCGTCGAGATGCTCCGCGACGCTCAGCTGGCCGCAGAGAAAAACGGCGTCCGCTTCGACGTACTGACCTATCACTCGGCCCGGCTGGATGGCGACCGCGTCGTCATCACTTCCGACAATCCCGTAGCGTCTCCCATGGAACTTCATCCGTCGGCCATCATCAATGCGACCGGCGCTTGGGTCGATCACACGCTTGCCCGGTTGCCGGTCGGCTCGCGACGCCTGATGGGGGGCACCAAGGGTAGCCATCTCTTCAGCTGGAGTCGCGAACTGCGCGAGCGACTCGGCGGCAATGCCGTGTACACCGAGGCCGCCGATGGCAGACCGGTCTTCCTGCTGCCGTATCTCGAAGGCACACTCGTCGGAACCACCGATATCCCGTTCGAAGGCGATCCAGCCACGGCCGTCGCCTCGGATCAAGAGATCGACTATCTCCTCGACACCGTCCATCACGTCTTCGACGGCGTCAGCTTCGACCGCAGCGATATCGCGCTGCACTACTGCGGCGTGCGTCCTCTGCCTTATGTCGACGCCAAGACGCCGGGCGCAATCACCCGGCGGCATCAGCTTGTATGGAACGACGAAGCGATGGTTCCGATCGTCTCGCTGGTCGGCGGCAAGCTGACGACCTGCCGTTCGTTGGGTGAAGAAACGGCAAAGGCTGTTCTCCATCGCTTGAATCGTCCCCTGGAACACACCTCGCGCGAGCGGCCGCTGCCGGGGCACACCGGCGAAACCGACGCTGGCATCTTCCCGGTTGAACAATGGGGCCCAAACACCGTGCGCGACGTCATCGCGTCCCAGTGGGTCACCCGGCTTGAGGACCTGGTCGAACGTCGGCTGATGTTGCTGTACGATCGAGCACTTTCGATCGAGCTTCTCCAGCAACTCGCCGATGAACTGATCGCCGCAGGCAAACTCACACCCGACGAAGCGCCCGCCGCCGTCAGCCGGTGCGTCGATCGCCTGAAAAACCATTTTGGTCGTCATCTCGCCTCTCCCACTGCAGCACATCCATGACCAAGTACATCCTCGCGCTAGACCAAGGCACCACCTCCAGCCGGGCGATTGTCTTCGGCCGCGATGGCCGGATCGTCGCCTCCGCCCAGCAGGAGTTTCGCCAGATCTATCCGCAGCCGGGCCACGTGGAGCACGACGCCGAGGACATCTGGAACTCACAGCTCGACTCCGCCCGTCAGGCGATGAAGAACGCCAAGATCACCGCCGACGACATCGCGGCCATCGGCGTGACCAACCAGCGCGAAACCACCGTCCTCTGGGACAAGCAAACCGGCAAAGCCATCGCCCCGGCAATCGTCTGGCAAAGTCGCGTCACCGCTCCTCTCTGTCAGCGACTCAAGGACGAGGGACACGAACCGCTGGTTCGCCGAAAAACGGGGCTCGTGATCGACTCGTATTTTTCCGCGAGCAAGATCAAGCATCTGCTCGATTCGGTCCCTGGCGCTCGGGAGCGAGCGGAACGAGGTGAGGTGCTGTTTGGCACCATCGATTCGTTTCTCATCTGGCGATTGACCGGGGGCCGCGTCCACGCCACCGACGTCAGCAACGCCAGCCGGACGATGCTGCTCGACATCCATACGCTCGACTGGGACGACGAGCTACTCCGCCTATTCGACGTGCCCCGGGCAATGCTCCCCAAGGTGATGCCATCGAGCGGCCTGTTCGGCGAAACCGAAGCCGATCTACTAGGTCGACCGCTGCCGATCGCCGGCGTCGCAGGCGACCAGCAAGCCGCCACGTTCGGACAGGCCTGCTTCGAACCTGGCGCAGCGAAGAATACTTACGGCACCGGTTGCTTCCTTTTGATGAATCTCGGCTCGAAGCCGCGAGAGTCGAAGCACGGCTTGCTCACGACCGTCGGCTGGCAGATTGGCAACGAAACAACCTACTGTCTCGAGGGCTCGGTGTTCGTCGCCGGCGCGGTCGTCCAATGGCTCCGCGATGGGCTGGGCATCATCAAGTCATCCGACGAGATCGAAGCGCTCGCCACAAGCGTGCCCGACTCCGATGGCGTCGTCTTTATCCCGGCACTCGTCGGCCTTGGAGCCCCGCACTGGGACGCATCGGCCCGCGGCATGATCGTCGGCATCACGCGGGGGACCACCGCGGCCCACATTGCTCGCGCCGCTCTCGAATCCATCGCTCTGCAAACGCTCGACCTGATGCAAGCCATCCGCGCCGATGCGGAATTGCCACTGGCCGAGCTGAAAGTCGATGGCGGGGCTTCCCGCAATAATCTGCTGATGCAGTTCCAAGCCGACATGCTGCCAGCCACCGTCCGCCGCCCCGTTGTCAGCGAAACCACCGCCCTGGGAGCCGCTTATCTCGCCGGCCTCGCGGTCGGCTACTGGCAGGATCTCGGCGACATCACCCGCAACTGGGCCCTGGACCAGGAATTCCAACCGCGAATGATGGAAGAAGAACGCCAGCGCCGCTACCGCCAATGGACCGCCGGCGTCGAACGCTCCCGCGGCTGGGCCGACGAATAATCCCCCACCGACCAACAACCACGCCCACAATCAACGTAGCTGAATTCACCAGAATTCAGCCCATCCCGCATTCGACCTCGCGGGACACAAAACCACCAACCGCCCTCGCGCAACACAACCTGAACTCCACCAGGTTCAGCCCCCAAACCCCCGCTTTCCGCTCTCAGCTTTCCGCTTTCCCATGCCCCTCCACGACTGGTTTGTCGGCAGCGTCTCGATCCTCGCCGGCCTCGTCTGCGCCTTGGCCGCCGCGATCGACTCCGACCGCTTCTTCGCGCTCCGCAAACCCAGCCTGCTGGCCGCCAGCATCGGTCGGGGCAGGGCCCGCCTGTTCTTCGCCATCCTGGGCTTCGGCTTCATCGCGCTCGGCGTCTGGATCGCCGCTGGCTACCGTGTTTCCTGGGCCGCCTCGTAGCCGAGGCACCGCGCGATCGGTTGCGGAGGGTACTTCGCAAACCGCTTGTCGATCTTCGATCGCTCGCACATCAAAAACGTCGAGCCTTTGCCGCTCGTCACTTCCCGGAGGAAGCGACAACTGCGGCAAAGGCTCGTCGCAAATCTCACTTCACGCTCGCCGTCGCTCACACGAGCTTCCACGGCTTGCGATACGGACGATCGAGCATCTCCGACGCTTCGCTGTCGTTGACAATCTGCTCGTTGGCCGGGTCCCACTGAACCCGCCGGCCGAGGCGGAGGGCGATGTTGCCCAGGTGGCAGATCGTCGCCGTGCGATGACCGATTTCGACTTCCGTAATCGGCAGCTCGCGCGTCTTGATGCACTCGAGCCAGTTCCGGTGATGGTTGTTGCTCTCGGCAAGCTTCACTTCGCCCTGGCCGACCGGCTCCTTGAGCAGTTCCGGCAGGTCGCTCGTGATCTTGCCGCGATCGACAAAGATCCGACCCTTCTCGCCGATGAACGTCACGCCGCCCGGAATGTCCTTCTGCCCTTGGCCGACGATCATCTTCACACCGTTGGCATAGGTGTGCGTCACGCGGCAGGTCTTCGTCACTTCACAGATCCGCTTGTCGTCGACGTAGGTCGCCTCGCCTTCGCAGCTGATCGGGCCGCTGTCGTCGGTTCCCAGGCCCCACTGGGCGATGTCGATGTGGTGGGCGCCGAAGTTGGTCATCTGGCCGCCCGAATAGTCCCAGAAGAAGCGGAAGTTATAGTGCACCCGGTTCTCGTTGTACGGCCGATCCGGCGCTGGGCCGAGCCAGAAGTCGTAGTCGAGATTTGCCGGCGGCTTGGTGTCCGGCAGCGGGGTCTTGGGATGGTTCGGTCCAGGAATGCCGACCAGAACCGTCTGGATCTTGCCCAGGCGACCGTTGCGAACGAGTTCGCAGGCCTGGCGGAAACGCTTGTCGCTCCGCTGCTGCGAACCGGTCTGCACGATCCGCTTGTTCTTGCGAGCGGCGTCGACCATCCGGCGTCCTTCGACAACCGTCAGCGTCAGCGGCTTCTCGCAGTAGACGTCCTTGCCCGCGTTGCAGGCTTCAATCATCGGCAAGGCATGCCAGTGATCGGGGGTCGAGATCACAACCGCGTCGATATCCTTGCGATCGAGCAGCTTCCGATAGTCGCCAAAGACTTCGACCTTGTTCCCCTTGGCCTCGATCCGCTTCGCCGCTTCGGCGGCGTGGTTCTTGTCCACATCGGCAACGGCTGCCGCGTTCGACATGAAAGCGCCCAGGTTCGCCAGCCCCTGCCGGCCGACGCCGATGTGCCCGGTCACAATCCGCTCGTTGGCGCCAAACGCTCGGGCGGGAATGTAGTAGGGGGCGGCAAACACCGCCGAGGCGGCCGCCGTCGTCGCCAAGAACTTACGACGATTGAGTTTGGAGTGAGACATGAAAAGCTCCTTCAAGCCGGAGGGCGAAATCGTTGCCAATCGCAGACCGCTCATTGTACCCCAGTTCACAACCCCTCGCGACCTGAGCGCCAGCCGCCGCCAACCCACCCGCTCACAACCCCTCCAGGCCGTTTTACTAGACCTCGCTAGGCCACCCGATCGCCGACAAAGCGTTGCCAAATAGCAACTTCCACCATTTCACCCTCCGCAGCCCACAATACCCCTGCAGAGGTATTGTGAACGTCCGACCCTCGCCCGCGAGATCGTTGTTTTACAACCTTTACGCCAAGCCGAAAAACCGACCAACCAAGGGCGTCCACCCCCACACTAGCTCACAACGTCCGAACGACAATTTTACCAACTTACCACAACTTCGTCAAACACAAACCAGCAATAGCACGCAGCTCCCCCCGGCTTCCACCAGGCAAGAAGAG
>JAEZAS010000401.1 GCA_023430365.1 Planctomycetota bacterium
GCACCCCCACGATCGATGGCGACCATGTCTACGCCCTGAGCAAGGACGGCGATCTCGCTTGTGTCAAAACCGCCGATGGCGAGCTCGTTTGGAGCAAGAACTATCGCCAGGATTTCGACAGCCGGGAAACGCCCGGCTGGGGCTATAGCGAATCGCCCCTCGTCGACGGCGACCGGCTCCTCTGCACTCCGGGCAGCGACAAGGCTCTCCTCGCCGCGCTCGACAAGCGGACCGGCGAAGTGATCTGGCAAACCGACGCGGCGGGCAAGCTCGGCGATCGCGGGCACAACGGCGCGGGCTACGCCTCGATCGTCATCAGCAATGCCGGCAAGGTGAAGCAGTACGTCACGCTTGTTGGCAAAGGCGTCGTGGGTGTCGACGCGGCGACCGGCAAGCTCCTCTGGAACTACAACAACGTCGCCAACGGGACTGCCAACATCCCCACCCCCATCATCGCCGGCGACTTTGTCTTCTGCTCCAGCGGCTATGGTGACGGTGGCACCGCCCTGCTCCGGATTACCCGGCAAGGCAAACAGCTCCAGGTGAACGAAGTTTACTTCGCCAAGCCGAACGAGATGCAGAACCACCATGGCGGCATGATTCGCATCGGCCAGTACGCCTACATGGGACACGGACACAACAACGGCTTTCCCCTCTGCGTGCATATCCCGAGCGGCAAGATCGCCTGGAAACCCGGCCGCGGCCCGGGGAGCGAGTCGGCCGCAGTCGCCTACGCCGACGGACACCTCTACTTCCGCTACCAGGACGGCACCATGGCTCTGATCGAGGCGTCGCCGAAGGAATACAAGCTGAAAGGCAAGTTCAAGATCGCCACGCACAATGGCGAAAGCTGGCCCCACCCGGTCATCGCCGGCGGAAAGCTGTACCTGCGCGATCAGGACGATCTGCTGTGCTATGACGTGAAAGCGAAGTAGGCGTCAATGCTCGTGACGACGCTCTGCGTCCTCCGTTCTCACTTTCGAAGCTTCGCCGATCTGTGGCTACAAAACGGAACACTCGACGCAGAGCGTGGGAACGAGACCATCAGTCGCGGGGCGTCTGAATCCGATCGACCACCGCCACCCGAATGTCGCACACGTTCGTATGCGTCGGGCCGGTCTTGATCAACGAATCGAGTCGCTGAAAAAAGGTGTAGGCGTCGTTGCGACGGAGGTAGTCCTCGGGATCGAGTCCACTCTCTCGCAGCTTCGCGATCAGTGCAGCGTCGATCCATGCTCCGGCGGCATCGGTGGGGCCGTCTTCACCATCGGTGCCGCCAGCCAGCATTGCCATTCCGCGGAGTGCGTCGGCCGGATCGTTCGCCGATTGCTTCAACCGCTGTACGAGGGCGGCCAGCACAAGTTGCTGATTGCGGCCTCCCTTGCCGCGAATCGCCGCGTCCGCGAGGCGAACCGTCGGCTCTCCCCCGGTTATGAGACAATCGGGGCCTGACTGATCGCGCATCCGCACAGCCATGTCCGCCAGGTGCTCGCCGATCGACTCCGCGTTCCCTTCGAGCGAGGTCGCGGCCAGCATCGCGTGCGAATAGCCGCGCCGCTCCGCTTCGACGCCTGCCGCATCGACGGCCACCGCATTGTTGCCAATCACGATGTTGGTCACCTCGCACTCCGGCTTCGGCTGGCTCGCTTGCTCGGTCGCCGCCTGTTGCAGGGCCTGTGTTGCGGCGGGAGCAACTTCCAGAGCGTCGTGTTTACGCAGAATCTCTAAGGCCGCATCCGGCCCACTCGAATCTGGAACGGTCGGCCCCGAAGCGATCACATCGAGCGGGTCGCCGAGAACATCGGAGACAATCAGCGCCACCAGTCGCCCCGCCTTGCAGGCCCGAGCGAGACCGCCCCCCTTCACCTGACTGAGCCGCTTACGGACGGTGTTCAGTTCCTGGATGTTCGCTCCGCTGCCGCTCAAGTGGCGCGTAAGCGCTTGCTTGTCAGCCAGCGATACCCCTTCGATCGGCGCCGGGAGCAACGCCGATCCGCCACCCGAAATGAGGCAGAGGCACAGATCGCTTGGCTCCAGCGACTGGACGATCCGCAGAATCTCGCGTGTTCCTTCGACGCCCGCTTCCGTCGGCTCGTTCAGCCCAGCCGGGCGGGCCGCATGCAGTATGATGTGCGGCAGTGGGCGAAAGCAGTCGGCAGGCACGTTCACCCAGCCGGTGAGCTTCTTCTCGCGAATCACGTCCTCGCCGAGCGCCTGCAGCAGCCCTTCGGCCATCCCAGCGCCCGCCTTACCGGCCCCGACGACGGCAATCCGGCGGATCTCGCGCAGATTGAGCAGTTCATCCCCCAGCAGCAGGTCATCCCCTTCGACCTGCACGTTGTCCCGGACCAGCCGATCGCTGCGGACCGCCTCGACTCCTGCCCGCCAAATGGCCAGCGCGTCCTCGCGCAATATTTCGGGCGATCGCTTCATGGCTGCTCTTTCGCCTGACGGAGCTTCTCGCGAATCGCTTCCAGCCGCTGGGCGATCTCCGCCTCAAAGCCTCGATCGACCGGTCGGTAGTACGTCCGCTCGACACCCATGTAGTCCTGCGCCGCCACGCCCCCTTCGACGTCGTGCGAGTACTGATAGCCCTTGCCGTGTCCGAATTGCTCCGAGCCCGAATAGTGCGAATCTCGCAAGTGCACCGGCACCGGCAGCACGCGTCCTTCGCGAATGTCGGCCCGCGCCTCGGCAATCGCCGTCGTCGCCGAATTCGATTTCGGAGCACACGCCAGATACGTCACCGCCTGCGACAGCGTCAGCTGACACTCCGGCAAACCGATGTACTCGCAGGCCTGCATCGTGGCGATCGCCAGCGGCAGAGCGTGCGGATCGGCGTTGCCGATGTCCTCGCTCGCCAGGATGATCAGCCGGCGGCAGATGAAGCGAATGTCTTCCCCCGCCTCGAGCATGCGGGCCAGCCAGTAGAGCGCCGCATCGGGATCGCTCCCTCGCAAGCTCTTGATCAGGGCGCTGGCCGTGTCGTAGTGCTCGTCGCCGGTCGGATCGTACTGCACGGCCTTGCGCTGCACCGATTCCTCGGCCAGTTGACGCGTGAAGCGGATCGGCCGCTCATCCGACGAGAGCACGCCGATCTCCAGCGTCATCAGCGCTCGCCGGGCGTCGCCATCGCTCACTTCGGCGAGAAACTGCAGGGCGTCGTCGTCCATCTCGACGGGATACATCCCCAGCCCGCGCGACTTGTCCGCCAGCGCCCGCAGCAGCAGCGACTTGATGTCGTCCACCGAAAGGGGCTGAAACTGAAAGATCTGGCTCCGGCTGACGAGCGCGCTGTTCACGGCGAAAAACGGGTTGCTCGTCGTCGCTCCGATCAGGGTGACGATTCCCTCCTCGACATCCGGCAGCAAGGCGTCCTGCTGGGCCTTGTTGAAGCGGTGAATCTCGTCGACGAACAGCATCGTCCGCGGTCCGCCGGTCGCCAGATCGTTGCGGGCCTTCTCCAGCGTCTCGCGCAGTTCCTTCACGCCGCTGGTCACCGCGCTGAGTTGCTTGAACAGCTTCCGGCTTTCGGTGGCCAAGAGACGCGCGAGCGTCGTTTTGCCGGTCCCCGGCGGTCCATAGAAGATCACCGAGCCCAGTCGATCCGACTTGAGCAGCCGCCGTAGCAATTTTCCTTCGCCGAGGAAGTGCTGCTGGCCAACGAACTCGCTCAAACGCACCGGCCGCATCCGCGCCGCCAGCGGCTGGGCCTTGCGAAGATTGGCCGACTCGGATTGCTCAAAGAGCGACATAATTAAACGGCAGTCCTTTGGGCCACGGTCGCCCGTTTCAGCACATCCAAAACAGCGTCCGGATCACACCCGTAAATCCCAGAGCCCCACGCCCCATTCGCTTCTACGACCGCCCAACCTCGCCCTTCGATGACGCCTATATCCAGTGCGACCGCGGCGGGAAGATTCGCCAGCGGATCGGCAGCAACCGACTGTGCGAAACATCGTGCTGCAGCCAGTTCCTCTTCCGGAGCAACAAAGCCGGTGAGCTCTGCTAAATCACCATCAATGATGTACGGCGACAACGTCAGCACGTTGCCATCGAGTACGAAGCAGCGATATTCATTTTTCCACGTAACCGGCTCCGCCAAAAGTACCGTCATCATGCCGTCAAACTCAGACGGCAGGGAATCTCCCGAGAGATAGACCCGTGCCGGAAAACTCTTGTCGTTCGGCGGTTTCACAAACGTCGGTCGCGTGAGCGATCGCGCGTCTGCCAAGGTCGACCGCGAAACATCACGTTGGCGATAGCCGTACGGCAAGCGTGGCAGCCAATCCTCGGGTGGGTCGATCAGTGCACACCCAAGCCGCTGGGCGATGAGAGGCGCAAAGAACGCCTCCGCATAGATCACGACCTCGTCGTCGATCGGCTCCAAGGAACGGATGCCATGCGCCCGCTCAACCTGCCAGCCACGCCGAGTCGCGGCCCGCCAAAGCAGTTGGTCGTCGGCGCGATGTCGCGGCGAGAGGATGAGCGTGGTCACGTGAATTCGCCGCCAGCACAGGAGCGTGAAAATTAGCCCTCAGTTTCAAACGTCGGCCGATCGGTCATCAGACGATCGAGCTGGTCCTTGCTGACGGGCTTGGTGACGTGGAAATTGAAACCCGCGTCCCGCGCCGCCCGCCGATCTTCCTCGTCGTCGTAGCCGCTCACCGCCACCAGGTAAGCGTCGCGGTGGCTCGGCTGTTCGCGGAGGGCTCGCGCCACGTCGTACCCGTTCATTCCGATCCCCAGGCTGATGTCGCACAGCACCGTGTCGGGCTGAAACTCGGCGGCGACCTCCAGGGCCTGCTTGCCGGTGGCAGCCGTCGCCACCTCGTGCTTCATCAGCTTCAGCAGCATCTGCAAGGGGAAGATCGCGTCGCGACGATCGTCAACGAGCAGCACCCGCCGCGATGGACCCGATGGGGATGCGGTCCCTTCCGACATGATCCAACTTTCTCTGGCGGCGACACGACACAAGCGTGCGCCGATGCTTACGAACAAACTCCAGACACTCAACCGGCATCGTAACCCATCCAGGCGGGAGGCACTAGGCTTTGCCCCTGCCTGACGAGCCTAGAACAATCGCATTTGTGCCCCCGGCAAAGTGGGCGGCTGAAACAGGTTGCAGTTCAACTCGGGCGTCCCGCCGTCCAATCCAAAGTGCTGCCGGAAGGTGCGAAACATCGCTCCGATCTGCTCGGCGATCGGCCCAGTCCCTTTCTGCCGCTCCCCCCACTTCGTCACATACAGCTCACCTCCGCGCATCGAGCGGATGAGCTGCTCCACCTTCGCCCGAGCGAGCGGCCGATGCCGGTCCAGCCATTCGAGAAACAGCGGTTTCACGGCAAACGGCAATCGCAGCAGCACGTAGCCCGCTGAAACCGCACCCGCCTCGGCCGCCGCCTTCAAAATGGCCGGTATCTCGCTGTCGTTCAGCCCCGGCACGACCGGCGCCACCATCACCTTGCTCGGCACGCCCGCGGCGCTCAACTCGCGAATCGCTCGCAACCGGGCAGCCGGCGTGCTCGTCCGCGGCTCGAGCTCGCGAGCCAGGTCGCCGTCGAGCGTCGTGACGCTCAAATTCACCTGCACCAGGTTCAGCCGAGCCATCTCGCCGAGCAGGTCGAGATCGCGCGTCACCAAGGCGTTCTTCGTGATGATGCCGATCGGCTGCCGGCATTCCAGGGCCACTTCCAGGCACTGCCGCGTCAGTTTGAAGTCGCGTTCCGCCGGCTGATAGCAATCGGTGACGCCCGAAAAGATGATCGGCTCGCACTTCCACGACGGCCGGGCCAGAAACTCGCGAAACAGCCGGGCCGCGTCGTGCTTCACCATCACCTTGGTCTCGAAATCGAGACCGGCGCTCATCCCCAGATACTCGTGCGATGGCCGGGCATAGCAATACGAACACCCGTGCGAGCAGCCGCGGTACGGATTGACGCTGTAATTGAAGCAGACGTCGGGGCTGTCGTTCGTGGCGACAATCGACTGCGACTTGTCGGGCAAATACTCGGTCGGAATCCGCCGCTCCGTAGCGAGCAATTCGTCATCTGCCCCCAATTGCTCGTAATCCGCTTCCGAGCGCACCCGCTCGAAGCGATTCGCCGGCTGCGAAGTCGAGCCCCGACCAACAAACCGAGTTTTCGGCGAATCAGCCATCCCTACACCGCAGCCAAACGAGCCAGCGCCACGCTAGCAATCGTACGGCCATAGTGTACAGATGTCAACGACAATCGTAGGGTAGGCTTCCAGCCTGCCCGTCAGAAACGACAAATGCCCGAATGCCCTATGGAACCGGTCGGTCC
>JAEZAS010000530.1 GCA_023430365.1 Planctomycetota bacterium
CGCTTTGCGTCCTGGGATGGATTCCGGCGCAGCACGCTCGACGCAGAGCGTCGAACTAGTGCGTTCCCACGCAGAGCGTGGGAACGAGAGCTTTCGAGAACTGGAAGCTACGAATACTCCTCCATCACCCGCCGGCTGAACGAATCGAGCTGGCGGGTGTCGCTCACGACGTACCGCTGTCCCAGCCCATCGGACACCAGGTAGTGATGGGGGGCCACCCGGCGGATGTCGTCCTCGCTCTTGAGAATGAACGACGTGGGGCCCCGGTCGGTCTCCACCTTCCATTCGCACGGTTCGGTGTCGCTGCTGACGCTGACGATGCGGCGGATCTCCGGCAGGAATTCTCGCTGCTTCAGCTCGTCCAGCACCAGCCGCTGCATCTCTTCCGGCAACTGGCTCAAATCCTCGATTGTCGCAACCTCGCGCCGCTGGCTGTCGAGTAGCGCGATCCAGCGCGTCGGATCGGTGAACGGAAACATCCGCACCGGCATCACGCCGACGTGCGTGGTTCCATCCGCATCGGTGAGGATCAGATCGGCGAATTCGTTTCGCGAGAGTCGAAATGGGCTCGTTTCGCGCGTCATGCTCAGCCTCCCTCCGCCCCGGCCAGTTCATACTGCGCCTGATGCAAGCGGGCGTAGACTCCCGATTTTTCCAGCAGTTCGCCGTGCGCACCGACCTCGCTGATCAGGCCGTCCTCCATCACCACGAGCCGGTTGGCATTGCGGAGCGTGCTCAAGCGGTGGGCGATGGCGATCGTCGTCCTGCCTCGCACGAGCACGTCGAGCGCCTCCTGGATTTCACGCTCGGTCTCGGTGTCGACCGACGACGTCGCTTCGTCGAGGATCAGGATCCGCGGATCGGTCAGCAGCGCCCGGGCGATCGAGATTCGTTGCCGTTCGCCTCCGGAGAGCGATTGACCGCGTTCGCCGACGATCGAGTCGTAGCCGTCGGGCAATCGCAGGATGAAATCGTGCGCGCGGGCGGCGCGGGCTGCGTTGATGACTTCCTCGCGCGTCGCCTCGGGGCGGGCGTAGGCGATGTTGTCGGCGATGGTGCCGTAGAACAAGAACGGCTCTTGCAGCACGATCCCGATGTTGCGGCGATACTCCTCGATCGGAAACGAGCGAATATCCGTCCCGTCGACCGTGATTGACCCGGCAGCCACATCGTAGAACCGGCAAACGAGGTTCACGAGGGTGCTCTTCCCCGCTCCACTTGGTCCCACCAGGCCGATCATCTCGCCAGGCTCGATCGAAAGGGACACGCCGTTGATCACCTGCCGCGTGCCATAGCTGAACCGCACGTCGCGCAGCTCGATCCGCCCCTGCACGCGCCCCGGATGGACCGGCTTGACCGGTTCGGAGACGCTCGGCACTCGGTCGAGGATTTCGAAAATCCGGTGCGCCGAAGCGGCGGCCCGCTGGGTGTTGGTCAGCATGCGACTCATCGAGTCGAGCCGCGTGTAGAACCGGCCGATGTACGCCAGAAATGCGATCAAGGTGCCCACGGTCAGCGCGGCGGCCGTTCCTGGATGGGCAATGCGCCAGGCGGCGTAGATCCAGATGATCAAAAGCCCGATCTCGGTCAGCAGGCTGACCATGGGGCCGAAAAACGACCAGACGCGGTTCGTGCGATCGTTCGTGTGCAGCACGTGGTCGTTCGCCCGGCGGAACCGTTCCGCTTCGCGCCGCTCCTGAGCGAACGCCTTCACGACCCGGATGCCAGGAATCGTATCGGCCAGCACGCTGACCATCGCCGACCAGGCTCGTCCGCCATGCAGGAAGCCGTGTCGCAAGCGCACGCGCACCCGTTGGCTGAGCCAGGCGATGAACGGAAACGGCAGGAGCGTGACAAACGCCATCCGCCAGTCCATCCCAAACAAGATCACCGCCGTGAAGATGATCGAGAGGACGTCGTTGCCGAATTCCACCAGGTGCAGCGACAGATAGGTGCACAACCGGTCGCTATCGGTGCCGATCCGCGAGATGAGATCGCCGGTGCGCTTGCCGCCGAAGAACTCGAGAGAGAGCCGCTGAAGATGGGTGTAACTGGCGTTACGCAGATCGGAGCTGATCCGCTCGCTCGCCCAAGCGAGCACGTAGCTCTTGGCCCAACTCAAGAGCCAGGCGACAACCGCGGCTGCTCCGAGGCCGATCAGCAACCACTGGATGCCCTCAAAGCTGGTCCCTGCGATCTGGTCGTTCAGCTCGGCGAGGCTTTCGGTCAGTTGCCGGGCCTGATAGGCGTCGTCGCCACTGAGCTGACTGAGATCGCCTCCCGATTTTTCGGTCAGCTCGGCCAATTGGGCCTGCCGCTGATCGCGCGCTTCGACGGCCGTCTGGAACGGAATCAGATAGTCGTCGAGCAGGGGTCGCGAGAGATACGGAGGGACCAGCGTCGCCAGCGTTCCCAGGACCGTCAAAGTGAATCCGAGTGTGATCACACCGATACGCTGGCGGGCAAACCGCGACAGACGCAGGAGCGACCGCGTCGGCGGCAGCTGAGCGCTCGGAGTGCACGATGAGCAAACGGTCTCGTCGGGACCAAGGACATTTCCGCAGGACGGACAGACGGTCACCAGCTCCTTCGGCTTCTCGACACGCCCTTCCAATTGAGCGGTGGCGCGTTTTTGGAACCGGCTGGCCGAGACAAATTGGCGCGAGGTGAATCGCCAGCGAACCAGTAGCTGGGTCCGGCCGAGGGCGTCGAGCGTGCCGACGCCAAAATGCTCCTTCAGGCGGAACGAGGCGATGTCGCTCAGCTGCCAGACCTGCGGCTGGCTTCCGCCAGGAGCGTCCCAGGCCAGGAGCCGGCGCTCGGTGATCGCCACTAACCCTTTGGCGTAGTGGAACTTATCGCTCAGGTCGGGTTCCAGCCAGGCGTGCACGACTTCGCCTGGTAAGAGGTGAGCGGCGACGTCGGATTCCCAAGCGGCGGGAAGATTAGCGTTGGCGGACGAGTCCATCGGTGTGGCGGGCTGCGATCGGATTCTGAGGTGCGGTCGTAACGATCGTTACGCGCCAGCTCATACTCATCATAGGAACGGTACGAGTCTTTCGCGACGGAGGCGCCGATAGTTCGGAATTTTCGGAATTCAGGACGCTCCATCTGGCAGCACCTGACCGGAAGACCATAATAGATGCACAAGTTCGGTTGATTGCGGGTTAGGCAAAAGCGAGGTAATTGGTGCAGGCGACATGGACGGCGCGAAGCGGGCGCTTCTCGGTTAGGATCGATCCAACCAACCTATTCTCTTGAGCCAGTCGGCAGTCGAGCCGCGAGTCGGCGGCAGGATTCCAGCGAGGATGCGATCGGCCTGCGCCGCACATCGCGAGCAGACGGCATTCCGAGGCATTCGGCACATTTTGGCCATCCCCTGCGGTGGGCCCGGGTTGATGTCGATATATGGTAGAAATTGCCACCTGTCGTAAAAAGCGACCCGGTTGCGACCACTCCCGGTCGCACTCTCCTGTGAAACGCTATTCAAAACGCCTGAACGACTTACGACCGATTCTGAGCGGTTTTTCGTCGTCTCGCATGGCATTTGCTTCGGTCAAAGAACCATCGAAATTCGCGCTGCGTACTGGGCTGCGGGGTAGTTGCCATCCTCGAGTCGGGCCGCGGAGCGAGCGGCTGGATTGGCCGATTCAACTCCGCCCTCTAACCAAGCATTTCACTTTGCAGCAGCCTTACTTTTGATCGCCTTGGTCCTTCCTGATTGACGCCACATACCTTTCGGCTCGCCGCCCCTGAACCGCATGTGCGAGGGGCAGCCCGCCGACCACCTGGATTTGTTCCTCACCAGCTGGCCGTTTGGTGAGTTCCGCTGCGCCCGGTCATCAGCGAAGTGGGGCTGGATGTTGCCCTGCGAGTCACCTGCAAACCACGCGAACAGAGAAGCTCTCTCCCACAATTATGGAATTCCGCAAAGTTCTGGCCCTTCGTGGGCCCAATTATTGGGCCAACTTCCCGGTGCTTGAGGCCTGGGTTGACCTCGGCGAGTGGAAGGACACCTCGTCGGAAATGATTCCTGGATTCAACGACCGCCTGAAATCGTGGCTGCCGACGATGATCGAACATCGCTGCAGCGTCGGCGAGCGGGGCGGCTTTTTCGTCCGCCTCGATCGCGGCACTTACCTGGCGCATATCCTCGAGCACGTCACGCTCGAGCTGCAGTCGCTCGCCGGAAACGAAGTCGGCTTCGGCCGGGCTCGTGAAACGAGTGAAGAAGGCGTCTACAAAGTCGCCATCGAATATCTCGACGAAACGGTCGCCCGCGCGGCGGTCGAAACGGGACGTCGCCTCTGCATGGCGGCTGTGCTCGATCAACCGTTCGATGTGAACGAAGAAGTGGCTCGCCTGCGCGAGATCGTCCACGAATCGTGTCTCGGTCCGAGCACCGCGGCGATCGTTCAGGCCGCCGTCAAACGCAATGTGCCTCACCGTCGCCTGAACAACGGCAGCCTGGTCGTGTTCGGTCACGGTCACAAGCAGCGGCGGATCATCGCCGCCGAAACCGACCGCACCGGCGCCATTGCCGAAGCGATCGCCCAGGACAAGCAACTCACGCGTCAGCTGCTCGCAGCCGTCGGTGTGCCGGTGCCCAGCGGTCGCACGGTGACTAGCGCCGACGACGCTTGGGAAGCCGCCGAAGACATCGGTGTGCCCGTCGTCGTGAAGCCTCAATTTGGCAATCACGGCCGAGGCGTGGCGACCAATCTGACCACGCGTGAACAAGTGGTCGCCGCCTACGAGACGGCGCGCCAGGAAGGACGCGAGATCGTCGTCGAGAAATACTCGCCCGGCGCCGATCACCGCGTGCTCGTGATTGGCAACAAAGTGGTCGCCGCCGCTCGCCGCGATCCGCCGAAGGTTTTCGGCGACGGCAAGTCGACGATTGCGGAACTGGTTGCCGAGGTGAACAAGGATCCGCGTCGAAGCGACGGTCACTCGACCGTGCTCAGCGTCATCAAGCTCGATCCGATCGCCTGCAGCGTCCTCGCCGAGCAGGGCTTTTCGCCCGATTCCGTTCCAGCCGCTGGCCAGGAAGTGCTCATTCGCCGCAACGCCAACCTGAGCACCGGCGGCACCGCGGTCGACGTCACCGACGAGGTGCATCCGTCCGTCGCCGAGCAGGCCGTCGATGCGGCCCGCGTGATCGGCCTCGATGTGGCGGGGGTCGACATCATCGCGCAGGACATCCGCCAGCCGCTCAATGAGCAAGGCGGAATCGTGTGCGAGGTGAACGCAGGCCCCGGCCTGCGTATGCACCTGGAGCCCTCGGGCGGCAAACCACGCCCGGTCGCCGAGGCGATCGTCGATACCTTGTTCCCGCACGACGAAGACGGCCGCATTCCGATCGTTGCCGTCACCGGCGTGAATGGCAAAACGACCACGACGCGGCTCGTCGCCCACATCCTGGGCGTAACCGGCCGGATGGTCGGCATGACTTGCACCGACGGCATCTACATCGGCCATCGCCGCATCGATGCCGACGATTGCAGCGGCCCCAAGAGCGCCCGCGCGGTGCTGTTGAACCCGAACGTCGAAGCGGCTGTGTTCGAAACGGCTCGCGGCGGCATCCTCCGCGAAGGCCTGGCGTTCGACAAGTGCGATGTGGCCGTCGTCACCAACATTGGCGAAGGCGATCACCTCGGCCTGCACGACATCGACACGCTCGAGAAACTGGCCCGCGTGAAGCGGGTGATCGTCGAGGCCGTGGCGCCCAGCGGCGCGGCTGTGCTCAACGCCGCCGATCCTCTGGTTGCCGAGATGGCGACGAAATGCCCTGGCACGGTCGTGTTCTTCGCCCTCGACGCCGCCAATCCGACGATCGTGCAGCGGCGTGAAGCCGGCGGACGCGTCGTCTTTGTCCGCGACAACGCGGTGGTGCTCGCCGATGGTCCGTCGGAGTTTTCGCTTCTCTCCTTGGAGCGAATTCCCCTCACGCACGGCGGCCGCGTCTCGTTCCAAGTCGAAAACGTGCTTGCCGCGGCGGCCGCCTGCTGGGCGTTGGGAACTCCCGCCGAAGTGATTCGCACGGGCCTCGAGACGTTTGCCGCCAGCATCGGCAAATCGCCGGGGCGCTTCAATCTGTTCGATATCAACGGCGCAACGGTGATTGTCGACTACGGTCATAATCCCTCGTCGCTCCTCGCGCTGCTCGATGTGATCGGCCAGTTCCCGCACGAGAAACGCCTGGCTGTGTACTCAGCCGCGGGGGATCGACGCGACGAAGACCTGGTCCGCCAGGGACAGTTGCTCGGCGACGCCTTCGACCGCGTGATCGTCTACGAAGACCACTACCTGCGTGGCCGGCAGCCGGGCGAAATCATCGCCCTGTTCCGCCAAGGGCTTGAACAAGGTCAGCGCGTGCGAGATATCCAGCAGATCACCGGCTGGAAGACCGCTTGCGAGCAAGCGCTCAACGCCGTGAAGCCGGGCGAGCTGCTGCTCGTTCAGGCCGACGTGGTCGACGAGACGGTGGAGTATCTGCGGTCGCTCGTGACCGCCGAAGTGGCCATCCGCCAGATCGATCTACACGACGCGCTCTCGCCCAGCCAACCCCGCCCCATCGCCGCTCCGCAAGCGGACGGCATGAACGGAACCGCTCCAGCTAAGACCGGTCTGCCGGTGAAGTAAGGGCGGAGAGAAAAGGGATTAGGGGAGGAAGGACAAGAGCTAAGAGGGCGGAGTCAAAGGGCGCTATGCTCTCAGCGAGGCGCAGCCGACAAGTCATCCCCTCTCCCTCCGGGAGAGGGTAAGGGGGAGGGAGGTCCCCACCACAAGGCGGCCTCCACTAGCCCCGCGCTGCCGCCGCCCCCTACTGCTTCAACTTCTCGCGCAGCTTCGGCCAGTCCGGGTTCTTTTGCTTGTACGCCTGAAACGCCTCATACTCCGGCTGATCGATCTGGCCATCGCCGTTCTTGTCGATGAACCCGAACAGCCAGGCGTGTTCCCCCTTGGCTGCCTCCCATTCGGGCTTGGAGACACCGCCACTCTTGTCGGTGTCGCATTCGCTCAGCAGCGTCTTGTAGCTGAAACCTCGCCGCTTATCTTCGGCCGTCGAACGGTCCACGCTCGGGTCCCACGTCAGCTTGTGCCCTGCCGCCTCGAGCGCCCGCCGATAGCCAGCCATGTCGATCTCTTGCACACTCTTGTGTTGCTGAATCGCATGACACGCGGCAATGCCAGCCGACTCGCCGCAGATCATGAACACCGGTTCCATCCGCGCCGACGCATAACCCAGATGCGTTGCGGAAAAGCAAACCGGCACAAGCAAGTTCGAACACTCGCCACGGACCGGCGTGATTGCCCGATACGGAATCGGGTATGGCACGTTCGTCGGCCCCTTGGCGTCGCCGATGAACATCTTGCCCTCGATGCCGACAAACACCTGGCCATCCTGCTCGAACCAGATCCGCCGCGACGGATACGTATCGATGCCGTACTGGGCCAGGCCGATCGGATCGTCGACCGTCGCCTTGTTGTAGACGTCGTGCGCCGTGATCGTGTATCGCCCCTTTAGCCGTCGTGCCACGCGCACGTACAACTGATGCGGCCAGCCCAGCGTCTCAGGATGCGCCCGACCGTCGAGGCCCAGCTCGGCGAGTTCATCCCGATACCACTCGGGTACCCGCTCGTCGGTTCGCATGAAGGCGAACAGCCCGCGCAGATAGTCCTGATGCTCCTTCCAAACCTGTGCGCGCGTCGCGTGGTCGCCGTCCGCGTAACGCTGGCTGATGCCGAGCGGCGCGAGCGAGAACAGCGAGCTTCGCTGATAATTCCATTCCCCCGAATTCATCCAGCCGGGGCAAATGCCCACCAGCCGGCGGCGAAGGGCGTCCTTGTTGTCGATCGTCTCGACGAGATGCTCGACATATCGGCCGACCAACTCAAAGTCGCGCGGGTTGTAATTCTCCGGCGGCGTGATCGGCAAACGATGCTTCGGGGCCGACGTGGTGTAGTACCGATAGTTGTACGCCTGCGTGTATCCGTCCGCCGCACCGATCGGTTTGGCATGGTCGTTTTCCACGTGCTTCAGCAGCCCCGACGCCCGATTGCCGGGTTCCACAAACGGATCGATCGGAGCAAGTTCCATCGGCGGCTGAACACCGGCGTACGGTTCGTCGAACTCGTCCGCCGCTTCGCGCCCCACGCGGTACGACACGCCAGCCCGCGCCAGCAAATCCCCCTCGTAGCTGGCGTCGATGAACACTTTGGCTTTCACGCGCAGGTTGCCCCGCACCGTCGGCTCCACGGGCGGACAACCGAGTTGGTCGAACGGAGCCAGATCGAACGACGCCGCGACGATCTTACTCCCGTCGTTCTCGACTTCGGCCACGCGGTGCTCGAACACTACGTCGATCTTGCGCTCTTTGAGCAGCGCGGCGAAGTCGTCCCGGAGCGCCGCCGGGTTCAGCGCGCGAGGGTCATTCGTCAGGCTCCCGCCCGACTGGCCGAGCGAGTTGAGCAGCGTCCGCGTCATGCCCCCGGTCGCTTCAAAGTTGGGACAGTCCTGAATCGGCTTCAGCCCAGCCCCCAAAATGCCCCCCACCCAACGCGACGGCTCCACGATGACAACCGTTTGCCCCTCGCGCTGCACGGCAATCGCCGCCATGATGCCCGATGGCGTGGCGCAGTAAACCGCCACATCCACTTCAATCGACTTCTCAGCCCCCATCCCCTTCAGCGGCAGCACCAGCGCAACGAGTAGCGCCACCAGATGCCGTTTGATGTTCATGCGATGGTCCTAAGTTCGATGACTCAGTTCGGCGAAGCGTGTGAGTAGATTCTTCGCGGCGCCGTTGTCGATGGCTTCGGCGGCTTTTTCGGCGGCGGCGCGGGGAGTGGGCGCGGCGCCGGCGATGAAGATCGCCGCCGCTGCGTTGAGGATCACAATATCGCGTGGCGGGCCCTTTTCGCCGTCGAGCACGCGGCGAATCATCGCGGCGCTCGCTTCGGGGCCGTCGATCAGCATCGTCTCGCGCCCCGCGGGCTCGAGGCCAAAGTTGGCTGGGGTCCACTGGAACTCATGGACCTCCCCATTCTCGATTTTGAGGACCGTCGTTGGTCCCGACAGGGTCACTTCATCGAGTCCATCGCCGCCGCAGACGACCACCGCTCGCTCGACACCGACCCGCGCGAGCGCCTCAGCCATCAGCCGATGCAAATGAGGCTTGCCAACGCCGAGCACCTGGTACGGCGCTTGGGCTGGGTTGCACAGGGGACCGAGCAGGTTAAACACCGTCGGTACGCCGAGCTTTTTGCGCACCGAGCCGACGTGCTTCATCGCCGGATGCAGATGGGGGGCGAAGCAGAAGCAAATTCCGATCTCGTCGAGGCACTGCTCGACACACGCGACCGACGCTTCGACATTCACCCCCAGCTCCGCGAGTACATCGGCAGAGCCCGACCGGCTGCTGATGCTCCGATTGCCGTGCTTGGCGACCGGCACCCCAGCCGCAGCCGTGACGATGGCTGCGGCCGTGCTGATGTTGAACGTTCCGCTCCCGTCGCCGCCCGTTCCGCACGTGTCGACCAAACCGGTCCGCCGCGTGCGGACAGGAGTCATGTGCTTGCGCAGCGATCGGGCCGCCCCGGCCACTTCGTCGACCGTCTCCCCCTTTTCACGCAGCCCGAGCAGCAGCGCGGAGATTTCTTCCTCACTGCACTGTCCCGACATCACCAGGTCGAAGGCCGCGGTCGCTTCTTCCAGCGATAGGTTTTGCCCGGCCGCCAGGCGCTTCAGATGTTCAGCGATCACAGTTTCCTCGACCCAAAATGTCCAGCATGCTCCAGGACCACATGAGAGGAGCGCATCGCCCCATACTATCACGAGCCGCCCCCTCGGTTCGCCGTCAGCGGAAGAACCGAGCCTAGTTTCGCCGAACCGACGGTCCACGGTTCACTCGGCCGCGGCGCAGGTACAGCCCGGCGCAGTCTTCGCGGAAACTCGGCTCACCCCGTCGGCGAAGCGTCGCCTTGTCGCTGGACGGGAATCGGCGTAAAACTAGCCGTAGCAACAATCTGAGAGGCCGAGCATGCCGCGCAAAGTGATTATCGACTGCGACCCAGGGATTGACGATGCCGTCGCGCTTTGCATGGCGCTATTCGACCCCCGGCTGGAGGTGGTCGCCATCACGTCCGTCGCCGGCAACGTGCCGGCCGAATGTGCCAATCTGAACGTCCAGGCGATCGTCGAGCAATTGGATCCGCCGCGGTATCCGCGGATTGGTTCCGCCACACCGGCCGAGAGCGGCCCAGCCGTCGACCAGCGGCACATCTGCGGCGAGGACGGCCTGGGCAACGCGGGGTTCGCGGTGTCGCAGCTGGCCCGGCAACATCCCTCGGAAAAGCTGCTCTGCGACGAAGTGCACGCGGCGCCGAACGAGATCACTCTCATCTGCCTGGGGCCGCTGACCAACGTTGCCCGGGCGCTGCAGCGCGATCCCAATTTTGCGAACGAAATCGGTCGGATCGTGATCGCCGGCGGCAGCGCCAATTGCGTTGGCAACGTGACGCCCTGTGCCGAGTTCAATATCTACTACGATCCGTTCAGCGCGCGATCGATTTTCCGCTCAGCGACGACCAAGACGCTCATTCCCTTGGACGTGACCAGCCAGGTCGGTTGGAACTTCGACCTGATGGAGCAACTGCCGAGCGAGGATTCGCGGGCCGGGCGACTGCTGCGACGGATTCTGCCGTATCAGTTCCGCGCCTCGCGCCAATCGTTGGGGCTGGAGAACATCCTGCTCACCGATACCGTGGCCATGGTGGCCGCGATGCATCCCGAGTTGTTCGCGATGAGCGAACTTGCCGGAGACGTGGAAATCTCCGGCGAACTCACGACGGGCATGACGGTTTTCGACCGCCGGCCCAACAGCCGCAGCCGTGGCGACATGGAAGTGGCGCTCGAATTGAACACGGCGGGCGTGGCCGACTGCATCATCCGCAGTCTGGCCGAGGCGGGCCGCCAAACCCAATAGCGCCCGGCTCCCCCGAGGGCCTTCGCGGGCGGCTGTTGCGACGCAGCTAAATCCCATAATTCCAGCAGGTTACGGTTTCAAGCCCAAAGTTTCTTTTGAACTTTCGCCGGGTGGCCGCGTAGGCAATGAAAGCTTGACACGGTCAGAAACAGGCTTTACTTTGACAGCCTGCCCACCCGATCTATCTTACCTATGCGATATAACCGGCGGTCCATCCTGGGCTGGCCTTCTACCGTAACCGCCTCTACGGCAGTTGTTTCCTAACCTCGGAGAGAGACGATGAAGAAAGTTTGCATGATGTTCGTGCTGGGCTGCGTCGCCGTTGCCCTGTGCGTGAGCCAGGCCTCGGCTCTGCCGCCATTCAATAAGGAATGGACCGCGAAGTACGTCGAAGGCAATGGGAATGCAGCGTTTGTGGAAGCGGTCGGCACGGCCAAGTGCAACGTCTGCCACTTCGGCAAGAGCAAGAAGGACAAGAACGAGTACGGCAAGGCCGTCGGCAAGTACCTGACCAAGAAGGACTACGAGACCGTGAAGGCCGACGCCGACGCCGCCAAGAAGTACGTCCAGGAAGGTCTCGCCAAGGCCGAAGCCGAGAAGTCGGCGGGCGGCAAGTCGTTCGGCGAGATGCTCAAGGGTGGCGAACTGCCCAGCGCCCAGTAGTCGCACGTAGCGCTTGCTATCTCATAGCGAAGACGCTGCCGTATGAACCTGAAACCGGGTGAACCCAAGCGGTTCGCCCGGTTTTCTTTTTGCGCGGAACGCGAAGGCGTCGGCAGCCCAGCGAGCGCGAGTTCGCGGTTCATTGCTCCGCGGTCAGCAGGATGGTGGCTGCAAACGACTCGCCCGGCTGAAGGACGCGAAGGCCCGCGTCGACGCCCCGCGGATTCAGATGGATCGCATCGGGCGCGGCGGTGTAGGGCTCGATGCAGATCGCTTGCCGGTGCGGCGGCGTGAAAGCGACGATCTCGCGGAACGTGTCATCGAACTTGAGCACAAGCCGGGTTTGTCCCTCCGGATCGCTCACGCTCGCCTGGACCTCGCCGCCACTCGACGCGAGGCCGCTGAACGGATCGTCGAGATGCAACTCGCCGAACGGCTTTCCGGCGGCGAACTCGGCCGCATCGGCCAGCGGCAGCTTCCGACCGGTCGGCAGCAGGTTTTCGATTTCCCACCGCTGGCTGATCGGCATCCGCACGACGCAGGTGTCCGCCGAAGGGCCAGCCTGCGGCACGCGAAAGTACGGATGGGCGCCAAGACTGAAAGGAAGCGTCCGGTCCGACGGATTCTCCACCGTCAGCCGCAGGCCGAGCGTGCTGCCGCTCAGGCTGTATTCCGCCGTGAGGCGAAAATCAGCCGGCCATTGCTCGCCGTCGGCCGGCTCTCGCTGGAGAAGCGCCGGCGCGTCGATCGAGGCCTGGAACTCGCCGCGGACGCGGTTTTCGGCCTGCTCGACGACGCGCCACGGCCTTGTGTGCACGAAGCCATGAATGCCGTTTCCCTGCCCATCCATGGGCTCCAGGCAGTACGATTGGCCCTCCCATTCGAATTTCGCGCCCGCGACGCGACCTGGGTGCGGAAAGAGCAGCGGAATGCCGCTCCGGCTGGGCCGTGTGGTGCCGATCAGAAACTCAGGATCGGACCACAGCCAATCAATGGCCTTCCCATCGCGGACCGTGGTAAAGCGAAAGCAGTTGAAGCCCAGGCCGGGAACAATCTCGGCGGATGAACCGGCTGCGGTGTCCTGGATCGTGATCGTTGAAAGCGTCATGGAGTCGTCGGGGAAGCGGTTTGCGAACCGCGGTTCGAGTGATTGACCTGCTGCCGTTTGCCGCGCGCGATTTCATGCGCGGAGGTCATGAGTGTGATCGTCAGAAGCATGGCCGTGGCCGAGCGCATTATCGTCTTTCGGTCCGCCTCTCCCAGCGCCAGATTGACCAGTTCGCGCGTCAGCCACAGGGCCGCGACCATGGACGAAGCGAACAACACGAGTCCGACCGGGTTGCTGCCGACCAACTCGTTCTGCATCGGTCGAGGCAGCGCGACGAGCGTCCACAAGCCGACGGGGAGTTGCAACAGCGTCGCCCCCAACGCCCAGCGACCGCCAGCCACGGCGGCCCAGCGGGCGTCCTCCTCGCGACCGAGTCGTCCCCAGCGGAGGGCGAGGTGAGCCAGCATAAGCCCAGCCACGGCGACCGACGCGACGATGAAGTGAACGGTCAGCGCGGGAATCTCGCCGGAGAACATGAGGCTTCGGATCTCCGCCCCGGTGAGCGGCGCCGAGTCTGTCGGCTGATCGAGCAGTCGCTGTCCGCTGAAGAACAGCAGCGGAAAGTGATACATCAGGTTGGTAGCCGCCACCAGGGGCAGCAGCGTGCGCGCCGCCGACAGCCAGGCTGGCGCCTCGTCCCGCTTGCGCCAGAACCAATAGATCGCCAGCAGGGCCGCTGAGAACAACAACTCGAGCACGCCGAAGAACACCCGCCGCCCCAGTTGGACCGTCCAAACGTTCTGGTAGCTTGCGTCCCATTCCAGCAGCCCCAGGAGCAAGCCGATCGCCCCCCCAATGAGCAGACCCAGGACTGAGCCGCTGGCGAGGTAGCGAATCGCTTCGCCGCTGGTGCGCGAGCGCCGCCACTCGAGCCAAATGCAGAGCAGCGGAGCCCCGGATGCCACGTTGACGCACAGCAGATGAGCGGTGAGCAGCAGGATGCGGGTGATCTCGTACAAAGGCGAGTTCCGTTTCTGGAGGCGACTTCGGCGGGCGTTCAGCCGTTGCTTTTTGGCGACAAGAACGATTTTGCGGCCATTATAGCCCACGTTTGTTCCGCATCAGCCCGCCCAGCCAAGGCGTGACGTTCTTCGCCGGACGCGATCGATTATGTTAGATTCTGTTCCTTCTCCGCCGCCTCTTGCTCTTGCTGGTCGAATGCTTACTGCCGTCATACCCGTTTTCAACGAAGTCGAGAGCCTGCCGCGGCTGTTTGCCGAGCTCAGCGATGTTGCGAAGGCCGAGAACTACGACCTGGAAGTCATCTTCGTCGACGACGGATCGACTGATGGCTCGTGGGATGAGATCGAGCGATTATCGGCGCTCGACTCGTGCGTGAAGGGAATCCGCTTCCGTCGCAACTTCGGCAAGGCCGCCGCGCTGAGCGCCGGTTTCGATGCGGCCCAGGGGGAATTGATATTCACCCTCGACGCCGACCTGCAGGACGATCCGCAGGAGATTCCCCGGTTTCTGGCCAAGATGGAAGCGGACGGTCTCGATTGCGTCAGCGGCTGGAAGCAGGTCCGTCACGACCCGTGGCACAAGGTGGGGCCGTCGCGCGTGTTCAACTGGCTCGTCGGCTATCTGACCGGCGTGCGGCTGCACGACCATAACTGCGGCTTCAAGTGTTATCGCCGCGAGATTTTTGACGAGGTCCGGCTGTACGGCGAATTGCACCGCTTTGTCCCGGTGCTGGCGGCGGCCCGCGGCTGGAAGGTGGGAGAGATTGTCGTCAATCATCGGGCGCGCAAGTTCGGTCGATCCAAATACGGCGTGACCCGGATCGTGAAGGGCTTCCTCGACCTGCTGACGGTGTACTTCCTGACGGGATTCGATCAGCGGCCGCAGCACTTGCTGGGAACGCTCGGAATCATCTCGTTCCTGCTCGGTTTTCTCGGGTTGTTTTACCTGGCGATCTACTGGGTCATCGACAAGTCGGTCCCCGCCTGGAACCTGCCTGATCTGCACGAGCGGCCGGCGATGATTTACTCGATGGGGGCTCTGCTGCTGGGGGCCCAGTTCATCTCGATCGGCTTCCTCGCCGAGCTCTTCACGGCCTACTACGGCCGCAATACGGTCACCTATTCCGTCAAGTCGCGCGTGCGGCTCCCGCCCGCGGAAAAGAAGCCGTCATGAGCGCTCCCGCCGAATCGCTCAGTGTGTCGGCCAAACGCGCCAGCCTGCGTTGGTCGATCTACCTGCTGCTGATCACGATTGCTCTGAGCAGCCTGACGGCGCGGATCATGCGCGTCGAGTCGTCCGATCGCAAGCATCCCTCCCCCTTTCTCAGCGCCAACGATCGCAGCCGCTGGAGCACGATTCGGGCCCTGGGAGACGAGGGAACCTACGC
>JAEZAS010000021.1 GCA_023430365.1 Planctomycetota bacterium
CGACGACGCAATGCTGCTCGCCTGGGACCTGCGCGACAACGGCGCCATGCGGATCGGGTTGCCCCATCGCTATTTGAAAGTGGGCCTGCAGGCGTACGACGAGCAAGGGTCGCCCCCTTGGGCCACGGTCCGGCGGTCCGCCATGTCGGCCCCCGTCAACACCTGGCAGCAAGCGCCCCCGCCGACGGAGCGCTCGATTCGCTGGGAGATGATCGCTGCGGTCAACGATCTGCCCCCCGAGCAGACGCTCGAGCTGACACGGCAATTACGCTTCTTTCACCAGCGGCAGGTTTCGCCCCTGCTCGAATGGGCCGAAGCGACCGCCCAGCGTGAATCGACGCAGCGCAATCGATCGCAGGGCATCGCTGTGATGAAAGACGGCTGGCGGCATCCGCTGATCGAGGACCTGAGCAAGGAGACCTACAACCTGCTGAGCGAAATGCAGGCGGTGCTCGATAGCGAAGCCTGGGACGACGCAGCACGCTTGGTCACGTCGGTCGATCCCGAAGGAGCGCCCGGCCTGGCTCCCTACCAACGCGATCGCGACCTGCTGGTCTCGGTTCCCGTCGCGGTGCGGTTGATGTTGGCGGACTATCCCGATCTGAAGCAAGCGCTTGGCGAGCGGTTTGCGGCGCTGGCGCGGCTGCGACTGAACCGCGCAATGTCGGCGGGGGATTGGTCGGAAGTGGAACTGGCCGCCGTGCAGTTCTCGGGGACGGCGGAGGCGGCCGACGCTCATAGCTGGCTCGGCGATCGGGCCCTGGCGAGTGGTTGGTTTGAGCGAGCCATCGTCGAGTACGAACGAGCCGCTGAATTGCAACCCAACCTGACCGCCGAACTCTCGCCGCGAATTCGCCTGGCGGCGGCCATGCTCGGTCGCGACGTCGGTCAGCCGGTGACGGGGCCGGTTTCCTTCGGAGAGATGCGGATGGAAGCCGCTCAGTTCGAGTCGCTCGTCGGCGAGATGCGCAGCCGCGGCAACACCGGAATCAGCCAGGCGTCAGCGGTCGTCGCAGCAACGCAAACGAACGTTCCACCGCCGGCTGGGTTCACTGCGACGCAGCGGAGCCGGCTCGACGGTCCCACCGGAGACAAGCCAGCCGAAGAAGTCGGCCGGCGAACGAACCAGTTCCGGGTTCCCTGGCCCGACCGGCAATTGTCGGTCTCCGTCGAAGGGGACCTGATGTATGTGAGCAACCGGTTCCAGGTGGCCGCTTACAAGCTGAGCGACGGCCAGCGTGTCTGGCAAAGCCAGCAGCCCGAAGGGACGATGCAGCGAGCCCAGCAGTTCGCCCTGATCCAGATGCGGCCGCTCGTCACGAGCCAGCACATCTATGTGCGGATGCTGTACACCGAGAACCCGCTGCTCGTGTGCCTGGAGAAGTCGAGCGGCAAGACCCTCTGGACGACGAAACTGAGCGAGAAGGAGTTTTTTGTCAGCGATCCGCTCGTAGTTCGCGGCCAGCTCGGGGCGCTGAGCATTCAACTGCTCGAAGGTCAGGAAGGCTTGCTGCGATGGAACATCCTCGATGCGGAATCGGGTGAAGTGCAATCGCAGCGCGACCTGATCCGCCTGCGCAATACTTGGGGAGCACGGGCCTGCTGCGAGGTGGCGGAGGTTGAGGACGCTCTGGTCGCGGCGATCGGTGGAGCGACGATCGCCTTCGATCCGCAGGGCCGGCTGCAATGGGTGCGGCGGCAGGTCGTTGTACCCGCCGACGAAGACCCGCGGTGGATTCTGCAACGCTACCAGCCACCACTGCTGGTTGGCGAGCGGCTGTATCTCGCCCAGCCGGGCGTGCGGACGGTCGAATGCGTCGATGCGCGAACGGGAGCGGGGCACTGGAGCGTCACGCTGCCCGACGTGCTGGGCATCGTGGGGGCCGCGAAGGACCTGCTGGTCGTTCGCACCGAGCGAGACTTTCGTGGGCTGGACCTGGCGACCGGCGACGTTCGCTGGCGGCGGGCGATCGACAATGTTTATCCATGGCAGATTCTCTCGGACTCGTCGTTGCTTGTTGCCACGTGGGAACCGTCGCCCGACAACGAGAAGCAATTGCAAACGCGGCTCGTGTGGCTCGATCCCGCGGATGGCCAGGAGAAGGCGTCGGCCGTCGTTCCGCAGCTGGCTGATGCTGACCCGAAGCTGGGGCCGCTGGTGGGCGTGGGGGAGCGGATTTGGACTTTCTTTGGCAAGGGGCAGCACGAACCGACGCGCGAGGTCGTCGAGCTGACGCCGAGCGGACCCGCCGAGCCAGCACGCCAGGAAACGTCGCTCGCCGCTTGGCAGAGCTGCCCATTTCCGGTTGCATCGGCCGCCCGCAGCAAGGTCCCCACGTGGACGCTGGTGAGCGCAATGGGGGGCGACAAAACGGGATTGGTCACTGACGTGCACGGCGAGAAGGATGCCGTCGGCACACGCTCGCAATCGGGTTGGCCGACGACCTGGGCGCGGCGGATTTCGCTTCCCGAGGACAACAAGCGGCGACTGCGGCTGCGGGTGGGAACCGACCCGGGCATGCAGTGGAAACTGCACGTGCAGGTCGGCGAGCAGACGGTTCAAGAGCTGGAGATCAAGGACGAGACCCATCCCGACCGCTGGAAGAACCTCGAGATCGATCTCTCCCCCGCGGCCGGCAAGGACGGCTGGCTGACGGTGTCGGCCGTTCATAGCGGGGGGAATCCTTCGCCGCTGTATTGGAAGACGCTCGAACTGGTCGACTGATCGAGGGCGGCTTCCTTTTAGCCTCGCCTTTTGGGGCGGTCTGGGATGAACCCCATGTCCCGAAACTCGCCGCTTGACAAGTATTTAATAGTTTCTTATAATACACCCAGATCTCCCTCGCCTGGATTTTCGGGCGTGGGCCGTTTGCTGCTGCGCAGTTGGAAGCGACAGAGAACGCGGGCGGGGCGGCGTTCTTTGACAATCGGGTGGCTGAATACGAGTGATAGGCGGAGCTGTTGTCCGACGGCGAGGTGTTGTGAACGGATGGAGGCCGTTTGCCGTAACCGGTGTACTCCCAGAGAGTTCCGCCATTCAGGGCGGTTGCGCTAGCTGTTGTATTTTCAGTGCGAGTGTTCGGAGCGGTTGTGCGAAGCCCCTCGCCGAATGGGCCGAGCGTAAGTGTTGTGAAAAGCTGTTGTGCAGCAGCGACTCGCGGCTGTTGTGCGGCTGCGCAAGGGGTTGTGAAGCCGGAGAGGCGTTTTGGCGCAAACCATTTCAGGGAACCCCCTTCCGCGAAAACAACCACTTGAGTTATGTATTGTATTTCGAAGAGGCAGCAGGCTGGAAGTCTGATTGCGACGAGGCAGCGGATCTGTTGTAGAACCCGTGCGGCACAGCCGGCGAATTTCCCCTGCCGTAAGGCTACGTAGGCCCGCCGATTTGTTGTCAAACGGCTTCGGGCCGAGTAGTCTCAAGGATTCCTGCCGGCCTGGCCCTTCCTTATTCGCTGCGGCGGCTATCTGCCTGCGTGCCGCAAGCTCCTTGGGATTTGAAGATGCGTTGTCCGTTTGTTTGTCGGTGTGCGCTCGTTTTGTTTTTCGTGTCGCCCCTGCCCTGCTTTGCCGTTCCCGGCCAAGAGGTTCCGCCGCCGACCGAGGCGACGATTGCCGCGGCCTCGAACGAGGGTGAGCAGGCCCTGGGGGGCTTCAAAGTTCCTGAGAGCCTGAAAGGGGAACTGGTCGCCGCCGAGCCGCTGCTGGCCAATCCGGTGGCCTTCTACGTGGACAACCAGGGGCGGATTTTCGTCTGCGAAACGTTCCGCCAGGGCAAGGGTGTCGAGGACAACCGCGGCCACGACCACTGGCTGAACGATGACCTGGCGGCGATGACCGTCGAGGACCGCCTCGCCTACATCAAAAAGCACCTCGGCGAAAAGGCAGCCGACTATACGAAGCACGACGATCGGATTCGCCTGCTCGAAGACACCGACGGCGACGGCAAGGCCGACAAGGCGACCGTGTTTGCCGATCGGTTCAATGACATCCTCGATGGGACCGGCGCCGGAGTCCTCTTTCACCAGGGGAATGTCTACTACACCAACATTCCGCACCTCTGGCTGCTGCAGGACAAGAACAACGACGGCAAGGCCGACGTGCGTGAGTCGCTGCACTATGGCTACGGCGTGCGTTTCGCCTTCCGCGGCCACGACATGCACGGGCTGGTGATCGGTCCCGACGGCCGGCTGTACTTCAGCATCGGCGATCGTGGTCTGAACGTAAAAACCAAGGAAGGCAAGAAGCTCGTGAATCCCGAATCGGGGGCCGTGCTGCGTTGCGAGTTGGATGGATCGAACCTGGAGATCTTTGCGACCGGCCTGCGGAATCCGCAGGAGCTGGCGTTCGACAACTACGGCAACTTGTTCACCGGCGACAACAACAGCGATAGCGGCGACCAGGCTCGCTGGGTGTATGTGGTCGAAGGGGGCGATACGGGTTGGCGGATGGCGTATCAATACCTGCCCGATCGCGGACCGTTCAATCGTGAGAAGATCTGGCATCCGCAGCACGAAGGCCAGCCGGCCTACATCGTGCCGCCGATCGTGAACTTTGCGAGCGGCCCGTCGGGACTCGCCCACTATCCGGGCGTTGGCTTGCCGGAGCATTTTGCCGATCGGTTCTTTCTCTGCGATTTCCGCGGCGGACCGAGCAACAGCGGCGTGCGGACGTTTCGCGTGAAGCCCAAGGGGGCGTCGTTCGAGATGGTCGATGCCGAGGAAACTCTGTGGAGCGTCCTGGCGACCGATGTCGACTTTGGGCCCGATGGAGCGATCTACCTAAGCGACTGGGTGAACGGCTGGAACGGCGAAGGCAAAGGCCGCATCTATCGGTTCTCGACGAAGGACAAATCGACCGCGGCAGCCGTGAAGGAACTGAAGCAACTGCTGCGAGAAGGCTTTGACAAGCGTTCGCCGGACGAACTGGTGAAACTGCTGTCGCATGCCGATCGTCGCGTTCGGCAGGGAGCTCAGTTTGCCTTGGTCGAGAAGCAAGCGAGTGATCTGCTCGCTCAGGTGGCGGCGAAGAGCGACAACCAACTTGCCCGGCTGCATGCGGTTTGGGGAATTGGTCAACTCGCCCGACGGAGTTCGCAGCCTGCCGAGGCGGCGAAGCCCGTGCTGGCTTTGCTCGGAGACGCGGACGCTGAAGTGCGAGCCCAGGCCGCGAAAGTCGCCGGCGAAACCAAGGCGAAATCGCAGTACGCAGCGCTGGTCGAATTGCTTCAGGATGAAAGCCCGCGAGTGCGATACTTTGCGGCCGTCAGCCTTGGACAGATTGGGCAGAGGGATGCGATCCCAGCGCTGCTAAGCGCGCTCGACGAGAATGCCAATGCGGATGCTGTGCTGCGACATGGTTACGTGATGGGGTTGGTCGGCTCTGCCGGCAGTGAAGAGGCATTGGCCGAGGCCATTGGTCACGACAGTGCCGCGGCCCGGCTGGGCGTGGTGCTCGCGCTGCGGCGGCTGAAGTCGGACAAGGTCGCTCAATTGCTCAATGACAGCGATCCGCTCGTTGTTGTGGAGGCGGCGCGGGCGATTCATGACAAGCCGATCGAAGTGGCGCTGCCGCAACTGGCCGCGCTGATTAATCGGCCGACGACCGACGACGCTTTGCTGCGACGGGTACTCAACGCCAACTTCCGACTCGGCACTCCCGAGGCGGCTGCAGCGGTGGCCGCTTATGCTGCCAACGCGGATGCTCCGGAAACTCTCCGGATTGAGGCGCTACAGATGCTCGGCGATTGGGCCAAGCCTTCGCCGCGAGATCGCGTGCTGGGAATGTGGCGGCCGCTGGCCGATCGGCCGACGGAAATCGCCGTCAGCGCGATGAAGCCGGTGCTGCCGGGGTTGTTTACCGGATCACAGAAGGTGCGGGCCGAAGCCGCCAAAGTGGCCGCCGATCTTGGCATTCAGGAAGTCGGTCCGGCGCTGCTCTCGCTGACTCAAGATTCATCGATGCCCGGCAAGGTCAGGGGCGAAGCGCTCGTGGCTCTCGTCTCGCTCAAAGACGCCAAGGCAGAGGGGGCGGTTGCCGCCGGCTTGAAGGATGGCGACTCGTACGTGCGAGCCGCGGCTAGGACTGCTCTAACAATGCTGAAGCCTGCCGACGCGGTGGCTCCGCTCAAAGAGGCTGTTTTCGACGGTGACAAGATCGAGCGGCAGCAGGCCCTTGCAACGCTTGCCCAATTCACCCAGCCGGGGACCGATGAGATCGTATCGCAAGCTCTCGACAAGCTTCTGGAAGGAAAACTGCCCGTCGATACGCATCTCGACCTGATCGAAGCTGCCCGACAGCGATCGGCGAAGGAGATCAAGGACAAACTGGCGCGCTACGACGCCAGCCGGTCGAAGGACGATCCGCTCGCGAGCTTCCAGGAGTGCCTGGAGGGTGGCGACATCGAGAACGGCCGGAAGATTTTCTTCGAGCGGGCTCAGGTTTCGTGCGTTCGCTGCCACAAGGTGAACGAAACGGGAGGCGACGTGGGACCGGAGCTCTCGAAGATCGCTCAGCAGAAGCAGCGATCGTACTTGCTCGAGGCGGTTGTCCTGCCGAACAAGACGATTGCCAAGAACTTCGAGACCGCCGTGCTCCTCGACGTGGAAGGCCGGGTGCATACCGGCATCGTGAAGTATGAGGACAATGAGCGGATCGATCTGATGACCGCCGAGGCGAAGCTGATCAGCGTGGCCAAGGAGGACATCGAGGAGCGGAAGGAGGGGAAGTCGGCGATGCCCGAAGACCTGACCAAGCACCTCAACCGAAGCGAACTGCGAGACCTGGTGGAGTTTCTCTCAAACTTGAAGTAGCAGTGCGATTGAGACGCACCAACTGCTGGAGAGCGTGCGATGCGAGCAATGCGGAGCTGGGCACCCGCCACATGGCTGGGCGCGGTGATGGCGATCGGCATTGTTTCGTTAAGCATTGCCGCCGAGGGGAGCCCGAAGCAGCCGACCGCCCCTCCGGTCGATCAGTACCGCATCGAGTCGCTCGAGGGCTGGACCTGTCATGTCAGCCCAAAACTCTACGAGAAGGAGCACGAGGAACTCCGGCAACAGACGCTCCGGCTGGTGGGCAACCAGCTCTACTCGATTCGGCTGCTGGTCGCTGAAGATCGGCTTCGCGAGCTCACGAAGGTGCCGCTGTGGATCGATCTCGATTCACCGCTGCGGAATTTGCAGTATCACCCGAGCCGCGACTGGTTGGTGCAGCACGGGCATCACGGCGAGATGGCCAAGGCGGTGCACCTGCCCGATGCCAGGTACTTCGTGAGCCCTCGCCACACGAACGAGCAACCGTGGGCGATCCTGCACGAGTTGGCCCACGCCTACCACGACCGCGTGCTTGGGTTCGATCATCGCGAGATCGAAGAAGCCCACGAGCGGGTGAAGAAGGAAGGACTCTACGATAGCGTCCTGCACGTCGTGGGGGATGAGCGTAAGCATTACGCGCTCACCAACCACAAGGAGTTCTTCGCCGAGATGACCGAGGCTTATATCGGGACGAACGATTTCTTTCCGTTTGTCCGAGGCGAACTCAAACGCCACGACAAGGCGACGTTCGAGCTGCTGCAAGAAATATGGGGCGAGGTCGGACAGCGCCGCTCGCCCCAAGAATCGCAGTAGACCACAGAGTTGGAGCCGTGGGCCGGACTATTCCGGCTTCTTCTCGTCGGCTGGCTTTTCCTCGGACTTCTGTTCTTCCGACGGCTTGTCGTCTTTTTTCTCGTCCGACTTGGCGTCGTCGGACTTCTTGTCGTCCGACTTGTTATACTTTGCCGGCTTGTAGTCGGACTTCTTCTCTGACGGTTTGTCCTGCTTGTCGTCGGCTGCCTTGTCGTCCTTCTTTTCATCCTTAGGCTGCGGCGGCTGACCGACGAGGGGGTGGACGTTTTCGCGAATCCAGATGTTGCGGAACTTCACGGGGTTGCCGTGGAACTGGATGTTCAGGTGATCCTTCTCGGCGTGCTTCGTGTATTTCGGGGCTTCGATGTACGATGTTCCCCCCGTCAGCTCGTAGTGGTTATGAATCACGACGCCATTGTGGAGCACGGTGACGTAGGCGGGGGACTTCACGCTGCCATCGTCATTGAAACGAGGAGCGGTAAAGAGTATGTCATAGGTCTGCCATTCGCCCGGCTTGCGCGAGACGTTCACCATCGGCGGCTGCTGCTTATAGACCGCGCCGCACTGACCGTCGAAGTAGGTCTTGTTTTCGTAGGAGTCGAGGATTTGCACTTCGTAGCGGCCCATCAGATAGATGCCGCTGTTGCCCCGCCCTTGGCCGCTCCCTTTCACTTCTTCGGGAGTTGCGAACTCTACGTGCAATTGGCAGTCGCCGAATTTTTCCTTGGTTGACAGGCCCCCACCCTTAGCCGTGGCAACGCCGTCCTTCACTTCCCATTTGTCGCCGCCATTGAAGGCGTCGAGGTTCTCGCCGCCGAAGAGCACGATGGCGTCAGCCGGCGGACCTCCCTGTGGGCCTGGATCGACGACCGGCGGCTCCGGCCAAATGATGCCACTCTTGTATTCGTCGACCCACCAGGCGGCGGAAACGGTGGCCAGGGACAAAAGGGGAACAACTACGAGAGAGGTACGTAGCAGGCGCACGGCGAGAGACTCCCTTGGAAAACAGGCAAACCAAACACTGTCCGGCCAGCCTAATTGCCGCAGAAGCCTCGCGAAAGAGCCCGCCCCTTATCGTGCGCCAGCCCGCTGGAACTGCTTGCGGCCGTTCTGTTGACCGGATGCCGGCTTAGGGGGTGTGGTGAGCAACTGGTAATTGCTCGGCCCCAACATGTCGTCCAGGCGAGTTCGCAGCTCGGTGCAGATTTCGACCCCCGGTTTGCGATGGGTCTTCATCTTCACCTGGGAGCCGTCCTCGAGCACGATCCGCAGTTGCAGCTCGTGATTGCCGGGGTAGGTCCGCAGCACCTCGCGCAAGCGATCGAGGCAGTCGGGTCCGTGCTCCTTCTCGTCCAGCCGCACGACGATGCCGGTGGTATACCGGCTGTCGAGCTCACTAAGCGGAATGAGTTCGTTGACGATCAGGTTCGCTTCTTCGCCGCCTCGCTTATCGATCACTCCGCGGACGATGAGAATTGCGTCCGGTTGCACGAGATGTCCCATGTCGGCGAAACCATCGGGCCAGAGGATACAGCGAATGATGCCGTCGACGTCTTCCAGGTCGAACATCGCATACTTCGAAGGAGCTCCCGGTTTGGGATTCTTGGTGTGCGACATCTTGAGCGCCGCGAGCATGCCGCCGAGGATCACTTCGGCCCGCTCTTGCAATCGGCCGGTGTCTGCCGTGGTGTGCGAGCAGTAGGTGCGGAGGGTGCGGCGGTGCTCATCGAGCGGGTGGCTCGAGAGATAGAAACCTAGAACCTCCTTTTCCCCCTGGGCCAGTTCCTTGGTGGGTAGTTCGGGAACGTCGGGCAAGGAACTGACTGGCGTGGCCGCCGCTTCCTCCTCAAAACCGCCAAAGAGCGACTTTTGCCCGCTCTTCCGGTCAGCCGCCAGCGACTGGCCTGCCTGGATCGCACGTTCGGCCACCGCGAGCAGTTGGGCCCGCTTGGCGCCAAAACAATCGAACGCCCCCGCCTTGATGAGCGTTTCGACCACGCCCTTGCTGGAGCCGGATGAATCGACGCGCTCGCAGAAATCGAACAGGTCCTTGAACGGCCCTCCCGCCTTGCGGGCAGCGACAATCGCTTCGGCAGCCGAACCACCGCATCCCTTAATGGCGGACAACCCGAACAGGATCTTGCCCTCATCCACCGCGAAATCGACGTCGGACGTGTTCACACTCGGCGGCACGACCGTAATGTTCATCCGCTCGCAATCTTCCAAGTGCTCGACCAGAGCATCCTTGGTTTTGAAATTGCGTCCGGGAATGTCGCCGGAGAGCAGAGCAGCCATGAATTCAACGGAGTAGTGGGCCTTCAAATAGGCCGTCATGTACGCAATCAAGGCGTACGCCGTTGAGTGGCTCTTGTTGAAGCCGTAGCCGGCAAACTTAATGATCAGATTCCAGAAGTCTTCCGCTTGCTGCTTCGTAAGCCCCTTTTCCGCACAGCCGATCAGGAACTGCTCTTTGTTCTTGGCGATTAGGTCTTCTTTCTTTTTGCTGATGGCCTTGATGCAGGTGTACGCACTGGCGAGCTCGATGCCCCCCAGTTCGTTCAAAATCCGCATCACCTGCTCTTGATAGACCATTACGCCGTTGGTCTCGGAGAGGATTTTTTCGCAGACTGGATGGATGTACTCGGCTTGCTGACGGCCGTGCTTCACTTCGACGTAGTCGCGCACCATACCGCCTTCGAGCGGTCCCGGGCGATAAAGCGCGTTGGTCGCAATGATGTCGCTGAAGTGGTCGGGCTTCATCTTCTGCAGCAGATCGCGAATGCCGCCGCTTTCCAACTGGAAGATGCCCTTCGTCTCACCACGGCAGAGCAGGGCGAACGTCTTCTTGTCGTCGAGCGGAAACTTGTAGGGATCAACTCGCTTGCCGGTGGTCTGCTCGATCAACTCGACGGCCTTGCGCAGGATCGTCAAGTTGCGCAGACCGAGGAAGTCCATTTTGAGCAGGCCGGCCGCTTCGACATCGCCCATCGACCACTGGGTGATGATGTCCTGCTTGCCGCTCACACGGCAGAGCGGGACGTAGTTGATGAGCGGCTTGTCGGCGATCACGACCGCCGCGGCATGCGTACCGACATTTCTCGCCAGCCCTTCGATCTTGCGAGCCAGATCGAGCATTTCGCGGATGTCGGGATCGCTGTTGTAGACCTGCTTCAGTTCGTCCGAGGTTTCCAGAGCTTCGTCGAGCGAAATGCCCAGCGTTTCCGGAACCATGGCGGTGATCTGGTTCACCCGCATCACGGGGATGCCCAGCACGCGGCCGACGTCCTTGATGGCGGCCCGCGCGGCGAGCGTACCAAAGGTGCCGATCTGGGCGACGTTTTCCTCGCCGTACTTCTCCTTCACGTAGCGAATGATGTCGCCACGGCGCTCCTTGCAGAAGTCGATATCGATATCGGGCGCTTCCTTGCGGTTCAGGTCGAGGAAGCGCTCGAACAGCAGATCGTATTTGATTGGGCAGACGTGGCTGAGATAGAGCGCAAAGCACACGAGCGCGCCGACGCCGCTACCACGCGCCGTCGCTGGCACGTCACACTCACGTGCGTGGCGGACGAAATCCCAAACGATGAGGAAGTAGTTCGGGAATCCCAGCTTGTTGATCACGCCCAACTCGCGGTCGAGACGCTGCATGACCACTTCGCTGAGTTCGCCTCCCGGCAACATCTCCTCATCGCCGGCGTAGCGTTCCTTAAGCCCCTTGATGCAGAGTTCCCGCAGGTAGCTTTCGGCGGTCTGCTGCGGCGGGATATCGAAGACAGGGAAGTAGCGTTTGCCAAGTTCCAGGTCGATGTCGACCGAATTGGCGATTTCCTGGCTCCGCGCTACCGCATCTTCGAGGCCGGGGAACGCCTGGTACATGTCATCCGGCGATCGGAGATAGAACGAGCTATTCTCCATCTTCATCCGGTTCGTATCCGTGCGGAACTTGCCGGTGTTGATGCAGAGCAGCACATCCTGGGCTTCGGCGTCGTCGGAATTGATGTAATGGGCGTCGCTCGTGGCCACGAGCGGCAAGCCCATCTTTTTCGCGACATCCACGGCTCCCTCTAGCGCCAAACGCTGGATTTCGACGCCGTTGTTCATGATCTCAATGAAGTATCGATCACCGAATACCCGTTGAAACCAGGCGGCCGTCTCCATCGCTTCCTTCAGGCAATCCTCGCCTCCATGCCCGCGCAGCAGGCAGTTCGAGAACTCGCTCGACACGCAGCCACTGAGGCAAATAATGCCCTCGCTGTGGGCTTCGAGGATTTCCTTGTCGATGCGCGGCTTGTAGTAGAAGCCTTCGAGCGAGGCGGCCGACGCCAGTTTGATCAGGTTCTTAAACCCGGTGCGGTTCTGGGCCAGCAGCGTCAGGTGATAACTGGCCTCTTTGCTATTCGCCGCGTCTTTCTTGTCGAACCGGCTCCCGGGGGCAATGTAGGCCTCGTAGCCAAGGATCGGGTTGATGCCCCCTTCCTTGGCTTTCTTGTAGAACTCGAGCGCCCCGTGCAGATTGCCGTGGTCGGTGAGCGCCAGCGCGTTCATCCCGTGCTCTTTGGCCCGTTTCACGAGCCCTTTGATCGGCGATGCGCCGTCGAGCAGGCTGTAATGGCTGTGGCAGTGCAGGTGGACGAACGGCCGGGTGGAATCAGACATGCTGGCAACAATCCCTGCGAGGGAAGATTCCTGAGAAAGGGCGTCGAGCGACGCTCGGCGCCGGCGAAGCGTCGCTGGCGGCTTCTGAATTATAGCGAATCGCTACCGCCGTGGATGTGGTTTTCGGGAAACCGTCAGGCGGCCGGAAAACTTTGCCGGCTACGCAATTCGGCTGGTCAAACCGCCGTCGACTACGATCACTTCGCCCGTGATGTAATCGTTGGTGACGAGCAAGCCTACGGCCTCGGCAACTTGCTGCGGAGTTCCCTCGCGGTGGAGCGGAATCCGATGCTTCAAGTTGAGTTCTTTTCGCTCGGGCGTCATGTAATCGTGGAAACGGGTCCGAATAACGCCCGGCGCCACGCAATTGACACGAATGTTGTCGTCGGCCAATTCCCGCGCCAAGGACCGTGTGAACTGCGGCAATGCGCCCTTGGCGGTGGCATAGGCCAAGGCGCCGGCGACGCCGCGAATCCCTGCGGTCGAGGAGATCGTGACAATGCAACCTTCGTTCTGTTTCCGCAGGTGAGGGATCGCTGCACGGGCCAGGTAGAAATTGGCGTTTACGTGCACGTCCATCGCGTAGCGCCAGTCGTCGGGCGACACTTCGTCGATGCTTCCAGGAGCATTGGCCCCCGCGTTGT
This sequence comes from Planctomycetota bacterium, assembly GCA_023430365.1. Lineage (GTDB taxonomy): Bacteria > Planctomycetota > Planctomycetia > Pirellulales > Pirellulaceae > JAEZAS01. The sequence continues at coordinate 12,926 of JAEZAS010000021.1, forward strand.
GAATCAGCACATCCAGGCGGCCAAAATGTTCAACGGTAGCCGCAACCACCGCTTCGCAATCGGCCTGACGAGAAAAATCGGCCGAGGTTGAAAAGCACCTCCGGCCACACCCCTCGATTTGCTGGCTGGTTTGGAGAGCTTCGTCCCCGAGCGTCCGCGCGGCAATCGCGATGTCCGCCCCGCGACGCGCCAAATCGCAAGCGATCGCCGCCCCGATTCCCATCGTGCCGCCGGTAACTAGGACGACCTTGCCGTCGAGGTTCATACCGGTTCTTCAACCTCAGCGGGCTGCATCCGCCGCTCGATCACCTGCGGATCGAGCCTGACGATCTCGGTACCGGCATACAGGTCGGTTCGCAGCAGATCTTTCTCTTGCACCGAATGGGGCAGATTGAACTTCACCACATACGCGCCAATTTGCAGCCCGTGCCCCGAATAGACCGGAGGCCAGAATTCCTCACCTCGACGGGAGAGCATGCGCGCGAGCAACCGAGTCGCGCGGCCGGAATAACCGCCCAGGACCATCTCCAGGCGTCCTTGCGATTCGCGATGGATGTAGAAGATGAACGCGGCGTCATGGGAAGTAGAGTCCCAGGGAGCCACCTGCCACGAGCCGTCGGCCGTTTCGTAGTAGATACCCACTTTGGGAGCCGGCTCATTCCTGCCCAGCCGGACGCCGCCGCAACACGATGGGGGCTGCGGATCGTGGTCCCGGTAGCGAAGGAAAATTGGGCAACTGCGTTTCGCGGCGCTGGCCACGCTATCCTGCGACTCGAAGGGTTCGCAGCTGAACGCGTTGGCAAACAGCAATTCAACGACGGGGTTGCTCTTGTTGCTGCCCAGACAGACGAGAGCCTTGTCGCCGGCTGTTCCACAGAACGATTCGTAGGCTTCGCGAGCAATCGAGATGCATTCTTCCTGAGTGCCTTGTCCAGGGCTCCAGACGAGGGACTGGTGCACGTGTTCGGGTTGTGGATCGCCCGCGACAGTCCGGATCACCGCTTCTTCGCGACCTTGGATGTGCTGCGACGTGCCGCCCAGCGTGGTCACGCCGTTGAGCAATTCGCCGAGCAGGACCGAATCGGAGGCCACGACCCAGGCGTCGTCCAACGAATCGCTGGGGTCGCCCCGACGAACTCCCATGCAGAGTTCCAAGCGGCGCCGGCGGGCCAGCAATTCCCAAAAGTGCTCCGGCTCCACCGCAAACAGCCGGCCCGGAAGTTCGTCGGCGGCTGCGAAACCGCGATCGATCAAGTAGTCGCACAGCTTCGACAAGGCGTCGAGCGGGATGTACTTAACCTCATTCTTGAGCAGCGCAGCGACCTGGTGCCGGTCGAGGCCGGTGTATTCGCAGATCGCCTTGATGGTCCCTGGCCGCTTGCGCGGATCCGGAACGTGTCCAACGACTTCTGCCAAACGAAAGGAATAACGCATGAGAATCGCCCCGCTGAATCGCTGGATTCTAGCAGTTAACGGCGAGTAAGCAACCGTTAGCCGAGTCACGCGGTTTAGCGCAGGAAGGGTCGCTTGCTATCGGCCTCGATTGAGCATGCTTCGCTGATTGAGGTAATCGATGAAGAACTCGCTCATATTGCGGCTGGTGTCGATCAGGATCCGCTCACAGCCGTTCCGCTGGGCAATCTCCTGGAAACGATCGTTAAATCGCTTTACCGCTGTTAAATAGCCACGCCGAAGATCGTCGGTTTGGGCGAGCAACTCGTCGGGCACCTCCAACCCCACGAATTTGACCATCCCGTCGAACTCAAATGCGAGCTCGTCGTGGTGCATGACCTGAAAAAGCACCACTTCATGCCGGCTATAGCGGAGCCGCTGCAGAACCGGCTCCAGGGCGTCGAGATCCGTAAAGAAGTCGCTGAAAACCATGACGATCTCGCGCCGCCCCATGCGCCCGGCGATTTCGTTCAGGCACTCGGCCATAGCCGTCTTTTCCACCGGCTGCAGCTCGTCCAGATGGTGTGTCATCCGCACCACCTGGTCCATCGAATTGCTCGGAGCAATGAAACCCCGGAGGCGATCATCGAAAGTAGCGAGAGAAACTTTATCGCTCTGACGCACGACTGAGTAACCGAGCGTCGTTGCCATTTGTGCCGCGTAGAGCATTTTCTGCTGGCGATCGTCTCCGTAGCGCATCGAGGCGCTGACATCCAGCAGCATGTGGCAGACAAAGTTGGTTTCCAGCTCGTACTGTTTGACGAAGTACTTATCGCGGGAGTAGTAGACGCGCCAGTCGACATGCTTGGGGTCATCCCCCGGCACGTACTCACGGTGACCGGCAAACTCCACGGCAAAGCCGGAGAGTGGCGACTTGTGGGCGCCCGCCAGATTGCCAATGACCAGCCCCGTCGGCTCCAAGTGGCGGTCGGCGACATGGCTCAGCACTTCGGGATCGAGATAACGCGACAGTACGGACTTTGCCATGACTCAAACGCCGGTTCCAAATTCGATGTGGTTCATTGCTGGCGGAAGGCCAGGTCAGGCCGCCGGCTTTTCGTATCGCTTGTCGCTCGGCACCGCCTCGAAGAGCATGTCGATCAGTTTTTCGCTGTTCAGGCCGTTGGCCTGGGCGGCGTAGTTGCCGGCGATCCGATGCCGCAGGGCCGGCTTGGCAACGGCTTGGACATCGGCGACGGTCGCATGGTATCTGCCGTAGAGAATGGCCCGGGCTTTGGCGCAGGTGACCAGCGTCAGCACGCCGCGTGGTCCAGCACCCCAGTTGACCCACTTATTGACAAACTCGGGGGCCTCCTGCGATCCGGGCCGAGTCGCTCGGACGAGCGCCCAGGCGTAGCCGAGCACCTGATCGCTGACCGGCACTCGCGTCACGAGCTTTTGCATTTCCAGGATCTCTTCACCACTGAGCACCGCGCTGATTTCTCCCATTTGCCCGGTTGTCACACGGCGAGCAACCTCCCATTCCTCGGCTCCCGACGGATAGTCCACCTTGATGTAGAGCAGGAATCGGTCGAGTTGCGCTTCGGGGAGCGGATAGGTGCCTTCCTGTTCCAGCGGGTTCTGCGTCGCCAGTACGAAGAACGGCGCCGGCAAGTGGTGCATGCGTCCGCCGGCCGAGACTTGGCGTTCTTGCATTGCTTCCAGCATCGCCGCCTGCGTTTTGGGCGGCGTACGGTTGATTTCGTCTGCCAGCAGCATGTTGGCGAAGACTGGCCCAGGCAGAAACTTGTAGGCCCGCTGGTGAGTTTCCGGATCTTCCTGGATTACCTCGGTGCCAGTAATGTCGCTTGGCATCAGATCGGGTGTGAACTGGATGCGTTTGAAGGACAGGTGCAGCGACTTGGCCAGCGAGCTGATGAGGAGCGTCTTCGCGAGCCCCGGAACGCCCTCAAGCAATGCGTGGCCTCGGGCGAACATGGCGATCAGCACTTGCTCGATCACGTCGTTCTGTCCGACGATCACCTTCGAAAGCTCGTCGCGAAGGCGGTTGTAGGCTTGCTCGCACCGCTGCACCGCAGCGACGTCATCTTTGTTGGTCGTTTCGGACATGAATTCGAACTCCGGATCAAGCACGAAATTGTGCGGGGTCGGTTCGGAATAGGATGGACTTCAATGCTCTGACTGTTTCGCCTTAGTCGATGCTTTCGAAATAGCGCCGCAATCGTTCCTCGTAGCCGCGCGGCGCCTTGCCACGGGCTTTGGACTGAATGGCGCTCTGTAGCTTGGGTGGCAGGCGGGCAAACCACGGCTCTTCGGCAAACTTCGATTTCGCCAACTCGGCGTCCTGATTCGCCTGCTGTCCGCGACTGTCTCCCTGGGCAGCATTTTCGAGTTGCAACTCGCCCGGCGGCGGCTTCTGGTTGTTCTGCGACTCGCCCGCTACCGCGTTGCCACCTTTGGCGGCCATCGGCGATGCCGGCCCTGCCATCGGTTGCTGTGACGCCCCCTGCCCCATCGGCTGGTTCCCCTGAGCGGTCTGTCCGGCGTCGGGCGATGGTGTTTGCTGCGAGGAACCCGGCATGGGCAGGTTGGCGGCAGCGGCGAGCGTGTCTGCCGCTTGAGCCGATGCCTGCGGGCCGGCGATTCGCTGAGCAGTGATTTGCGGGGAACTCGGAACGAAGCCGGAGCCCAGTTCGGTCGGCCCCGCCGATGGTTGAGCGCCGCCCAGCTGGCTGGCTCCGCTCGGCTGGCCTTGGCCTGGTGGTTGGCCCGGCTTGCCCGGTTGCCCCTCTCCCATGGGCGATCCTTCTCCCGCTGATTCGCCAGCCGGCTGACCTTCGTTGGCCGCAACCGGCTCGCCGGTCGGTTGACCGTCGGCGGCAGCGATTCCGGGAGGAACCTGCTGCCCCAGTTCGGAAGCAATCTCGAGCCCCTCCCGCACGCCTGGATTGGCTACTTCGTCCTGGCCAGAGATTTCGGCGGCCCCCTGTCCCGTCGCCATCTGAGCCTGAGCAAACTGCTGCGTTGCCTCTTGGAGCGAATTGGCTGCCGCAATTTGTTCAGCCGAGGGGGGAGGCGGTGTTCCGGTGGGTTGATCGCCTGTCGTGGGACCTGGCGGTGACGATTCGTTGGGTGACTTTCCGTCCGTAGCAGGCGGCTGGTTCTGACCGGCAAGCTGTTCGAGTTGTTCGGCGGCTTTCGCAATCTCTTCGCGAGCGTCCTGTTGTTCTTTCGCGAGTTGTGCGATCGCCTCAGCGAGTTGCTGGTCGCGACGGAGCTGCTGCTGACGAGCGGCCAGATTCGCGGCCGCCTGATCGAGATTCGCTTGCACCTCCGCCTGCGCCGCGGCGGTGTTCAGCGGATCATTGGCGTCGGCAGCCCCTTGCTCGGCGGCTTCCTGAGCCTGACTGAGGGCAGCCGCAGCGCCAGCGTCCACATTCGCCGCCTGCTCGGCGGCGTTTCGAGCTTGTTCACCTTCGCGCGAGAGGGCCTCGGCCTGTCCCTTGGCTAGTTCAGCCAGGGCTTCTTGCACGCTGGCGGCCGCCTTCTCGAGGGATTCACCGGCCATGGCTTGGGGCTTCTCGGCCGAGGACCTATCCCCGGCGGCGAGTTGCTTTCGTGCCTCGGAAGCTTGCTGGGCCGCCTCCTCGGCGGCGCGTGCGGCTTGTTGGGCCGAGTCGCTGGCTTCATTGGCGTTGGCTTCCTGAGCAGCCTGAGCGGCTTCGGCCGCGAGCTGCTGAGCTTGAGCGGCGTTGTCGGCAGCCCTAGCCTGGGCCTGGGCGTCCGGCTCGCCAGCGGGCGCCTCCTTTGCTTGTGCGGCGGCCTTGGATGTCGCCTCCATCGCTTCGGCGAGTGATTCTCTCGCTTGCTTGCGGGCCGTTTCGGCCTTTTGAGGATTACCGCCCAGAGTTTCCTTCGCCGCTTCGGCAGCAGCTTCGGTCGCCTTCTTCAGGGCCTCCGCGATAGAGTCCGTGGCCTGCCTGGTGAGTTCACCTGCCTGTTCGGCAACCTGCTGTTGCTCGGCAGCGGCATCGACCGGGCTATTGGCCTGGCCACGAGCGATTTCCTGGGCCGCCGCGTCCGCTTTGGCTTGCTGCTTCATGGCGGAGGCAATTTCCTCGGCCAATTGTTGGGCATCGGCCGCGGCTGCTTTTCCCTCGGCCCGCGTTTGTTCCGCCTGGGCGCTGCGAATCGCGTCTTGAGCGGCCTGGAGCTTTTCCATCGCGGCTGCCGGAGCATGGGCGGCGTCGGTCGCGATCTGCTCGACTGCTTCGCGCGCCGACTCTGCCTTCGCTAGTTGCTCGCCGGCCAATTGGGCAAGCTCACTGGCCGCGTCGCCTGCCTGTTGCCGCAGTTCCTTGGCTGCTTCGGTCAATTTGCCGGCCGTGCGATCCGCGGCCTTAGCTGTTTGCTCGGCAGACGGCTTTGAAGCCTCGCCCGGTTGTTCTTTGGCCGAATGGAGTCCCTTCGCCGCTTCGGCGGCTGCTTGTTGAGCCTCGGCGAGCATCTGCGACGCCTCAGGCGCCGTATTCTTCACTCCTTCGGCGATTTTCGCAGCCACCTCGCCGACGGCAGCTTGCTCTTTGGCCATGGCTGCCGCTTCCTCAGAGGTCAGCCCGGATTCGGCCGCCGCCTCTTTCGCCGCGTCGGCAATTTCACGCTCTGCCGCGGCGGCTCGTTCGAGAGCTTCGGCAGCGCGAGCGAGTTCTCCCACCTCGACCGCCTTTTGCCGTCGCTGCAGGTCGGCGATCTGCGACGCCAACTCGGCCTGAGCTTGCCGGACCGCCTTCAAGGCCTTTTCAGCGGCCTTCGCACGATCTTCGGAGGCTTCGGGGGCGGCATCCTTCAATGCTTCCTGTGCGGCGGCGACGGCTTCCTGAGCATTGTCGATTTGAGCTTCGACGGCTGAGGGCAAGTCCGTCATCGACTCGACCTTTTCCAAGCCCTCGGCAACACTTGCTTCCTGCTGGGTTGCCTGGGGAGGATTGTCCGCAGCGTTCTTAGCCGCCTCGGCCTGCGTCTTGGCGACTTCGTCGAGCGCCTGGTTGGCCTTCTTCCATTCCTCAAGTTGCTCGGCGAGTTCGTCGGCGCTCTTACTGGACTTCTCCAAATCGAGCCCCTGCTCCAGCGACTTTTCCACCTGGGCGAGAGCGCCGATCACCTCGTTCTGCTCTTCAACCGCCTCTTCCCGCTTCTCTTCGAACAAATCGGCAGTCGCCTCGAACGAGGCCTGCTTGGCCTGTTCGAGCAGCGGTTCGACCGTCGGAAATTTGGTGAGCGCTTCGGCGAGCTTGCCCAAATCCTTTTGGATTTGCGTCTGCTTTTCGATCAGCTCCTCGGCCTTCTTTTCGGTCAGGTTTGCTTGCTTGGTTTCTTCTCGCAATTGCTGCTGCCGCTTCAGCATCTCGCGAACCATCCTGATCGCCGCTTCGCGGTCGCTGTCGATCAGCCCCTGAGTCTCCTCCAGTTTCTCCAGCAGAGCCTGCAGGCCCTTGATCACGGCATACTGATTCTTAGAAGCCCCAGGAAACTCGGCCTTGCTCAAGTTGGCGGTGGCCAGTTTCAGTTCATTCTCGACCTGTCCGGCCCGCAGTATTCGCAGACCGTTCGACGCTCCGGCGCCTGCGACGCCGCCCCAGGAGCTGACATCGTCGAGTGCCGCGACCAACTGGTAGTAGAGCTTTTGCACGTCGGCCTGGTCTTCGATCGTCAGCAGAGCCAAACGTTCCCGGTCGCTGGGCCTGCGTTCGGGCAAGGTCTTGGTGGTGTTGTAGGCCTTGGTCTCCAGGACAATGAGCTCGCGAACTTGGGCCGAGAGCTTCGCGATCTGCATGCGGCGATAGAGCTTCTGCCGCTCGGCCATGAGCTGCACGACCACTTCCCGGATCTTGCCGCGAGCCTTATTGAAATTCTCCAGCCGCTGCTGCTGCGTTCCGTCCTGAGCCTTGACCAGCAGAGCGACAATCTCCTCCATCTCGGCCTTCATCAGCTCGCCGATATTGCCCTTCATCGAGGCAATATCTTTGTAGATGGGCAACCCTTTGAGGCCGTTCTCCTCGAGTTGACGGAGCTGAATGTCGAGCACGTTGTCGATCAGTTCGGCCGCGAGGGCGCGAGCTTTTTCTTGAGCCTGCTGCTTGCGACGGAACGAGTCCCCTTCAACGCCGAACGAGGAAGTGCAGAGCAAAGCCGTCAGCAGGCCGAACACGACCGCCGGGAAGAAATGACATCGCACCAAACGGGCGGCTGCGCGGTTGAGATGTTCGCTCGCCGATTTGAGCACTTCATGACGTGTCATGGCGCCTCTCCAATGCCGAGTTGGCGTTTGATGATGTCCGTAAGACGCTGTTCCGATCGTTCGTCCGCTTCGGAAATTGCCGCGAGCACACCACTCTCGTCGGAGATCTCCAGAAACAGCGGATCGCTGAGATACGACTCGCCACGTGGTTTGCCGTCAGCATCCAGGCCGCGGTGATCGACCACCTCGAGCGTCAGCTTCACCCGATCCCCCTTGGACAGGTTCAAATCCGACAGCCCAACAGCGTATGTGCTCTGCAAAGGAAGCGAGCTGCTCAGCAGCGGCGGCCCCCCCAACAGTGGAAAGACCCGGCGTTCCGCCGCAGTCGACTCCGTCGCCGAGGTTGTGATGGAGGCCGACGAAGATGAGGAGCTGGATTCGTCTGGGCCAACATCGCCCGATTCGGGCGCAGGTCGTTCGATTTCCGCGATCAGGTTGAGTCTCGCAATCCCGAAGTCGTCGGTCGCACGGTAATGGACGACCGGCTGGGCCGTTGGCAGCACCACCCGATGCACGATTTCGGCGTTACCGGTCGGCGGTCGGTCGGTCTTGATGCGGATGGCGCCCCGAATGGGCGTTTCGAGACTTAGCTGGTCAATATCCTTCACCTGGATCTCATACCGCAGCTCTTGGGTTACGTGCTGGAACGGCGACCCGTTCTCCTCCGGCATCCCCCACCGCAGACCGTCCTCGTCCAGCTGGATCAGGTCGAATCGCTGGGATTGATCGTTTCGCTTGAGAACCAGCCAGGCGGCCGTCAGCGGCTTTTTATTGGTGCACTCGATCGCCACCTGCACCTGAGATCCCTCGAGAACCGAAAGCTGCCGCTGGCTGGTTTCCTCGACGTCGCCGAGCGCCCTGGCGTATTCGGGCGGTGTGGCGGTGAGTCGCAGTTCAATGGCGGGAAGCGGTGTCATGGCGATCGTGGCCGAGTCGGTCCAGGCGTCGCCTAGAAACAGCTTGTATGCGACGGCATCCATCAGCCGCGGCAACTTGCCGGCATAGACTCCCAATTCCGCGCGGTTTCCCGGCCAAGATTGAACCACTGACTTCAGTTCTTGCTCAACCTGCGCAAGCCCTTCCGGAGTTTCGGCCCCTGCCAGTTCGGCTGCTATATGGGGAGCATCAAACTGAACCAGGGCCGACGTTTCGGAGATCCAATCAGGATGAATGGCTGATTCCGATCGTCGGATGGCTTCTTCGAGTTTCTTTTGGGCGGTGCGCAGTCGCTCCAGCCGCTGCTCGAGCGTGATCGATCGCAGTTCGACTTCGGTTTTGACGCCGGAATCTCCCTGCGACACCAGCCGAGCGACTCCGCCCTCGGGAAGTTCACCAGAGCACTGAATGAGAAACTCGATCGGCCTGCCTTGGGCGCACTTGACATCGTTGGGTGCGAAGCCGTGCTGAGCACGCTCGAGCACCAGAACCTGATTGACGAAGATCTGGTCGATCTGCGTCGCGGTCGGGTAATGCATGCCTCCCAGAAACAAGCGGTTGAAGAACGCCCTCGCATAGCTGGGAAAAATCAACGCCAGCAACAGCATCGCGACCGCCGTCACGCCGAAAACGGTTCCCCGGCGGACCATCTGGTCGCGGTTGAAACCTTCGAAGACATCGAGCCCGCTTCCGACATTGGCCACGTACTCAATGACGGCCGATTCGAGTTGTACCGAACCCCAGCTGGACGCTTCGGGCGATTCAAACTGCAGGGCGGCGACCAGATCGCTGTCGATCTCCTGCTGCCGCTCGACCATCAGCGCGATGTCCTCCTCCGTCTCCGAGACGCCAACCAGCGGCAACGTGAAACGCCAGGCAGCCCAGCCGATGCTTCCTAGTGCGATGAGAAGCACAGCGATGCGCTGCGGCACTTCGAGCTCGAAGAGGAAGTCGATCAGGAAAACGGCCGCCAGAGCCCACAGCACGGCAATGCCGGCCGCGGACCAGGCAGTGAGCGAGCGCACGACGCTCCGTGCCCGGCGAAGGCTGGCGAGTTGCGAGCGTAGGGTAGTCAGTTTCGTCATGACAACTTCATCAGCTTCCGCGAGAACCATTCGCCCAGCATCAGGCCGACGACGGCAATGAACCAAATCGGGGTGCTCCAAAGCGATTCATTGCGCGTCAGCCGCTCCGTCACGGGTTCGAGTTGCAGATCGCTGAGCAACTCGTTGACGTTCGTCAGCTCGTACGACTTGCCGCCCGACTGCTGAGCCAGGTCCAGCTGCATTTTCTCATCGCGCACACCTCGTCGCCGCTCGGCGGAGAGGGGCGTCACCTCGAAGCGCTGCTCTTCGGCCTTTCCGGTGACGGGATCCTTTACCCGCAGGCTGTACTCGCCAACGGCGTAGACAGGCATCCGCAGTTCGAAGACTCCTTTGCGCAGCATTGGGACTTGCAGCGTACGGACCTCATCCCCGGCCTGCCCGGGCATCGTCAGCTCGGCAGACAGCGTCCGATCGGGGAGTGATTCCTCCGTGAGGGGTTCGTAGTTCTCGTCGTAGGCTTCAACGGTCAGCGTGACCTTGTCTTCCGCGCGGTACTGCTGCTGGTCGAGTCGGGCGACGAACCGCTTATCACTGCCCAAGGCGTGGCTCATTCCAAGGCGATAGATGAGCTGCGACCAGAATTGGCGGTAGTACTTCTCGCCATAGCGCCGGCGCAGCCGCCACATCTCGTTGTGACCGATGTAAACCACTTCTCCCTTGCCGTATTGCCGGATGGCAATGATCGGCTGGGGGGTGCGACCATCGCTGCACTTATCGGTCGGATGCTCTGCCAGGGCGAACGCCTGTTCATGCAACGCGGCGACCGGTTGATACCAGGGAAGCTTTCCGAGATTGCCCCAAGCCTTTCGGTCTTCGATTTCGTTTTGCCCCAGCTGCATGAAGCCGTAACGCGCGGCGTGGGGAGTGAGCCGTAATTGGAATTCGGGATGCTCGGGTGCATCACGCAGATCGGCATTGGGGTCGAGAAGCACTGGCAGCATGTCCGCCAGCGGTGAATCTCGAAGTTCGCGGGGACCAAAGCGTGGTCCAGCAATCACGACGAGTCCGCCCCCCAGATTTCCCACAAACTCCTTCACCATATCGCAGTAGCGGTCGTTGAGCGCCGTGCGAGGCATGTCGTCGAGGAAAAGCACATCGTTGGCAAAAAACTCGCTCCGTTTCGGGGTCAGGCTGGGCAAGAACAGCACGTTGGATTCGCGCACTCGTGGGTCCGAAGAAGACAGGAACGTGCGAAAGCCCTGCATGCCCACGAGCTTGTCCCGGTGAAACACCTCCTTGATGAAGCGCCACTCCCACGTCGGCTCGTTGGCGACGTACATAAGACGCAGATAGTCGTCGATGATGTTGACCTGCCGAGAGGCCCGGTTGTTCTGATCAACGACTTCGCCTTCGAGCGGATCCACTTCGGCGATGAACTCAAAGCGTCCCGATTCCTCGGGAGTATACGGAATTTCGACCGTCTCCACGCCCGACTCGAGCGTCACCGTTCGTTCGCCCACATTGACTTTGCTGGTTCCCTCATCGGTGTCGCTGCTTAGCCGGCGACCGCTGACACGCACGTTCACCCGCTGGCCGGTGAGACCACTTTGTCGCAATTTGACCAGGACGCTGCTGCGCTCGGCTTTCTTCATCTTGGGATCGGTCTGGACATCGACCGCCAGATCAACCGCTTCGGTGATCCCGATCCCGACCGTATAGACTGGCACTCCCAACCGAGTGAGTGGCGATTGTTCTTGGCTACCCACTGGGGTCACGCCCGAGTTGTGAGCAAAGTCGCTGAACATCACGACCCCGGCGAGACGCCCCGAGCCGAACTGCTGGCCAACCTCGGACACGACCGACCCGAGCGCCGTCACCTGCCCTTTCGTCGTGAGCTGTTCGGCAATCGCTGAGGGATCGATCCTATGGTCGTGGGAGGCGGAGAGATTCAGTTTCCGCAGTTGGCTCGTGGTGTTGCCGTCGAAAATAAACGCTTCCAATTGGACCTGTTTCTCGTCCTGCAGCCGAGTCAGCAGGTTGTCGTCGGTCTTACGAAGCAGCGACTGTAAAAGTGCCATCCGGCTGATGCCGGCGCCGACGTTCGGCGTTTCCTGGGCCGCGTCTGACGATGAGGCACCATCCTTGTTTCCGTCGTCGGAGAGGCCAACGGCTTGAACGAGTTTTGAGCGATCCAAATCGGTCCATTCGTCTTCGATGGCCATGCTGTCGGTGCCATCGAACACGACATACAGATAGGGGTACTGCTTATTGGTCATCGTGATGCGCAGCACCGGGTCGGCAAGCGTCAGGAACAGGAGCCCCAGAAGCAGGCCACGGCAAGTCGCGAGTCCGATCCGTGGACCAACCGAACCTTTCGGCTGCCATCGGAAATAGAAGAGGCCCGCCAAGGCGATGAGCGCGATCACGCCGAGAAACACCCAGAACGGGCCTTCCTGCGCCCACGGCGCGGCGAGGCTCGGATCGAGCTCGTCGATGGCCGTCACATTCTCCAGGCCGAGTAGCCAGCCGTAGAAGTTGGTCATGGGTTCGATTTCATTCACGGGAACAAAAAAGGCAGGTCGGAAGGTTCCGCTGCTCAGCCATCCGTAATCCGTCCCTGCCGAATGATCGGCAACGCGAGAACGAGCATTTCCACCAGGAGTGCTGCAAACACCGCCAGAACCAGCCACCACCAGGTCGACTGACCGCGAATGGCGGCGCCGGCCAGACTGATGTCTTCGCCCGGCCCAATCCAACGCAGCGGAGAGCCGGCGGCCACTTCATCAAACTTTTCACGCGTGAGCGGGACAAGTTCCGACTCTTGTCCGTCGCCATTCACCGTGAGCGGGATGTCCCACACGGCCTTCTCGGTTGCCGGCGTGACGTCGGCGTCGGCCGACGCGGGAACTGTGCGGTTGGCGGCCACTCGGTAGACGCCACGCTGGTAGAGATCGGTCAGCGTGACGCCCCGCTGTTCGGTGCCGATATAGCCCACATCCAGCGGCTCGGGCGATGCCAGCAGCGGGCGTTCGAGCACGACTGCCACATCGTGGTCTTGCGACGGGAGGGGAAGAACCAGCTGATCGAGGGCGGAGAAGTTTCGCCGCGGGAGCGTCGACTGCGTCATGCTGCGCAGGATGCGATCGAAGAGAAACATCACGTTGGTCTTGGGAAGCGTATTCCATGACGAGAGCAAACCCGTGGTGACGAACATTACGTCCCCACGACCGATCTTCCGCTCGACCAGGAAGGCGGGGCCATTCTCGTCGGAGTAGCGAGCCAGGATTCGCGGCTGACTCGCCTGAATGCGGCGTTCAACCAGTCGCTGCCGATCAGCGGGATCGGAGGGGACGGCTACTTGAGACTCCGTCGGGGAAGCCGCCCAGGTCAGCCAGCGAGGCTTCAGCTCGCGCAAGCGGGCGGCGTCTTCGCCTCGCTGCAGGCGCTGCGTTTCGCTTATTTGTCCGTTCGCTTCCAGTGCGTCGAATTCCTCCACGCGGGAGGCAAGTTCCGCAGCCAAAGCCAGTTCCTCGCTCAGCCGCTTGCGTTCTGCCTCTTCCCAAAGCTGTCGAGTTTCTGCATCCCATTGAGGAACAACTGCTTTGAAGAAAAACGCTTCGGAGTACAAATCCCGCAGTTCGTTTTCCGAGGCTCCAGGGGGAACGAAGTAGTCCTCGCCACTGAAGCTTTCGTACGACAGAAAGAACGGATTGAGCTGAGCGCCGGCGATCTCCGGCACTTCTCCCAGGGCAAGATCCTGGAGGGGCATCGGCAGAATGCCGTTGCCTTGCCGCCAGGCGGCTTGAGTCCAAGCCTGCGGGTCGAAATCCGCTCCAGCCGCGAGGATCAATTGCCCCCCCTGCTCGACATACTCCCGCAGTAAAGAAACCGTCTCGCCTGGCTCCTTCAAGCCAGCCATCACGACCATTCGAGCGTCGGCCAGCACCTCCTGACTTAGCTCATCGGGCCTGATATGCCGGATTTTGACCAGATGCCGGCTCAGGTCCGCCCGGCTGACCTTGGGAGCCAGATACGCGCGCACGTGCCGCGTTTCGCCGAGGCGGTTCTTGAGGGGATCTTCCTGGTCGGCGCCGTACTGGTCGACAAACACCACTGGCAAGGCAGCCACGACCGGCACCGCCAGAAAACGTTCGTCGTCGGCAGCCAATCGGTCCGGCGAAATCGACGCTTTGAGCGGGACAAACACCGGCCGATCGGGTTCGGGCATCTCGGTGAGCGAGTTGAACACGAACTGGAAGTCGACCTGCTTGGCGCCGGGGTCGAGCGTGACCGTCTTTTCGCCGATCACAGCATCGCCCATCGAAAGCGTCACCTGCACATCGCGACGCGGTGTGGGGCCTTGATGTTGAAGTTCAACCACGATGGTCGTCGGTGTCTCGATGTCGGCCAGGCCATCGGGCACTCGGACGTCGCTGACCCAGGAGTTTTCCCATTCCTGTGGTGATACGTCGACCAGTTGCATCGCAGGCAGCTCTTTGAGCTGTTCGGCGCCGGCGAGGTCGCGCCAGTTGCCCGCCTGCTGATCGCTAATCAGCACAATGCGTTTGGAGAGGTCCGTCGCCGCTTCACTGGCGCGCTTCGCTTCATTCACGGCCCGCAGGACGCTGGCTGAGCGATCGACCACCTCGATCTTCTCCAGAGCCTCCAAAGCGTTGTCGGCCGTCACGTAAGGATCGGGGCTGTAGCCGTCGCGCGAGCCGCAGGTCGGAATGATCGAATACTTGCTCCCGGGCGGCAACTTTTCGATGAACTGTCGCGCTCGGTCCTTGGCTCGCTCGAGCAACGTGCCGTCGAGCGATTCGTAGCCCATGCTCAGGCTGTTGTCGATCAGGAGAATCGCGTGCAGCGGCTGGCCGTTTTCGAAGCTCTCTTCGCTCGTGGAGAAAAACGGCCGAGCGAGCGCCAGCCCGAATAAGATGACAGCCGCGGTGCGCAGGGCCAGCAGCAACAAGTCGCGGATCTGCATCATCCTCCGGTTGCGTTGCAAGGCCTCACGCAAGAAATCCATCGCCGCCCACTGCACCGTGCGATACCGGCGACGGTTCAGCAGGTGAATGAGCACGGGGCCGGCCGCGGCCAGGGCGCCCGCCGCTGCAAACTGCCAGGCTGTGAGCGATAGAAAGTCCATCGGAATCTTCAGGGGGAGCGATCAGGCGAGGGCCGCGACGTGGCAAGGACGCCTCGGTCCAGCCTAGTTGTTGGAGGCCGACTGGCGAAAACTTTCGATTTTGCCTTCTTGGAGGATCGGCAGGTAACGATTGGGGATGGCCAGGATGAAGCAGGCGACACTGGTGCCGTACAACTCTCCCTCGCGTCCTCCGACTCGTCCCCCGCCCCGGGCCCCATTGTCGCGCCAAAGCCCGTGCAGTTGCGGCTTGGTCGGCTCCACCACCTGCGACGCTATCAGATAATCGCGGAGCTTGGGATAGTTGGCCGTCCAGTAGTCGCCGTTCACCTGATACAGGGCTTGACCGACGTAGTAGAGCGTGTAGGCGTCGAAAGGCATGCTTCCGTCCCGATTGCGAGCCGCCGGTGTCTCTTGGATGGCTGCGGCGATGACGTCCATGTTCTTGGGAATGCGCCAATCGTCGTACTGACCGAACTCTTGCAAGCAAACGACGCCGCAAGCAGCCATCGCGATCGTGCCGCCACCACCACCCCTGCTATAGGTGAACTGGCCGGGCATTTTTTGCTGCTCCGACTCAGGGGCGTTGCGGTCCCCTTTCGGAGAATAATGCTGGCGAACGCTCTTGATGGCCAGATCGATGACTTCGGGAGGCACTTCGAGCCCGCTATCCACGGCGCTGCGCAAGGCTTTGGCTTGCATCACGGCCAGACTGAGGTCGTGACCATTCTGCTGCCGGCGGGCTCGGTAGTCCCAGCCGCCATCTTCGCACTGGGTATTGGCAATCAGCTTCAGAGCGCCGTCCAACACGCGGTTCAGGCGGCGATCTTTCGACGTCGTCATGCCATGCGCCTGGCCCAGCACGAACGTCGCAAGTCCGTGATTGTACATATCCCGTTGGGGATCGGCGATGTTGAGCAAGCCCGACGGTTTGGAACGCGTGGTTACATAGTCCAGGGCCTTATCGAGTTCTCGACCGTACCGCCCACGACCCGGAGAATGCCCCGCCGACATGAAGGCCAGGGCGCCCATGCCCACCAGCCCCAGGTCGCTCGAACCCCAGTTGCCTTCAGGACCTTGGTTCTTCGCCAGCCATTCCAGGCCCCGTTCCAGAGCGGCTTCGCTCTGCGGAGTCAGCTCCTCCTGCCCCAACCCCGTGGCAGGGCGCACCACGATCGTCGCGAGTGTCAGCAGTATCAACAGCCGCGACCAACTTCGCCGCATCACGCTACCTATTGCGAGTAACCGTTTTCGAAATTCGCCGTCCGAAGCCCGTTTAGGGACATCTCTTATAAGCAGGTATGGCGAGAAAAGCGATTTCGTTACACTGGAAGTGCCCAGAAAGCGGTACATCCGCATCGCAAAACACTTTGCTAGCCATTCCATCTGGGTGACCAGTCTGGCAGTCCACTAACCACAGCCATCCTGCGACCGGTCGCGGATCGCGATCCGCTGCGTCCTTCAGTCGCTTGGCTAGAAGCCCGTCACCTAGCTGAGCCTAGTATAGGGACTTCAATTTGGGCGTTTCGAGCCAGCAGCGGCAAAGGGTGCGAAACTTTTTTAGATCTAAGTCCAATGTGGGCGTCGAATTTGCTGAGGCTAAGCGTCCCGTGGAGGAGTCGCCTTGTGGAGGCACGGTACGCTTTCAACCAGCGAAGAGCGTGCTGCTCCTTCCACGAATTGAAGTACGGTCAGCGTGGCAGTCAGCAAGGAGCGCGGAAGCGAACACCGCTGACGAGGGAACCGGAGTGACGGATGGGGCTCCCGTGGGCTCGGAAGCGCAGAGCCTTCACAGGGCCGTTCGCTCCACCTACATTGCGCATATTCTGTGACCGGCGGTTTGTCTTAGGAAGACGCGGTCGCGATCGCATCATCGAAGGTAAGCACCTTGTCGATCCGGCCGGAGTAATAGCATGGGAGGTTCGAGAATGTTGCGCAACAGAGTATGGGCCCTGTTCGGGGCCGCCGGCATCTTGATAGGCGGGCTCACGACCGCCTACCAAGCTGATGCCGGTCATCATCATCGACACCGAGGAGGAGGTGGGTGTGGTCCTGCTTGCTCCGCCGGCCCGTCTTGCGGAGGCGGCTGTGCTCAGACCGCTGACTGCGGTCCTTGCCAACAAATGGTCACGCAAACGGTGATGGTCCCGCAAGTCGTTTGGAAGACCCAAACGGTTCCGGTCACCGTTTTCCGACCTGAGACGCGACAGAAGACGATCACCGTCTGGCGGGAAGTGCCCGAACAGCAGGAAGTGCGACGGACCGTGACCGAAATGGTCCCGGAACAGCGCACGCGCACGGTGAACTACACGGTTTGCCGTCCCGTCTGGCGCGACGTCGAGCGGCAGGTGACCGAGATGGTCCCCGAGACCCAGACTCGCACCGAGACCTACACGGTCAATCGTCCGGTCTGGCGCGAGGTCGAGCGGCAGTAC
>JAEZAS010000090.1 GCA_023430365.1 Planctomycetota bacterium
GGCTCGTGGCCACTCCGCTGTTCGTCGTGCTCGTGATGATCGAGACCACCGACCTGGTCTTCGCCGTCGATTCGATCCCAGCCATTTTTGCCGTGACCGAGGATCCGTTCCTGGTCTACACCTCGAATGTATTCGCGATCCTCGGCCTGCGAGCCCTGTACTTCCTGCTCGCCGGCGTCATCCATCAGTTCCACTACCTGAAGATCGGTCTGTCGGCCGTGCTGGTGTTTGTCGGCGCCAAGATGCTGCTGACCGACATCTATAAGGTGCCAATCGTCATCTCCTTGGTGGTGATTGGCAGCCTGTTGCTGATCTCGGTGGTCGCCTCGCTCCTATTTCCCAAGAAGGCCGAGGAAAAAGATCCCGCCGCTCGCGATCCCCTGGCTCCGGTGCCGGAGCCGGCCCGTGCGCCAATCGACACCAACGATGGCAGCGCCCAATCGTCCGAACAGGCGGACGAGCCGTCGGAGCCGACCGGCAAGCCACCCGGTTGAGGGTGACGGACGCTTGGGACAGGCCGTCTCGCCCGGTCGTCCGCTCGCGGTGCTCGGGCATCACGCTTGGGCACCAAAACGGTCCCTCAACGTCGCTTACGCGATTTGACGCGGCTATCCGCTGCGGCTATCGTAAACGCATTCCTACCTTCTGACGGGCGGGTGATGCTCCCTTAGGGTATTCCCGCCGCTGGCTTGACCCACTTCTGGCGCCGCTCGCTACTCGGTTTGCGCGCGGCGGCATCGCCGCACTACGGAGTTCCGTTCTGATGACATTGCTTAATTGGGCCTCCCCGCCCATGGGCCGTTGGTGCGCCTCGCGCGTGCTCTGCCTGCTCCTGCTGCTCCTGGCCGCTCCAGCCTGGGCCGACGACGACGAAGCCGGCTTCGAGAAGCTTTTTGACGGCAAGACTCTCGAAGGCTGGGACGGCAATCCGGAGTTCTGGAGCGTCCGGGACGAAGCCATCACCGGACAGACCACCACGGATAGGCCGACGAAAGGCAACACGTTCCTCATCTGGCGCGGCGGCGAAGTCGGCGACTTCGAATTGCGGTTGAGGTTCCGCATCGACGGCGGCAACAGCGGCATTCAATACCGCAGCAAGGAGCAGCCGAACTCCAAGTGGGTCATCGGCGGCTACCAAGCCGATTTCGACGGCGGCAATAGCTGGACCGGCACGCTCTACGAAGAGCGCGGCCGCGGCATCCTGGCCAAGCGCGGACAGAAGGTCGAAATCCCAGCCGGCGAAAAGCCAAAAGTAGTCGGCGAAACGACTCCCGAAGCCGAGATCGTCGAGGCGGTGAAGAAGGGGGAGTGGAACGACTACACGGTCATCGCCCAGGGGAACCACCTCGTTCACAAGGTGAACGGGCTGACGACGATCGACGTCGTCGACAACGACGAAGAAAAGCGCGCGATGAAGGGATTGGTTGCCCTACAGTTGCACGCTGGCCCGCCGATGACCGTCCAGTTCAAGGACATTCGCGTCAAGAAGCTCGGCATGGGTAATAGCGGAGCGACGCCTCCCGCCCCGGCTGCAGACGCTGCCGACGAGAAGAAGAACGGCGGCGGCGGCGCCGACCAGGCCTCCGACGAGAAGAAGTCGGACAGCAAGAAGAAAAAGGTCATCTTCCTCGCGGGTGGACCGAGCCACGGCTTCGGCGCCCACGACCACCTGGCCGGCTGCAAGCTGCTCGCCGCTCACTTGGAGAAGACTGCGGGCTACGAAACTGAAGTCCACTACAAGGACTGGCCCAACGACGTGTCCGCCTACAAGGGCGCCGACTGCGTGGTGATGTACAGTGACGGCGGCGGCGGCCATCCGGTCAATCGCCTGCTCAAGACCATGGACGAAGTCGCCAAGAGCGGCACGGGCATGGTCTGCATCCACTACGCCGTGGAAGTCCCCAAGGGGGAGTCGGGCGACAAGTTCCTCGACTGGATCGGCGGCTATTTCGAAACGCACTACTCGGTGAATCCGCACTGGGTCGCCAAATTCGACAAGTTTCCGGATCATCCGGTCGCTCGCGGCGTGAAGCCATTCCAGATCGATGACGAGTGGTACTACCACATGCGTTTTCGGCCGGAGATGAAAGGGGTCACGCCGATCCTCTCGGCCCTGCCGCCGGCTTCGACTCTCTCGCGTCCCGACGGCCCGCATAGCGGCAACCCCGAAGTTCGCCGTGACGTCCTCGAGAAGAAAGAACCGCAGCACGTCGCCTGGGTCGCGGAGCGCGAGAACAAGGGGCGCGGCTTCGGCTTCACCGGCGGTCACAACCACTGGAACTGGGGCGACGACAATTTCCGCAAGGTCGTGCTCAATGCAATCGTTTGGTGCGCCCACGGCGAAGTGCCGCAGGACGGCGTCTCCGACAAGCCGGTCACGCTCGACGACCTGCTGAAGAACCCCGATGAAAAAATCCCCGACAACTTCGACAAGGAAGCAGTTAAGAAGCGTTTCGATCTGTCGACGGGCGAGAGCGGAGCAACTTCGAAGCAGACGAGCAACACCGCCACGAAGCCGGTCTGGACCAGCAAGTTGGTCAGCAAGGAGACGCCGGGGCACGCCGTCGATGTCGACGTCGATCTGACCGGGGCCAAGCAGCTTTACCTGGTCGTGAACGACGCCGGCAACGGCTTTGGCTGCGACTGGGCCGACTGGGCTGAGCCCCGCCTAGTCGGTGAGAAAGGGGAGTTGAAGCTCACCGAACTGAAGTGGAAGCGGGCCGCCTCCGGCTTCGGCAGCGTGCAGATCAACAAGAATTGCAGCGGCGGCGAACTGAAGATCGACGGCAAGTCGGTCGCCTACGGCATCGGCACCCATGCCAATTCGGTCATCGCCTACGACCTGCCAGCCGGCTACACCCGCCTCAAGGCCCGCGCGGGGCTCGATAACGGCGGCACCAACCAGGGCTGCGGTTCTTCGGTTGTCTTCGCCGTCTTCACCGCGGAGCCACCCTCGCAGTTTGTCAGCCCGAGCGCCCCAAGCGCTGTCGGCCGCGATGCCGCCGACGCGGTTGGTTCGCTCGACGTTGCCGAAGGCTTGGAGGCTCAGCTGTTCTCTAGCGAGCCCGACATTGCGAACATCACCAGCATCGACATCGACCAACTTGGCCGCGTTTGGGCCTGCGAAGTTCGAAACTATCGCAAGTGGAGCGGCACGCGTCCCGAAGGTGACCGCATCCTGATTCTCGAAGACACCAATGGCGACAACAAAGCCGACAAGCAGACCGTTTTCTACCAGGGTCGCGACATCGATTCGGCCCACGGCATCTGCGTGCTGGGCAACCGCGTGATCGTTTCGGCCCTGGACAAGGTTTTGAGCTTCTACGACGACGACGGCGACCTGAAAAGCGACCGCAAGGAAGTGCTGTTTAGCGGCATCAGCGGCGCGCAGCACGACCATGGCATCCACGCCGTCGCCTTCGGCCCCGCCGGCAAGCTGTAGTTCAACTTCGGCAACGAAGGGAAGCAGCTCAAAGACAAGGACGGCAACATCGTCGTCGATCTCGCGGGAAATGAGGTGAAAATCGGACGGAATCCCTATCAGGAAGGGATGGTCTTCCGCTGCGACCCCGACGGCAGCAACGTCGAAACGCTCGGCTGGAATTTCCGCAACAACTGGGAAGTCACGTTCGACAGCTACGGCGGCCTCTGGCAGAGCGACAACGACGACGACGGCAACAAAGGGGTCCGCATCAACTACGTCCTCGAGTTCGGCAACTACGGCTACAAGGACGAGTTCACCGGAGCCGGCTGGCAGCAGAAGCGCGAGAATTTGGAGCAAGAGATTCCGCTTCGTCACTGGCACCTGAACGATCCGGGCGTGGTGCCGAACCTGATCCAGACCGGCGCTGGCTCGCCGACCGGCATCGTGTTCTATGAGGGGAGCCTCCTGCCTAAGCAATTCCACAATCAGCCGATCCATTGCGACGCCGGCCCGAACGTCTGCCGGGCCTACATCAGCACCAAGGACGGTGCCGGCTACAAGGCCGAGATGGTGAACATCCTGCACGGCGCTCGCGACAATTGGTTCCGACCCTCGGACGTCTGCACGGCCCCCGACGGATCGATTTTTGTCGCCGACTGGTACGATCCGGGCGTCGGCGGCCACAACCAGCAGGAAATCGACAAAGGGCGCATTTTCCGCGTCGCTCCGCCGGGGCATAGCTACAAGCCGCCGAAGTTCGACTTCAGTAAGACCGAGGACTGCATCGAGGCGCTGAAGAATCCGAATCTCAGTGTTCGTCACCTGGCGTTCACCTCGCTCCAGAACAAGGGGCACGACGCGGAAGACGCCATCGAAACCCTCATCGAAAAGACCGACGATCCGCGCGTGAAGGCTCGGGCGATCTGGGTGCTCGGCAAGATCGACGGAGAAGGGGAGGAAGCGGTCGAAATCGCTACCAAGGACAGCAATCCCGACATTCGCATCGTCGGCATTCGCCTCGCCCGCCAACTGGGCATGGACGTGACGAAGCTTGGCCTGGCCAAAGACTCGGCTCCCGAAGTTCGCCGGGAATTGGCCATCGCCCTGCGTCACAGCAAGTCTCCCGACGCTCCCAAGGTGTGGGCGGAACTGGCCTCGCAGCACGACGGCAAGGACCGCTGGTATCTGGAAGCCCTCGGCATTGGCGCGGGATTGAACTGGGACGCTTGCCTGTCGGCCTGGCTCGACAAGGTCGGCAGCAACTGGAACACCCCAGCCGGCCGAGACATTGTCTGGCGCAGCCGCAGCAAGCAGACCCCGGCCTTGCTCGCCAAGCTGCTCCTCGACGACACGACCTCGGCGGACGAACAGCCACGCTACCTGCGAGCGTTCGATTTCCTCACCGGTCCCGAAAAGGACGCGGCGCTCAAGAGCCTTCTTGAGTAGCCAATGATACTCAATAGCCGGAGGGTAACACCCTCCGGAGAAAGGCAAATACGCGTGGTCCTCGCGATAGAGTGCCACGCGTTTCGCTTTGTTGCAGTTGCCAGAACTTTTCGTCGTTCTCCGGAAGCGATTGGCTTCCCGCTCTAAGAGGGTGAGGCATGCATCGATACGCGGCGTTTGTCATTGCGGCACTGCTCGTCAACTCGCTGGCCGGCGCACAGGAAGTTTCCTCGCTGCAGCGCGCCAAGGACCGGCTGAAGGTCCAGACGCTCGTTCGGCTGAAGCAGTTCGACCTTTCGGACAAGCCGGAGCTGAAGGCCGCGGTGCTCCGACACCTCGACACGCTGCAAGGAACCGACGAGTACCTGGAACTCGTCGGCCAGTTCCAACTCGCCGAGGCCAAAGACCAGCTTGCCCGGCTGATGATCGACAAGTTCGACGCGAGCCAGGGTGTCGAAGCGGCCCGCCTGCTCGCCACGCTGGGCCAGCGGGAAACACTCGCCGCCGCGATTGGCGTCAAGGACGAAACGCTCGCCGGCAAGGCGATCTCGGTCGTCGGCCAGGTCGGCGATCCGTCGTTGAACGAGCTGCTGCTCCCCGTGCTGGACGATGCCGAAAAGAACGTCGCCCAGCGGAGCGCCGCTCTCGCGGCAATCGGCCGCAACGGCCCCGGCCAGCAGCTTTTGCTGGAGCGGGTGAAGGCGGGCAAGTTGCCGAAGGAACTCCAATTCGCCGCCGCCAACGTCCTGCTCTCCTCGGCCGTTCCCAAGATCAAAGAGGAAGCTGGCAAACACCTGACGCTCCCGGCGACCGCCGACAGCAAGCCGTTGCCCCCCGTCGCCGAGCTCGTGAAACGCCAGGGAGACGCCGCCCGCGGCAAGCAGATATTCACCGGAGTCGGCACCTGTGCCAAGTGCCATAAGGTGGCCGGAGAAGGGAAGGAGGTCGGCCCCGACCTGTCCGAAATCGGCAGCAAGCTGTCGAAGGACGCCCTCTATGTCTCGATCCTCGATCCGTCGGCTGGCATCAACTTCAACTACGAGACGCACACGCTCCTGCTCGCCGACGGCACCGTGCTCAATGG
>JAEZAS010000017.1 GCA_023430365.1 Planctomycetota bacterium
CGTTCGCCAAAATGCTTGGAAGCGAGCAGACGCTCGACCTGACGGGCGTAGGCCTCGTCGGACGCGTCGGCTTCGAAGGCGGCAATCTCGGCTGGGGTCGGCGGCAGACCGATGACGTCGAACGACAGGCGGCGGAGGAGCGTGCGCTTGTCGGCTTCCGGCGAGGGCTTCAGGCCTTGCTCGGTCATTGCGGCGAGCAGGAAGTAGTCGATCGGGTTCGCGGCCCAATCGGCAGGAGCGGCGGGCACGGTGGGACGCTGCGGCTTTTGATAGGCCCAGTGGGCATCATACTCGGCGCCTTGTTCGATCCAGCGGCGGATCGTGTCGAGCTCGTCCTGCGAGAGGGCGGGCTTCTTGGAGCCGGCTGGGGGCATCATCAACTCGGGATCGGTGCTGGTGATGCGGTTGTAGAGTTCACTTTCCGCGGGCTTGCCGGGGACGAGAGCGAGCGAGTCGATGGCCGACTGCCGCTCGTCGAGTCGCAGGTCGGCCTGCCGTTCCGCGTCGTCGGGGCCGTGGCAGGCGAAGCAGCGGCCGGCGAGGATCGGTTTGACGTCGCGGCTGAAGCTGATCTTGCGCGGGGTGTCGGCGGCGACCGAGCCGGGCTGACTGACAAGGCTGCCAATTGCGACTGCCAGCAGCGTGGCAAGCAAACGATTCGCGTGGAGCACGGAGAGAAACTCCAGTCGGAAGGAAAATCGCGGGGACGGCAACCGCAGAAGCAGCAGCCCGGTGGGCGGCACAGGCGGGCGAGATCGATTGTAAATCCCCACGCAAGGCGGGGTCAAGAAATTGGCCGTAGTTGGAGCGAACAGAAGCTGTGAAGCGGCAAGCGGTTACAGTCGGAAATGACCAATGTCCAAGAACCCAGTGACTAGCGAGGTCGTGGCCCGGTTCTACCGCATTTCGACACCGGAACGGGTCGCTGGAGCATTCTGCCCTTTGCGAGAGCGGGCTCACGGTTTACGTTTTTCCCTGGGAAATCGGATCTCCCGATGGGAGACCCGGCACTTCACTTGCTTCGTCCTTCAATTAGCCTGAAGCTACTGCCAAAAACGACCTTGGGGAGCAGTCCCCGCTCTACCAGCCATGAACTTTGTCACGCCGAGCTTGTTGATTACGGATGACGATCGCGACTTTCGCGAGACGCTCGGCGGCGTGTTCGAGTCGCGTGGCTATCACACGATTCTTGCCAGCGATGGCCAGGAAGCTCTGGAATTGCTCGAGCGAAATCCCGTTCACCTGCTGCTGCTCGACATGCACATGCCGCGGCTGACGGGATTGGAAACGATCCGCCGGCTGCGCGAGATGCACCTTGCCCTGCCCTGCATTCTGCTCAGCGCCGCGCTCGACCAGGCGATCGAGAAAGAGGCCCGCGAAGCGGCCGCCTTCGAAGTGCTCAGCAAACCGGTGCGGCTGCCGGACATCACCGGCATTGTGGGCCGGGCGATGATGCAGGTTTATAACTGGTCGCCGACAGTTCGGTAATTCTGCCGATCAAACATCTAGTGGGGCAGACATTCTTGTCTGCCTCCTCAGGACCAGTAAGGCAGACAGGAATGTCTGCCCCACTTAGAATTTTCCTCACTCGGTCCTGCGAGCACTACGCAAACAGCTCGTGGATCGGTTTGCCGCCGTCGGTGATCGGGACGGGGCGGTCGCCGGCGTAGAGCTCGGTGTGCGGGTCGATGCCGAGCGTCGCGCAGATCGTGGCGTGCAGGTCGGGGACCGAGACCGGGCGATCTTCGATCTTCATCGCCAGTTCGTCGGTCGTGCCGATCGTTAGCCCATTGTTCAAGCCGCCGCCGGCGAGCACCACGCTGAACGCCTTGCCGTGATGGCCGCGGCCGCCGCCGCCGTCGAACTGGGCGGGCCGACCGAATTCGCCGGTCACGACGATCAGCGTCTTGTCGAGCAGTTTCTTCTGCTCCAGGTCGACCACGAGCGTCGCCAGGGCGCTGTCGAGTTCCTTGATCAGCTCGTGCTGCTGGTTGATGCCGTCGTTGTGCACGTCCCACCCGGTGCCGTTGAGGAAGTTGAGGTTGTGCGACACTTCGACGAACCGCACGCCCGATTCGATCAACCGGCGCGAGAGGAGGCAGCGCTGGCCGAACTCGCCGCCGTATTGGTTGCGGAGCGAATCGGGCTCCTTGTCGAGGGCAAAAATCTTCTTGAACTCAGGACCGCCCAGCCGCAGGGCTTCGGCAATCGTCTCGTCGTAGTTCTTGACCGCCGTGTCGCTCCCCTGACGCTCCAGATACTCGCCGCGGACCTTGCCGAGGAGCGCTTCGCGGCGAGCCTGGCGGGCGTCGGTGATTTCAGGAGCCCGCTGCAGGCCATTGGGGCCCGATTCGGTGTCGGTCAGATAGATGTAGTTGTACTTGGATCCCAGGAAGCCCGGGCCACGCGTCACGTTCGGATAGCCGATCAGCACGTAGGCGGGCACGCCTTCGCCGGCAGCGCCCTTCTGATGGGCGACGATCGAACCGATCGACGGGTAGACGACGGTGCCAGCCGTCCGCCGGCCGGTGTGCATATGGTTGGTGTCCGCGGCGTGCTCGTCGATCACATCGTGATGCACGGTGCGGATGATGTTGAAGCGGTCGAGCAC
>JAEZAS010000266.1 GCA_023430365.1 Planctomycetota bacterium
GGCAGGAACAGGCCTTGGGCTGCGGGGTCGAGCCGTGTGCTATCAATGACGACCGCCCCTCGTGTATTGACGGCTACATCGCTTACGCGGAGGGGAAAGCCAGGACGACGAAGTCCAGGAAGCACCCGTTTGATCATCGCTTCCATCTGATCTTCTGCCACAAAGGTGTCGTCAATTGGCATTGCAAAAGACGGAGTCGCGATCGATTGGCCGCTCGACGTGGGAGCGTGAAACGTTCGCCATGTATCCGTGTGCACCTGCTCTTGTGGCGGTTGCTGAAGAACGTTCAAGAGATCCTGCATCTGGCCTAGTTGTTGCTTCAGTCTGTTCAACTCTTGACGCTGGGCGTCGATTCGTGTGGCTTCCTCGTGCTCAAGGGCAAGGTTTTCGCCGGTGTTCAAAGGCGCGGGCGCAGGTTGGCTGTCTTGCAGCGCAGGCTCCTGACCGCCTGCCGTAAACTGGTCTGCAGAAGAGAGCACAGGTGCACTGATAACCAGCATGAATCCGAGGGCACACAGGAAATCGCGCATGGTAGAGCCGCCTTTAATCTTTCAGCTTACGGTGTCCTCCTCAGTACAATCGTCATAGTTTTACAAGCAATAAAATGAAAATGACGAAACCACCCAACTTTCGATGGAGAAAGGCACCCCCGCTTGGGTCGCAAAGCTCCCGGCGCGGGATGCATTGAGCCGGCAGCGGGCGAATGCGATTCGCGGTCCACAAAGAGGCCACGACGACCTGCTGCGAATGGCAGCCGCCTATTTAACGCACCTGCTGGCGGATCTGACAGGAGCGGCTCGCGGGAAGCGAGAGGCGGATTCAGCAGGTCGACGATGAACTCGCTGCGATTAGCTCCCCGGTAGGACTCGAACCCTACGACCCGGCGGTTAACAGCCGCCAAGCAAACATCTTAGGTCAGTCGCCCAATGGCACAATGCGTCGGTGAATAATTCAATTGGTGTCCGGTCACCCCGACTTGATTTCAGATTGTTTGCGATTTGGCTTGGTTTACGGAGATTTCGAGGTTCAAACGAGCCGGCTTGATTGTGGTATGCGGTTTTGGTTCGCCGCAACTTCTGCTGTAATGGTCGTTTGCGCGGTTCAAATCCCGTCATCACTTTGTCCGGTTTCAGTCCATTTCGAGGAGCTTCCCCCTGGGACAATGTTGATCCTTTGAAGCGGCCCGTCGCGCTGCCAAGCACCTCGACCTCCTGGCTTCCGATAAAAACGTGCCTATCTCTCAGCCAGGTCGGTCATCACCTCGGCACGCCACCGTAACGGCCGTCCTCAGCAGACGAAAACTCCTTGGCCCTCCAGCATATAATGCTGGAATAGTGTCGCGTTTCGACAAGGAGGGCAGGAATGGCCGTTAAGCACCCTACGGTTGCCGAAGTGAACCAAGCGTTTGTCGGTGCCCTTCCTCCCGGCGAGCCGTTCGACGGGCAGCAGTGGTCCCGCTTGGAGCGGGCGCTGATGGACCCGACGTGGCAGGCGGCGTGCGAGGGGATCGAAGTCCTGCAGGCGAACGGGGCGCGGCTGGTCAAGGTCCGCTGGGCGTTCGCCATCGACAAGATGAACACCGCGTCGGAGGCCGCGCTGCGGTCCAGCGCCGCGGCCCTGCGTCAGCGACTGGCGGCCGTGCTCAACGGCGAGCCGGCGTCCTTCGACGCGCCGAAGAGCGCCACGGAGGAAGGTCCGGCGACAGTCGTCCGGTGCTGGAGGGTCGGCATCATCGGCTGAGGCAGGAGGCGAGCGGTGTCGAACGACTTGACCGGAATGGTAGGCATGAGCCAGGAAGAACTCGAACTTCTGGTGCGCGAGGAGTACGCCCGCCTCCGGGCGGCTTGGTTTCCAGCGGAGAAACCGGCCTGGTTGTCCGCGCAGGTGTGGCCGAAGGCCCAGCAACCGGCCGTCCTGTCATTCGTCTGGAACGACCCGACGGCCCACTGCGGCTATGTCCACAAGGACAACAGCCTCATCATCGCAGCCGAGGAAGGCTGGCTGCAGTTGGGTAGGGATCTTGAGGATGGAGAGCCGCCGACCGCCGTGTACGCGGTGAACGCACTGCGCAAGTTCACCCGCGACTGGTCGCTCTGGCGGGTGTTCCTGCTCCACGAGATGTGCCACGAGTACCAGTTCAAGGTGTTCTTCAACCACGACCGGTCACCGGTCGGCCGCGAGATGTTCCACGCCGCGTACTGCGCGCGGAACCGGCCGGTGAAGTTCGAGCCGACCGGCCTGCACCCCACGCCGTTTCTCGCGGCCATCGCCTCCCTTGCAGACCACCTCGCTGCCGACAGCATCCAGCTGTTCGACCGCCTATGAAAGAGGACTGTCCCATGCCTGCTTTCACGCATAACGACCGATGGCTTCATTCAGCTTGCGGAGCGGCCGGTCATGGGCACGGGCCTGTCCACCGACAGAGGCGTCGCATTCGTGCTCTCCTGCAAGACGCGGCGGGTCGAGTCGTTCGACTGGGAGGAGTTTGTCACGAATCAGAACATCGAGAAGGGTTGGCTCTGAAGGACGACTGACCTCGATGCGACGGAGAAAGATTGGACAACATCCCCGTCACCCAACCCGAACACCACGAGATCCAGGAAGCGGCCTACTACTGCCATACGCAGGGGGGCGAACGTCATGGCCATGCCCTGAAGGACTGGCTGCAGGGCGAGCAGCTCGTGTTTATGGCGAAGAACTATCGCGTGCTTGGCCACCACAAGCTCCAGGGCGAGACCAAGGAGAAGTTGTGGTCCGCCGATCCTCGCATCTGCCGCTATTGCGGTGCTGTGAGGCCGCAAAACCGGGGCTGGCGGGAGGCACACGCGCTCCCGGAGCTGGTCGGCAACAAAACGATCATCGCGATGGACGAATGCACGGCCTGCAACGATCACTTCGCACAGCGCGTTGAGGATGATTTCGGCAAGTTCCCGAACCTGTCCAAAGCCGTCAGCCGCGTTCCCGGCAAGGAAGGCGTGCCGTCGTTCAAGACCAGAACCGGCAAGTCCCGCCAGCGAATACTAGGGCGGACGGCCTACGCCGCATAAGGACGAAGACATGAACAGGAACAACGGCCCTCTATTCGACCTGGGCATCGTGATCGCCACCGCTCAAGCGGCCTTGTCGCTCGTAGAAATCTTTGCACAAGCCCTGTATAGAACTCCGGTGCGGACACTGGAAGTGCAAGACCACGCTGAATGTACAGTGCAACCGCAAGTCGAGGTCGTGCTGCGAGAACGCAAGAAGGAAGTCCTCACGACGCAGCCGGGCGACTCGTTTCTTTACGGCGACCGGCTCGCCGACGACTTCCCGCTCGATCTCTTCCAGAGCAAGTGGGCAAGTCGGTTCGCCCTACAACACGATGACTGGACAGCGGCTCCTGGTACTCGTTCGGGATTCGCTTGGGGTGAAGTCGAGGACAGCATTCCCTGGATCGCCCTGAAAGCGGCGTGGCGACAAGCTGCTCCACTGATCTGCCTCAACTGCGACACGCCGACCATCCTGACGAACTTCGGCCAGCCGTGGACCGGGCTGCTGCACCGCACGGTGAAGTTCGTTCATGTTTGCGGAACATGCCGCAGGTCGTTTCGGGACGAAACGCTGAAAGATGTTGACCAGTGGATCGGGGCCAACGTCGAGCCTGAAGCCCGGCCTGACGCCGATATGGTGTGGGATCGACGGGTGAAGAGGGAACTGGCATGAAAATCCTCTTCCTCCACGGTTGGAACTCGGTGGTCGGCGGCGTGAAGCCGACGTACCTGAAGGACCACGGCCACGAAGTCATCAACCCGGCGCTGCCGCACGAGGACTTCGCCGAGGCCGTCCGCATCGCCCAGGCCGAGTTCGACAAGCACCAGCCGCAGGTCGTCGTCGGATCGAGCCGGGGTGGGGCCGTGGCCATGAACATCAACAGCGGCGATGCGAGGCTCGTCCTGCTCTGCCCGGCCTGGAGGAAGTACGGCTCGGCCAGGACGGTGAAGACGGACACCGTGATCTTGCACAGCCGGGCCGACGACGTAGTTACCTTTGCCGACAGCGAGGAGTTGGCGAAAAACAGTGGAGCGACGTTGATTGAGTTCGGGAACGATCACCGACTTGCTGACCCGGAGCCGCTGGCGGCGCTGCTGAGGGCGTGCGAGGAATACGTCCTCGGTAGCGATTTCGGCGCACCAGCTACAGCAGGCCAACAGGCCAAGAAGGTCATCCTCATCGAAGCTGCCCGCCTCGGCGAGCGCTCGTATGCGATTAGGCCGACAGGTCGCAATTCACGGCTCCGCACAACACTCAGCGGCCCGACTTGGAGAGATCGCCGACCGGGATGGACCATACCCGAACTTGCCGAGTCAATGGTCCGTGACCGCTCCACGACGGTCGCCGCTTTTGATTTCCCGTTCTCAATTCCGCTGTCGTTGCTCGAAGACCCCGATTTCGCACGGGCGGTGGGGCAAGAGGTCTTCGGACGGCGGGTCGAATGGGCAAAGTTCGTCAGCAACAGCCTTCGGTTGTCATTCACTTCCAGTTATGCGAAGGGCAGGTTTGCTGATTTGTCGAGCTTCAAGAACTGGCGGGATCAACCGGGAAATCCGTATTGGGTACGACGCCACACCGACTCTGCGACGGGAGGCTTCCCACCCCTTCAGGACCGATACCAGAACTTGTTCTCCATGACCCTGTGTGGGACGGCGATGCTTGAGCAGCTTGCGAATAGCGGTATCTCTGCGGCACTGGACTCGGCATCGTTCGACGCCGCAAGCCGGATCGTCTTCGAGACTTACCCCGCCGCCGTCGCAGATCGGTGTGGGTTCGACGGCAACTACAAAAAGGAGCCGGAGAAGTGCTTGCAGAAGGCCGAGGAGTACCTTGCAGCGCAGGGCATTTCGCTCGACTTTGCCCAGCCGGTAAAAGACTTTTGCCTGACGTACCGAACGAAGGGAAAGAGCAATACCGATCTCGACCCCGACGGCGCTGACGCATTTTTGTGCCTCGTCGCCGCTATCTGCTTTCGGGAGGGGCTGGTCGAACTGCGGTGCGGCGATGCGCCCTCTAACATCCTCGCCGAAGAAGGGTGCATCATCACTCCAAAACCACTGACGTAGGACGGCGTGCAAGGGCCTTCCGCAAGCACGGGTCGCATCTCTGAGGGGGCAGAGCGGGCCTCAGCCCTCAGTGAACCAAAGGAGTCAACTTCATGAACGAGTCTGAGTACGTCGATCCCAAGCAACTTCGGCCAGGGCCGATTCGTAACGAGTCGCTGCCGCCCGAATTGCTTGAGCAGATCAAGGCCGTCTTCGACGTGATCGGCCCGTACATCAACATGACGCTGGAGCAGTTCGAGGTCGGCTTCATGCGGGACATGCACCCTGATGGCGAAGTCGCCCTGTGGTGCAGCATCACGGCGGCGTGGCTGGCCTACCACGAAAAGTTCCTGAGCGACGAGACGCTGCCGGATGAAGAGGAGCGGAAGCTGCTGTCAGCATTGATCGTGATTTCCACCGGAGTCGAGGATGTGGGCAAGCTCAACGTGCCGGAAGAAGTCGGGCTACGGCTGCTCCAGTGCTACGA
>JAEZAS010000278.1 GCA_023430365.1 Planctomycetota bacterium
GGATCGCTCAGGATCGGATAGTCGACGCCCAGCGACTCGGCGAACTTGGTGTTCTTCTCCACGGGGTCGGTGCTGGCCGTGAAATAGGCCACGTTGTATTCGCGAATCTGCCCGCCCTGCGTCTTGAACGACTGGCATTCCTTCGTGCAGCCCCCGGTGAAGGCCCGCGGATACCAGGCGACGACCACCGCCTGCTTTCCCTTGAAATCGGAAAGCTTATAGGTCTTGCCATCGCTCCCCGTCATCGTGAAGTCGGGAGCCTCGTCGCCCACCTGGGGGGCGTCGGCAGCCAGAACGGACGCAGACAGGCAAAGCGCGAAGGACGCGGCGACCACAGCCAAAAACTTGCTCATGGAACTCTCCGAGATGGAATCGATTTCAGCCGAAACGGCAACCAGCAGCGATCAACACGCTACCACGCCCAGCAATGCCCAGGCAAGCAGCGCCCAGCCGCTCCCAAGTAGCAGGCACACTCCGTGTGCCGTTCCCTCTTTAGGCCAAGCAACGGCCCACAAAACATGCAGCCTGCTTCTGTGTGTTCAAAATTTCCCCGGGTTTTTCACCACCCACCCCCGTCCCAGGGGACCCGAACTCGGTGAAAAACCCCCGGAAATTTTGAACAGCCACCATTTCCCTGCCTATTCACCGGCAGGTCGGCTAACGAAACCTGACCGAGCGAACCGGTCCCGCCGTCGGGGCGCAGTCCCCCGATGGCGATAGCAATATATTAACGAACTTATCACGATTCGTCAAGCAACTGCCATCCGCCCGCGGGCTCACTCCCGCAGCTTCATCCCCGCGACCGCCAAAGCAACCCAGCCGACGATCAGCAGCACGCCGCCGATCGGAACAATGGCGCCGAGCACTTTCACGCCGCTCAGCACCAGCGCGTACAGGCACCCCGAGAAAATCAAGATCCCCGCCAGGAAGCACCAGCCAGCCAGATGGGCCGGCATTCCGCCCCCGCGACTCAGCAGCCAGGCCGCCGCCAGAATCGCCAGCGCGTGATACATGTGATACCGGGCCGCGGTTTCCCAATTCGCCAGCCGGCGGTCCAGATCCAGTTGGCTCAGCTCCTGGGCCTTTAGGGCGTTTGGCAAAGCATGGGCGCCAAACGCCCCCAGCCCCACCGACAGGGCTCCCAGCAGCGCGGCAATCATGATCCAAGTCTTCGGGCTCATTCCAGACGAATCTCCATTAAGGGTGCGAGCCCATTATGGCAAGAATTCGCCTCCCATGTGCCGCAGCACGTGTGAGCTTCCATCCCGATGGTAAGTAGCCGGAGGCGAACCGCCTCCGGCTGCTTTCCTGTGGCATGGGCAGTCCGAAGCGGGGCTCTTCAAGTCGTAACGTGTGCCGACAGGGTTCGCACACGGCAAGACCTGGCCAAGAAAAGCGAAAGCCGCCGCATGTCCGGGGGGGGAAACATGCGGCGGCCTTCTCAAGTCCCGCAGTGAACCGCTTGCCGGCAGTTCACCGCGAGTGTTTTGGGCGGGCAGGCTGGAAGCCTACCCTACGGCTATTCTTCAAGCTCGATGCCGAGCTTCTCTTCTTCTTCTTCCTGAATGATGATTCGCGGAGTGACCATCATCATCAGGCTTTGAGCATCGCGGCCGATCGCCACGTTGCGGAACAGTCGGCTGACGTAGGGAATCTTGCTCAGCAGCGGCACACCACGCTCCACGCGTTGTTCACGCAGACGCTTGATGCCACCGAGCAGCACCGTGCCGCCGTCGGGCACGCTGACGGTCGTCACCACCGTGGTGAAGGCGAACGTCGGCAACTGCACCGTGGTGCCTTCCACGGTCCGGGTCGTGTTGTTAACCACGTTCTTGTCCGGATCGGACGGGTCCTGCGTGGTGGTACCGCTGTCGGTCGTCACCTTGCCGTTGAACGTGAAGGTTTCCACATCGCCGATCCGGCTGAAGAACGGCACCAGGGTGAGGCGGACGAAGCGTCGATCGCTCGACACGACTGCCTGCACGCTGAGCGACGTACCTTCGCTGAGCACCACGATTACCGGCTGGTGAGCGGCGGCGAAGTCGCCGACGACCGGGATCACGCTTGTCACGAACGGACGTTGCGAGGTATCCGAGACGAAGGCCTGTTGACCGTTGAACAGCGTCACCTTGGGAGCCTGCAGCACGTTCGTGCGGTTGTCACCCTGAGCGGCGTTCAGCAGGAAGAACACTTCGATGTCGCTGAGGATCGCGAAGCCGAAGTTCGCCGCTGACGCTGCATCGAAGCCACCGAACGTTGCCTGAGTGCCGCCAAAACTATTTTGGTTGAACGCAAAGTCGAGGTCTGCAGTCGGGCCATTTGGCGTGAGGCCGAATGACATGCTCGGACCGCTGTCGTCGAAGGGGCTCATGAACGGAGTCGTGCCGGCGTGAGCGCCGTCCGGACCAAGCTGCCCTGGTAACAAGTCGATGTAGCCGTTCAACCCCGTGTTGTCATCGACGGCAAAGTCGAAGTCGACGCCGATCCGCTCGAAGAAGTTGTCGCTGATCGTGATGAACCGCACTTCGATCGTCACCTGCAGATCCTGCAGGCGGCGGAGCTGTTCGAGCAGGTCAGCAATCTTCTCGTGCACGTCCTGCGTCTGGCTGACGACGAGGCTCAGGTTGGTGTCAAAGCCCGAGACCGAGCCTGGTCCGCCCACTTCGTCCCAGCTTTGCGGGGCGATCGTGGTGGTGATCAATTCGATCAGCGGATCGAAGTCAGCCTGCACGCCGCCACCGAGGCCACCAGGACCCGTGCCAAGCGGCTGCGGGCCACGCGTGCCACCCATGCCCATGAGGGGCGAGTTGTTCATCTGGGCCTGGGCCAGAACGGTCGGATTCACCGCGCCGGGCTGCTGATTGGCCGGATCATCCGCGGCCACCGTCAGCGGTCCCGACATCGACGGGCGAATGCCGTTGCCGTAGCCCAGCGAGTTGAGGCTTTCCTTCAACGCCCCCGGCAGACCCATGTTGTAGCTGGGCACGAAGTTCGGAATCGGCACGACCAGGTCGGCGACGTAGTACACCTTGGCGTAGGTGTTCGAGTCGCGGGTCTGTTCGCTCGTGATACGCAGCACTTCGTTCTGAATGACGTAGCTCAAACCGAGCGGCTCCAGAATCAGGTTCAGGGCGCTCTTGAGCGAAATCGGCTGGGTCAGGTTCAGCGAAACGGGGGTGTCGCTCGACACACCTTCGGCATGCATGCCTTGGGGATCGAGGTAGACGTTCACACCCGACATCCGGCCGAGCGTATCCAGCACTTCCTGCAGCGGCCGGCCGTCGAAGCGAGCTTCGACCGGCTTGGTGAGCGAGCGCTGGATTTCCATTTCAGCCGGCGAGAGCTGGCTCTTTTCCTGGAGCAGACGGCGGCGGTCCTTCGTGAGTTGGTTCCACGTCCTGACGTCGCCAAAGACGATGGGGTTCCGGTCGTCAAACGGAATGCCCGACTCTTCGACGCTCTGCATCGCGCCGATGAAGCCAGCAGCCTTGCGGTCGCGGGTCGACATCTCTTCGGCGATGTTCCGGGCCAGGTGGGCTTTTTCGACCATCAAGGTCACCACCGGATAATCCGGAGCGATTTCGCGAGCTTGCTTCGCGATCACTTCAGCTTCCGCGTAGCGGCGCTCGTCGAGCAGCTTGTTGAACTCCTCGACCATCTGGGCGAGCTTGTTCTGCGTCTCAATCGTCAGCTCTTGACCGCGGGCGATATCGGCGCGGATTTCCTTGTTGCGTTCTTCGTTATCGATCGTCGACTTGTTCTGTTCGACATACTTCTCGAGCTCGATGATGCTCTTGTCCACCAGCGTCAGCAGTT
>JAEZAS010000327.1 GCA_023430365.1 Planctomycetota bacterium
GACTGGGACAAGTTCAGTTGTTCCGCGGGCGCGAGAAGCTTTGGCCGGGCGCGTCGATCGCCGTCTCGACCGATCAGCCGCTGCTGGCGTGCATGGCGTCGCAATATGCCGGCTGGCAATTCGCCAATGACGAATACTTTGCCATGGGTTCGGGTCCGATGCGGGCGGCGGCCCATCGCGAGCCCTTGCTGCGAGAGTTGATCCAGCGCGAAGCGACCAACCAGGCCGTCGGAGTGCTCGAGTCGAACCGCTTGCCTTCGGACGATGTCTGCCTGGCGATTGCGGAGCAGTGCGGGGTGCCTCCGAGCGGGCTTCTGTTGCTCGTGGCGCGCACCAAGAGCCTCGCCGGGAATGTGCAAGTCGTGGCGCGAAGCGTCGAGACGGCGCTGCACAAGCTGCATGCGATTGGCTTTGATCTGGCGCGAGTGATCAGCGGGTTTGGGACAGCGCCGCTCCCTCCGCCGGCGGTCGACGACTTGGGCGCCATCGGCCGGACCAACGATTGCATCCTGTATGGCGGCGAAGTGACGCTCTGGGTGACGGGGGATGACGCGAGCCTACAGGAAATGGGTCCGAAAGTGCCCAGTTCCGCGTCGAAGGCCTTCGGCGAACCCTTTGCGGCGATCTATGAAGCGGCTGGGCGGGATTTTTATAAGATTGATCCCTCGCTCTTCAGCCCCGCGGTGGTCACGTTCGTGAACGTCAGCACCGGACGCTCGCACCGATTCGGCGAAGTCCGGCCGGATGTCCTCAATCGTTCATTCCAGAACTGATCGCGTCGCGACGCAGTGCATCGTATGCGATTTCTCGTCCTCGCTTCTCCCGATAGTTGGTATCTGCGCGACCTGACGCGCGCTGCAGAGGGCGAACACGAACTTGTTCCCGCCGCATTCAGCGAGATGGAAGCGAGGCTGACGACTGGCGGGCTGGAGGTGTTCAGTGGAGCGCAGCGGCTGGGCGATTTCGACGCGGTGATCGTACGCACGATGCCTCCGGGTTCGCTCGAGCAGGTCGTGTTCCGGATGGATTGCCTCGGCCGGCATGAGGCGGCAGGTGGCGTTGTCGTTAATCCTGCCCGGGCAATCGAGGCGGCCGTCGACAAGTTTCTCACCTCGGCCCGGTTGCAGGCGGCTGGGATTGCCACGCCGCGGACCTATGTCTGTCAGACAGCCGATCAGGCCTTGGCCGCGTTCGACGCGCTGGGCGGCAAGGCGGTCGTAAAACCCCTTTTTGGGAGCGAGGGGCGTGGGATCACGCTACTGACGGACGAAGCACTCGCCCTACGGGCATTCAAAATGCTTGCGCAACTCGGCGCCGTGCTCTACGTGCAGGAGTTCATCGAGCACGAGGGGTTTGATCTGCGCCTGATGGTGATCGGCGAGCGGATTCTGGCGATGCGCCGCCGCAATCCGCTCGACTGGCGCACGAATGTCAGCCGAGGCGCGACGACCGAGCCATTTGAACCGACCGATGAGATGATTCACATGGCTCGCCAGGCTGCCGAATCAGTTGGCGCGCCGCTCGCGGGCGTCGACTTGCTGCCGCGGCGGGATGGAACGCTTTACTGCCTGGAAGTGAACGCGGTTCCCGGCTGGAAGGCGCTCGCGCGAACGCATCAGATCGACGTGGCTCGTTTGGTGCTCGACTTCGTCGCCGCCGAAGTGCGGGCGAAGCGCCGCTGAGCCGCTCAGTCGGCCGAAACGATCGTGAGCGACTGATCGCCGAGTTCAGCTTTCAAGCCAAGTGGCTCGAGCGTGCGCTGCAGGAGTTCATCAAGCGGCACGTCCTGAACCGAGAAGGTCACCTTGGTCTTGAGTTTGCCGAGCACCGCGGAATCGTACTTCAACTCCTTGCCAATCTCGTTGGCCACAGTGCGGACGACGGCTCCCGCCGGTTGGTTTTCGACCTTGAGCGTGTAGCGTTTCTCTCCGGCAACGGGCGTGACGGTTTTTACCTTCTCGCCGCGGAGCATTCGTTCGATCTTCTCGTGTTCCTCGTAGGGGCCGCGAACGACGACCTCGTTGCCCCGCCGGCCGATCTTCAGCCCCGGCAGCAGCCGTTTCAATTCCGCAGCCAGCTTGGCCGGGTCGCTGCGCGTGTAGCTCTTCTCGTACTCGATCTGCTCCGGCATTGGCGCCAGATTGACGACAGCGCCGTTTTGCTCCAGTTGATAGGTCAGCCCAAACCCAGCCAGGACGAGCGACAACCGATCGCACAGCGGCAGCGGCGGCAGATCGTAGGCTGGCCAGAGATCATGGGGCAACTGCCCGTTCACCGTGAAGCCTCCCTCTTTCTGCAATCGGTCCAAGAGGTCCGCCGGTGTCGTCAGTTGTTCCCAGGCGATTGGCTGCTGTTTCAGCCAACGGGCTTTGGCCGCCGCGGGCAAAGCGCTGGCTTCATTGCGTCGCAGGGCCGCGACGGTCGCGAGCTTGTCGGCCGACTCTTTGGGGCCCAGGTAGATCACCGAACCGAGGACCGATTTGCCCAACCCTAACTGCCCGCAAAGTCTCACAAGGGCCACTTCGAAGGGCTCGTCGCGGCTGGTGAACTCCACCCGCTGATCGGGATCGATACGGCGATCGAGGAAAATGGCCGTGCCCTGTGCCCGCGACAGCCGGCCGAGCGCGTCTCGCAGCGGGTTGTCCCCCCAGTTGATGCCGACGGTTGCTTCCAACTGCTTGCGGAAGGCGGCGCCCGTTTTCCAATCGCCCGAATCCTGGGCCTGGACGGGCGATCCGAGGAGCAACACGCCGAGCGTGACGATCGCGAACCACGCCGCCGAAGCCGCCGTAGCACTGTTAACGCGAGCGTGGAGGTGGTTCACAAGCCGCACTTCGCACCGCAATCTTTTCAGAGGTATCAAGCACGATGCCACGCCTCGTGCAAGAGGCGGACAACAAAAAAGTCGGTCAGGGTCTCTGATCCTTATTCCATCTTTACCGACATTTTTTCGGCACGGAAGCCACATTTTGCGCACTCACCGCGTGCCAATTCGTTGTGGCCGCGCGGCGATGCAATTACACTCGAAGGAACGGCCCGAGTCCGCTGGAGCGGAACCGCGGCCCGAGCGTCTTCCCCTGACGCTCCCCCCAAAAACCCCGCAAGAAGCAGATTGGAGCTGCCCGCGTGAGTCCTCCCGCCGCCTCGCCCGTCCTCAACCAGCTGTACCACCAGTACCTGGAAACGGAAGTCACCGCCCGGTTTGTTAGCGACGTTTCCCAGCGCTACACCCTGGCCACGCTCGGCAGACTACTGGAACGAGGCCACTACGTCACCCGCCGCGCCGCCGCCCTGGCGATCGGCCTGATCGGCGACTATCGGCAAACCGCCGTTCTCGGCCGGGCCCTGCACGATAGCGACCGCGGTGTTCGGCTGGTGGCCGATAGCGGCATTCGCGATCTCTGGCATCGCGACGGCAACACCCGTCAGCAGCAAGCGTTGAAAGCGATCGTCCGCCTGAACAATACCGAGCAGTACGGCGAAGCCCTGCTGGCCGCCAATTCGCTCATCACCGAAGCTCCCTGGTTCGCCGAGGCCTGGAACCAGCGCGGGATTGCCCATTTTGCCCTGAAGCGATTCGAAGACTCCGCCAACGACTGCCACCAGACGCTGGAACTCAACGCCTATCATTTCGGGGCCGCCATCGGCATGGCCCACTGCTATCTCGAAATGGAAGATCCCTTCGCCGCGCTGGAATGCTTCCGCCGGGCGGTCCGCCTGAACCCCGACCTGGAAGACGTCCGCGTGCAGATCGATTTCCTTGAGCGGGCGCTCGAAGAGAAGTAAGTTCGCCGAGACGACCGTCGGAGCTGAATTCGCGGAGAATTCAGCCCGTCCCGAGGTTGGACGCCGGATCTGTCTGGATTCTGGCGAATTCAGCTTCGGGCTTTGCGATCTTTCCGGCAGGTCCCCGGCAACTCTTGCGGGGGATATGCTCCGCCGATTAGGCTGAACCGGCGACTTCGCTCATCTCTCCGATTCCAACCTGCCCGGCGATTTTCATGGCTGCAATCGTCTGCCAGTGCGCCTCGTGCGCTTCGCGGTTCAAAG
Source organism: Planctomycetota bacterium (assembly GCA_023430365.1). Classification (GTDB taxonomy): domain Bacteria; phylum Planctomycetota; class Planctomycetia; order Pirellulales; family Pirellulaceae; genus JAEZAS01. The sequence continues at coordinate 4,051 of JAEZAS010000327.1, forward strand.
TCGACTCCGCCTACGAGGGGCGCAGGATAAAGTGCCCGCGCTGTTCCGCGGCGGTCGTGGTGACACCGGCCGCCACCGTGGCAAGTTCTCCCCAGCCTCCGACGACGGCTGCGGCGCCCCCTGCCGCGAAACCGCCGCAGGCCCGGCCGGCGCCTCCGCGGGCTGCCGCTCCGCCGGTCGCTCGTCCTGCACCCCAGCCCGTCGTCCCACCGGCCGCATCGGGAGCGTTTGCGCCGGTCGCAGAGGCTCCACCAGCGGTCAGCCCGCCGCAGTCGAGTGCTCCCGCCGTCGAATCTCCCGTGGCGGCGCTCTTCTCGATGCCGAGCGCCCCGCAAATCGGCGCCAACACCTCGCCGGCTCCGAGCTCCAGCGCCGCCGTAGCAAAAAAGAAGTCCGGTCCACCGATTGCCCTGCTGGCGGTCGGCGGTGGTGTTGGTCTGCTGGCATTGGTCGGTGTGCTCGTCGCGGTGGCGATGATGTTTTCGGGCGGCGATGAGGTAACCAGGCAAAACCGCAAAGGTAGCAAGGGCCCGGCCGCCGGTCAGGCGGAATTGGTCCTTGATTGGCCTGAAAGCGAGCGACGTGGAGCCGCGGTGACGATCGACGGCGATACCCGGTCGGTCCGGGCCAGCGGCGATATTGCGTTTTCCCTTTCGCCCGGCGAGCACAAACTGCTGATTCGCCGCCGCGGCTTTGAGCCCATTGAGGCGACGGTCACTCTTACCGCGGGCCAATCCGAGCATTTTGCGCCGCAGTTCAAGGCGTCGGAGGCCGCCGCAGTGGTGGCGACGCCTGCGGAGGGCGCCGGTTCGTCGATCGCCTTGTCGGCAGACGGCGGCACCCCGTTCCAGATTGGCGGAGCCGCATCGACGTCGCCGCGCGGCTTTGTGGGCTTCTTGCAGAATCTGGGCGAAGCCAAGCGCGAGGCCGAGAAGGCCAACAAGAGCATCCTGCTCGTCTTCGGCAGCAGCGACGCCGATCGAGACACCCAGCAGCTGGCCTCGCTGATGCAGGCGAGCGACTTCAAGACGCTCGTGGGCAAGGAAATGGTTCCGGTCATCATCGACTTCCCGCGCACGCGGGAAGGCTACAACCTGGTTCAGGACACCGCCCAGAACAGCGGGCTGCTCGAAGAGTATCAGATCCAGAGCCTGCCGACCGTCGCCCTGACCGATCCGAAGGGGAAGCCCTACTTCATCGAGCGCGACTGGGAGGGTGGCTTCGGCGACCTGACCACAAAGTTCCAAGGCTGGCTTGCCGAGCGGCAGAAGCGTGACGACTTGCTTCTCGCCGCCCAGGCCGAGACCGACGAGGCGATGCCCGCCGCGACGGCCGCGGTCGCGTGGATCGACAAGCACCGACTCTGGGGGCCCTACGAAGCGGAGCTGACCGGCTTTCACGACAAAGCCAGACGGCTCGACCCGAAAAACGAAAAAGGTCTGCTCGAGGTGTTCGTCGAAGGGGCCTTTTTCACGCGGCATGTCGAAGTCCGCGAAGGGGACCATACGGGGATCGACCTGCTGCAGCACATCCTCCAGCCGATCACCGACTCCGGTTGCAAGGACCCGGATCGCGGCGTGAAGCTGCACATGGTCATGGCCCGGCACCTGGCGTCGATCAACCGGATGGAGCAGGCCGAGAAACATCTCACGAAGGCCACCAGCTACACGCCGAGGGACAAGGAACTCGCACAAGCGATCGCCACGCTGCGGCAGGCGCTCGAGAACAAGGACGTGCTGTCGACCGGCACCGGCTTCCTCATCTCCGAGGCTGGCTACATGCTCACCAACCATCACGTGGTGGAAGGGAGCGGCCAGGTGCTGGTTCGCGTCCCTGGCCAGGAGGAGCCGGTTGCGGCGGAAGTGATTGCCCACGACGCGGATCGCGATATGGCCCTCATCAAGCTCGCGTTGCCAGCGGGTGTGAGCATCTCGCCCATCTCGCTGACGGACGCAGCGGTCGGTCGTGGGTCGCCGGTGGCCGCATTCGGTTATCCGCTCGGCGATGTGATCGGGAAAGGGCTGAAGTTGACGACGGGGGTCGTCAGTTCGCCGCCGGATGGGACCGCGGAAAACATGATCCTGCTCGACCTGCGCGTGAATCCCGGCAATAGCGGCGGCCCGCTATGCGACAGCCGCGGCAATGTCGTCGGTATGGTGACCGCCAAGACCGGCGGGCTTGGCGTCGATAGCTACGGCATGGCGCTGCCTGCGGCGGAGCTGCTCAAGTTCCTCGAAGGGAATCTGCCTGCCGACGCGGCGCGACCCGAGGCCGCCGAGTCGGACGAGCCGCTCACCTGGGACAAGGTCGATCAGATGGTCAGCCCGGCGGTGCTGATGGTGATGAAGGTCCGCAAGTAACCGGCGCGGACACTTTCCCTCGTAGCTGAATTCGCCAGAATTCAGACAAACCCGGCGTCCGCTTGAGGGGCGTCTGAATTCTGGCGAATTCAGCTACGGGTTTCTCGTTTGGTAGCGTCTTGCGGCGGGGCGGGCCCGGAGGCGGTTCGCCTCCGGCTGCTTACGGTGGTGGTTGCAGGCTTTGTGTGCGGGGCGGGGCGTTAGGCTAGCTGCACTAGGGGCAGTTCTTGCTTTCGCCGGTTCGCGCCCAGGGCCTGCTGCTCGTGCTCCAGCGGGAGCAGTTCGTAGCGGACGTTGCGCTGGCGCGGCGTGTAGCCGAGTTCGCTGATTGCTTCGCGCATCTGATCGAGCGTGAGGAAGTGGACCGTGCCCGCCTCGGCGACCACGTTTTCCTCGATCATCAGGCTTCCCATGTCGTTGGCGCCGTAGAGCAGGGCCAGCTGACCGATCTTGAGCCCCTGCGTGACCCAGCTCGACTGGATGTTGGGGATGTTGTCGAGATACAGACGGCTGACGGCCTGCGTCTTGAGGTACTCGAACGAACCGGCAGGCGGAATGTGCGCCATTTCGGTGTGATCGGGCTGGAAGGTCCAGCAGATGAACGCGGTGAAGCCGCCGGTCTCGTCCTGCAGCTGCCGAACCCGTTCCAGATGCTCGATCCGCTCAGCAAGCGTCTCGACGTGGCCGAACATCATGGTCACCGTGCTGACGCCACCCAGCTCGTGCCAGACACGCATCACGTTGAGCCAGTCGTCGGTCAGCACCTTGCCGCGGGTGATTTCCTTGCGCACCCGGTCGACGAGAATCTCGGCCCCGCCGCCCGGAATGCTGCCCAGCCCAGCTGCCTTCAGCCGCGTGAGCACGGTGCGGATGTCGAGCTTGCTCACCTTGGTGAAGTGATGGAGCTCCGGTGGGCTGAAGCCGTGGATATTGATCTGGGGAAACCGCGACTTGATGTCGCTCAGGAGTTCTTCGTACCACTCCAACTTGTAGTCGGGGTGGAGACCTCCCTGCATCAGGATCTGATCGCCTCCCAGCTCCGCGGTTTCGGCGACTTTCTGCAGCAGCGCCTCGCGGTCGAGCACGTAGCCATCGGCGGCCTTGGGCTTGCGATAGAACGCGCAGAAGTCGCAGACGGCCGTGCAGACGTTCGTGTAGTTGATGTTGCGGTCGACGTTGTAGGTGCGAATCGGCTCCGGATGCAGCCGGCGAGTCACCGCATCGGCTGCCCTGCCAATCGCGGCCAAGTCGCTGGACTGCAGCAGCGTGAGCGCGTCGTCCGCAGAAAGCCGCTGACCGGCGACGACGCGGTCGAGAATCGGTTGGATGTTGGTCATGGTCAAAGACTTCTGTCAGTAGCCGGAGGATAA
>JAEZAS010000373.1 GCA_023430365.1 Planctomycetota bacterium
GCAGCGGGTAGGCCCAGGCACACATTAGATCGCGCATGCTCGTTTTCTCGCAGGCAGGCTGGAGGTCTGCCCTACGGTTAGAACTTCAGATCTTCGCGGAGCGATTGCGACCATTGGCTGTCGAGCTCGCGGATCAGCTTCGCCGCTTCGGCGTCGATTTGCTTGGGAATCTCAACCTGGATTTCCGCGTAGAGGTCTCCGCGGTCGCCATTCTTCTTCCGCACGCCATAGCCCTTGGCCCGAATCCGTTTGCCGCTGCTGGTGCCGGCGGGCACGGTCATCGTGATCACTCCGTGGGGCGTGGGAATGTCGATCTTGGCTCCCAGCGCCGCTTCCGCCAGCGTCACTGGCACTTTGACCGTCAGGTCGAGTCCCTGGCGGGTGTAGTGTTCGTGGGGCTGTACGCGAATCGTAATCAGCAAATCGCCGGGCGGACCGCCCGTGGGCGACTCTCCCCCCTGCCCTCGCAGGCGGATCGTTTGCCCTTCGTCGATTCCGGCGGGGATCTTCACCGAGATGGTTTCGGTCTTGGCTCCCGGCCGACGGATGCGCAGGTTCGCTTCGCCGCCAGCGACGGCGGTTGCGAAGGGAACGGTCAGTTCGTGCTCGATGTCTTCGCCCGGCATGGCAGCCCGACGGCGACGTCGGGGACCGGGCTCGAAGCCTCCTCCCCCAGCGCCGGTGAATTGACGAAGCAGTTCCTCGATGTCGGGCGAGGCCCCTGCCCTGCCCCCACCGCCGCCACCAAACATCTGCGAGAAATCGAACCCGGCAAACTCCGGAGGAACCTGTCCGCCGCTCCATGCCGCTCCGCCCCGTTTGGCCGCCTCGGCCGCCGCCTGAAAATTGGGGCCATACTGGTCGTAGAGTTCGCGCTGCTTCGGATCGTTCAGCACATCGTAGGCGGTCTGAACCTCCTGGAACTTCTGCTTGGCAGTCTTGTCGTCGGGGTTCAGGTCGGGGTGATATTTCTTGGCGAGCGCACGGTAGGCCTTCTGGATCTCCGTCTGGGAAGCGCCCCGGCTGACGCCCAAAATCTTGTAATAGTCTTCACTCATAGGTGCGATTCTATGCGCGGCAGGATAGCCAGCAAGCCGACCGGCTGAAGCCGGCCCGCCTAGCGGACCTCGTCAAAACTCTTGCTAAGTTTATGACATTTTGATAAAATGTCAAGGGCGGCGTAAACCGCCCAGCGACCCCTACTCGGGACGGGCCGCCACGCGACGTTCGGACTCAGCCGTATCTGTTGTGAAGCCCTCACAACCCACCCGCTGGGGGCATTGTGAAACTTGTGCGGCAAAATCGGCATTCGACGGTCGATCGACGCTGGAAACTGCAGCCCCCAAAAGAGTTCCGACACAACACCTATCCGGATCGAGACCTTGTCGCGCTCTAGTAAAAGGGTTGTACCCATCCCCCAAGCTAGATTTCAGCACGTTACAAACCGCCCCCGTTTTCGGTGAGACACTATGGTCCGGTTCTCCTCCCTAATCATCGTCCTCTGCCTGTCGGCCGCCGCTTGGGGGGCGGGAAAGGGGGAACTGGAGATCCGGGCGGTCGATAGCGCGACCGGCCAGCCGGTGGCCGTGCGGGTCCATTTGAAGGACGCCCGGGGAAAAACGGTCCGCCCGCCGAAGGTCCCGTTCTGGAACGACCATTTCATCCTGCCGGGAACGATGATCCTGGAACTGCCGATTGGCACCTACACATTCGAGATGGAACGGGGCCTGGAATACAAAACCCGCAGCGGCCATTTCATCTTGGAGCGGAACGCCTCGGACAACACGGTGGTCGAAATGAACCGGTTCGTCGACATGACCAAGGAGGGTTGGTGGTCGGGAGACCTCTACGTCGACCAGCCGGAGAAGGACATCGAATTGATGATGCTGGCGGACGACCTGCACATTGCCCCGCTGATCGAGTGGGGCACTCCGCCGGCGCTGAAGCGAGCGATGCCGGCGCCGAAGCGCCCGACCAGCTCGGCGGACGCTTCCAAATCGGCCAGCCCGAGCCCGATCACGCCGGTGCAGTTTGACACCAATCGGTTTTACGCCCGCGTATCGGGGCGCGACGACAGGGCGGCCGGGCTGATGTTGCTGCTGAACCTGGACGAGGTCCCAGAAGTCTTTAGCGCCCTCCGCAGCGGTGAAGGCTCGCTGGAGGCGGAGTATCCGTCGACGGTCGAATTGCTCAAGGCGGCTCGGACCAAGCAAGGCAAGCACGCCGACATCGGCAGGCCGTTCTCCTGGGACTTGCCGGTCTGGGTCGCCAGCGGCATGGTCGACTCGGTCAATGTCGCCGGCGACCACTTGTGGCGGGACGGAATGCAGTTGCCGCTGGTTGGCAAACCGCGAGAAGGGACGATCGGCGCGAGCAAGATGGATGCGGGCGCCTGGTCGCAGACGATCTACTTTCATCTGCTCAATTGCGGCCTGCGGTTGCCCCCGTCGGCGGGAAGCGGCGTCGGGGTTTCGCCGAGCCCGATCGGGTACAACCGGGTCTACGTGCATTGCGGCGACGAACTGACCTGGGACCGGTGGTGGGAGAACCTGCGCAAGGGACAGGTCGTGGTTACCAACGGCCCGTTGCTTCAGCCACGCGTCAATGGCGAGCTGCCGGGACACGTCTTTCAGGCGGACGAGGGACAGGTGGTTCAGCTGGAAACGGCGCTGAACCTGTCGACACGAGAAAAGATCGACTACCTGGAGCTGATCAAGGACGGAAAGGTGGAGCACGAAGTGCGGCTCGACCAATGGGCCAAGGAAGGTGGCCGGCTGCCGACGCTCACGTTCGACCGCAGCGGCTGGATGCTGATCCGGGCCCGGACGAGCAACCCGCAGACCTATCGCTTCGCGATGACCGCCCCGTACTATGTGGAGATCGGCTACCAGCCGACGATCAGCAAGGCGAGCGCTCAGTTCTTCCTCGACTGGGTGCATGAGCGCGTGAAGCAAATCAAGCTGACCGATCCCGAGCAGCGGGCCGAGGTGCTCAAGTATCACCGGGCTGCGCGAGATTTCTGGCAGAAGAAGGTCGACGAGGCAAATGTGGATTAGGGGGATTTATGATTTAGGATTTTTGATTTATGATTAAGGACTTCGCGGCCCTCAGGTTTCGGGAAACCGGCCTCGGAGGCCAGCGGGCAGAATCATAAATCCAAGGTCATAAATCCGAAATTCAATGGATTGGCGTTCGCTGTACCCGTTTGCTTCGCACGAAATCCGCCTCGGCGGGCTGCGATACCACTACGTCGATGAAGGCCGCGAGTCGCCGCACGCCGATCAGCCGCTGCTGATGGTGCACGGCAACCCGACCTGGTCGTTCTATTGGCGAAACCTGATTCTGGGGCTGCGCGACCGCAATCGGGCGATCGCCGTGGACCATATTGGTTGTGGTCTGAGCGATAAGCCGCAGGACTATCCGTACAC
>JAEZAS010000037.1 GCA_023430365.1 Planctomycetota bacterium
GCGCCATGCTGGATGGCGCCGCACGATTGCATTGCGGCAAGCGGCGAATCGCCGCTTACTCCTCGTCCTCGGCGGCCTGAGCGGCTTCCACGTTGATCTCGCTCTCGGCCAGAGCCGTGAGCTTCTCGTCCGCTTCGGCTTCCTCGTCGAGCGTTTCCTGAAGCATGTCAGCGATTCGATCCAGGCCGAGCGTGCGAGCGAACGTGCGGGCACAGCCATAGCCGGCCATCTCATAGTGCTCGACGCGCTGCGCGGCGGCGATCAGGCCGGCGTCCATGACCATATCGTCGGCGTCTTCCTTCATCAGGTCCGACGCCTCTTCGATCAGACCTTCCATGGCCGCGCACTTCGGTCCGCGCGACGATTTCTCGAGTTCTTCGAAGACCGCTTCGAGCCGTTCGAGCTGCTTCTCGGTGACGGCCAGGTGTTCCTGAAACGCTTCCTTGAGGGCTTCAGAAGTGGCCGCCTTTGCCATCTTCGGCAACGCCTTGGTCAATTGCTTTTCCGCGCTGTACAAGTCGCGAAGTTCGTGAAGCAAAAGGTCCTCGAGCGAGTTCAACTTCGACATAATGTTTCCCCGTCAGTTTTCTACCAATGGTTGTTCGTTGATTCTTCGTGCGCCGGCGGCACTTCAGAACGTGCGAACGCAAGTGGTGTGCCAATGCTGTCAGAAGCCAGACGCTTAAATGGGACCGCGGAAAAGCGAGCAAACCCCAGCTCGCACCGTAAGGTCTCAGGTACGCCACCGCCGAGAGTCAGCGAATGCCGCGCTTCGGCTCCCGCCAACTTGCCCGCTTCCCTGCCAGGGCAGCGTTTAGGGGAAAACAGACCATCGAGAGAGCCGTAGGGGACTGGATTTCCGTCGACCAAGAAATGCGAAAACCACCGGGGTCAACGACTGGCGTTGAGAACCCCGGTGGCTTGGTGCTTGTAGCAGCGAGACGATGCCGCAAGTCCGCTCGACTAACGTCGACCTCGTCCCTGTCTCGATAGTGTTAGGTGCCTGCTCCATCGCGGCCAGCGGCGTTGCTGCGATCCTGGCGGTTGCCAGCAGCGCCCGCATCGTCGTCACCCTGGTTGTTGTCGCCGGCGGCCGGCGGCGGAGGAGCGTCCTGGGCGCCACCACGGGCGTTGGTGTCAGCGCCACGGTCCAGTTCGGCAGCCGCGCCAGCGTTGCCACCCTGAATCTGAGCGCCGCCACGAACCGCAGGAGCGTTGCCGCGAACATTCACGCCAGCGCCGTAGTTTGCGCCACCGCGCGCGCCACCCTGGATGCCAGGGCCATAGGCCGGCTGAGGAGCGTAGCCACCCTGGAACTGCGGGCCGTACGAACCGCTCTGGTAGCCACCCTGAACATGGCCGCCTTCTACGTAGCCCTGCTGCACATATCCGCCTTGCGAATACCCGCCTTGGGCGTAGCCGCCACCGCAGGAGGTGCAGCCAGCGCTCACCGGAGCAGCTTGCACGCAACCGCCGGTGTCGCAACCGCCCGTGTAGCCGCCCGTGTAGCCGCCGCAGCCACCGCTATAGCAGCCGCCCTGGTAGCCACCACCGTAGCAGCCACCGCAATGGTGATGATGACCGCCGCAGCGGCGGTGGCGACGACGATGGCAGGCGCTGGCGTCTTCAGGAAGCAGCATGGCCGAGGCTGCCAAAGCGACGAGTGTAGCGCCCATGATCTTGAACATTCCGTTTCTCATCTCGAATCTCCTTAACCGACTCCTAGAGGGAATAGAGAAAACGCTTTGGCTTGGGCCAACGCGTCACAACCGCTGAACTATCTGTTGGTGCTCGCTTGTCTGGCTTGTTCGAGCGAAGGAAGTGGACGCGAATACTCGAGCGTCTGCGAGTTCCAAAGAACCCACTGATTGCCTGATAAGGCTGTCGTGTACCAAACGTTGTTCGGTTCCGAATTCAGGGACTGCGAGCCCTCGAAAAATTCCAGAAACGAAGGAAAGCCAAGCGTCTGGGCGAGATCGTCCTTCGAGTTTGCTTTGCCGGCGGGGTAGGACGGGGACGTTTCCCCTCCCGCTCCTTGAGGTCTGCCGGCGCCCGACGTATGGCCAGAGCCCGAGGTTCCGGTCGCTTCGTTGGCGGGCCGGGTCTTTCCCTCGCGCGGATCGATGCCAGCTGCCGACGAGGGCGGACCACCGGCCTGGGGATTCGCCGCCACGGGACCCGGCTGGGAGCGGCTGCTGCTGGCCGTTTGAGCTGAGTTCGAGCGGCTACTCTTCTCGCGCTGGTCGGCTGTGTCTTGCTGCTGTTTCGCCAAGCCCTGGCTGCCGGTTGAGGCGAGCTTGTCGTCGCTTACGATGCTGGCTTCGGAGATTTGTTCGGCGCGCTGCCACTCGGTGTCACCGCCACTATCGGGGGTAAAATCAGCCGGTGTTTTGCCAGGCCCCTGGCGCGTAAGCGGAGCGCCATGGGGCGTGCCGCCCGGGGTATCCGGGGTAGCTTCAGCGGGCTGATTGCCGGACGACGCATCGGGGCGGTGTTCCGGCCATTTTTCGTCAGGTGTACCTCGGCCTGGTCCCGGTGACATCGGCGGCGTGCTCCGGCTGGTGAGTCGTAAACAATGGTGTCAATGCAAGGAGGCAAACGAGCGGGCGCGGCCCACGAAACGCATGCTCTTGGTACTGGTTGTGAGCACTCCGCCGTTGCATCTTCCGTACCTAACCCGGCTCAACGGAGCGGGAGGCCGCGAATGGTAAAATGCGGAAGATTGCGGCCGTTCGAGGCCGTTGAACGTGCGGTGTGAGGGTCGAAACCTGACCAGCGCGGGCGCAAGCACGCCATTCGCGCCCGACCAGGGCGCCGCCCGACTGCCTCGAAAGTCGGGCACTTGGAAACTGGCGGAGCGACCTATGGTGTAACCAGCTCCGCCCTAGGAAGCTCGCTTGCGTTTGCCAGCCGGGCGGCGCTTCGCCGGCTTCGCCTTGCTCGTCGGATGTCCGCTCTTGGAAAGGCTCCTACGGAGAGCGTCCATCAGGTTGATGACCGGCTCCGGCTCGTCCTCTTCGGGGGCGGCTTGGACGTCCTTGCCCTTGATTTTGGCCTCGACGAAATCGGCCACCTTGGTCTGATACTCGTCAGCGTACTTGGTCAGATTGAACTTCTTCTCCGTAGCGGCGTCGATGAGCATCTTGGCCATCTGCACCTTCTTGCCCGTCACCTTCAGCTTCGGAGGCGCGAAGTCGGCAGCCTCGCGGAAAGAATTCGCATAGTGGAGCATCGATAGCATCAGCCCCGATTCGGTGGCTCGGACCGCTGCGAGTTGCTCACGTTGGGAGAAAACCATCTCCCCAATGCCATACCGGTTCATGTCGAGGAGCGCGGCATGGATCAACGCGTACGGCTCGTGATCCTGAGCGTCGGAAGGAAGGAGAAAATAGGAGCGACCGTCAAACCAGAGCGGGTCAAATTCATCCGGATCGACGAACGTATCAAGATTTAACGCCTTGTCCCGCTCGGTGCGCATTGCATCGAGTTCGTCAGGATCGACTTCGACGTACTTATTCCGCCCGTACTCGTAGCCGAGCACGATTTCGCTGTTTTCCACTTCGCCGTGGATCGGGCAGGTTTTCTGGTACTTGATTCGGCTGTGGCAGGGAGCGTGTAACTGGTGGAAGTGGACCTCTCCGTGATCGGAGCTGATCGCGTTGAAAGCTTCGACCTTGAACGAGACCAGGTCGATCACGAGCCGCCCCTTCCAACTGGCTCGCGGCTCCTTGGTCTTGGTTGTGCGTCGGCGTGCCATGACAAAACTCCGTTGTTTTATGGCGGCTCTTGGCCCAGGGTTTCCCATGCAGACCGGGGAATGGCCTTCTTCAGGGAATTGAAATCCTCCCAGGGGTCCCGCTTCAGTTTCTTCAGCCGCTGCGGTACTTCGAACAAATTGAAGGCGTCCGACTTCAGCTTGTTGCTCAGTTCGTCCCAGGCGATGGGGGTAGCGACCGGCGCCCCCGGTTTGGCGCGGGTGGAATAGGGAGCGATGGCAGTCGCGCCCCGGCTATTGCGCAGGTAGTCGATGAAGATTTTTCCCACGCGAGCCTTTTTGGACATGTTCGACGTGAAATGGTCCGGATCGGCGGACGAAACGGCATCGGCCAGCGCCTTGGAAAACGCGGTGACCTCATCCCAGGTGTGCCGCCGGATGATGGGAACGACCAGGTGAAGTCCCTTGCCGCCGGTGGTCTTCAGCAGGCAGTTCAGTCCCAACCCCTCGATCAACTGGCGAATTCGCTGCGCCGCCGCGACGACCGCAGACCAGCGAACGTCGGGGGCAGGGTCGAGGTCGAAAACCATCTGGTCCGGGTTCTCCAGCCGATCGGCTCGTGAGCCCCAGCCGTGAATCTCGAGCGCTCCGATCTGCGCCAGGGCGATCAGGTCCTCGGCCTGCTCGGCGACGACGTAGATGCCCGTCTTGCGCTCCTCCTCGATCTCCACCTGTCGCAATTCCGTCGGCATGCCGGCGCCGAGGTGTTTCTGATAGAAGCAGGCCTTGCCCGCCCCCTCCGGGCAGCGGACCAGCGAAAGCGGGCGGGCGTGGATGTGCGGCAGCATCCACTCGGCGACTTGCTCGTAGTAGCGGGCTAAGTCAAGTTTGGTGATCCCCTGCTCCGCATACAGAACTTTGTCCGGACTGGTGAGACGCACGCCGAGCACTTCGGTCTCTTCGCCATTGCCTGCGGAACGCCGGCCGGACGTTTTCGAACTAGCGCTACGCTTTCTACCTCCCTTCTTGGCCATGGTGCTCTCTCCACGTTGGGCGTGGCCGTTGTGCTTGTGGCTGGCTTCAGCTTCCGCTTTTTCATGCGGCACGATTTGCTCGCGGACCACCGACTTAGGGGCTTTGTCTTCGCGGAGTCCTTGGAACACTGGATGACGGAGCCGATTGTCCTCCGTCCACTGCGTGAACGTGATCTGGCAAACGAGGCGCGGGGCGATCCAGTGCGCCTTGCGTCCCTCGGCCATCCCACCGTTGAGATCGGCAAACGGTGAACTGCGTTGCTCGAGCGGTTCGAACTTCGCCATCAAGTCGGCAAGCGATTTCTGGTTGAAACCAGTGCCAACCTTGCCCGCATAGCGAAGCTCCCCGCGGTCGTAGTAGCCGACGAGCAGAGCGCCGAAATCGGTACGGGCGCCTTGGGGATTGGTGTACCCGCCGATGACAAACTCCTGGTTGAGCGTGCATTTGATCTTGAGCCAATCGAGACTCCGCCCCGAGCGATAGGGCAAGTCCCGTCGCTTGGAGATGATTCCCTCCTCGCCTCCTCGGCAGGCGTCTTGCAGAAACCGCTCGCCGTTGCCGGTGCGATGGGCTGAGTACTGCACGACGCCTTCAGCCGGCGCTTTGGCGAGCAGCTTTTCGAGCTTCGTCTTTCGTCTTTCCAGCGGCAGGTCGCGGAGATCCCGGCCATTGTGAAACAGGACGTCAAACACGAAGTACTTCAGATGGTCCGCCCGCTGTTCACCGAACGCGTTTTGAAGCAGCTGAAAGCGAGAGACGCCCTGCTCGTCGAGCGCCGCGATCTCGCCATCGAAAATGACTTGCTTGAAGCGGAGTTTGCGAACCGCGTCAGCGACCACCGGAAACTTGTCGGTCCAGTTATGACCATTGCGGCTGACAAACATGACCTGGCCGTTATCGACCAGGCAGAGCATCCGATAGCCGTCGAACTTTTGTTCGTGAATCCATTGATCCCCGCGTGGCACTTCGTCGGCAAGAGTGGCCAACTGTGGCTCAAAGGGGAGCGTGCTGCCAAGCCGTTGTGTCGTGGAATCGGGCTGAGTGACTTCGGACCCACTCTCCGCGTCGGCGTTGCGACTACGGCGCTTGCGAGTGGCGCCTCCGGCGGCGGAGCGTGTTCGCCCTTTGGCTTTCGCGCGGGCTGAAGCCCTGCCCGCCTTGGCGGGTTCGGTGCTGCTCGACTTGACGCTTCGTTTCACCTTCGCCCCCTTGGCCTTGGCCCCCTTCGTGCGGGCGACGCGGGACGCTGGGCGCTGCGTAGCCAATTTGGTCGTCCGCTTCTTTTTCTTTGCCGGCTTCCCCGCAGCGACCTCGTCGAGGTCCCGTCCGGTTTTCACCGACAGAGGATGGGTGACCGTGATCTCTTCGCCGTCGCTTGCTTCTTCATCCTTCGACTTGAAGAGCAGCCATTGCTTGTCGTTTCCCCGCCGACCGCCGCTACGGATCAGGTGCCAGTGGCCGCGGAGTTTCTCGCCGTGCAGCGTGAACTTGAGATTCCCATCGCGATAGGCCTTGCGCGGGTCACCTTCCGGTTCCCAGGCGCCGAGGTCCCAGAGTACGACCGTTCCGCCTCCATACTCGCCCTGTGGAATGGTGCCTTCGAACTGCGCATAGTCGAGCGGATGATCCTCGACATGCATGGCCAGGCGCTTGGTGGCTGGATTGAGGCTCGGGCCTTTCGGAACAGCCCAACTCAAGAGCACTCCGTCTAGTTCCAGACGGAAGTCATAGTGGAGATGCGAGGCGGCGTGTTTCTGAACACAGAAGATCGACCGGCCGCTCGATTTGGTGACGCCCTCAGGCTCGGCGGTTACTTTAAAGTCGCGCTTCCGTCGGTATTCGGCGAGCGCCATAGCAAGTTGTCCATCAAGGTGCTTGCGCGTCGAGAGCGCCCGCCTGATACGTTCATCGGCGGGCGCGCCTCGACACGAATCTATAGATCATCGCGAGCCGGCCTTCAGGCCGGAGCGCTACGTTGCTTCCAAGTGCGGTGTACGACTGCATTACAGTTGGCTCGCGAGTTGAACGAGATACCGCCGAGCCTGTTCGGCCCGCTGACGCCGTTCTTCTTGCGACCAGTGCATGCGGATGCGTTCAGCCCGACGACGGATGGTTTCCGGGTCCGGAAGACGTCCTTCGGTCCGTCGATTGGTTTTGCTCACTGTGGCCTCCATGGCTCTCTCCTCAATGCGATTCAAAGCAAGTTGTTTTTGGGTTGGGCCTGCTTCAGTGGCAGGTTGTCCCGAGGTAGGGCAAAAGGTGTGCCAGTTGGCTATTCGTGACCCTCTGACAGCACCGTTAACCCATTGACACACGGCACTTTCAACATTTCTCGCCCCGGTTTGTTTGGGCCTGGAGCCGCCCGATGGAGTATCCGCCTCAGACGCTGCGCCTCGATTTGAGACGGTCGCAGCACCACCAATGGGACCGGTCGAAGCGCGAATCAAGAAGCTGCAGAGGAGCGTGGTTGCGAGGGAGTCCTCCGCGACACGCGATAAGAGGCGGCACAGCGATTGCCTTATCGCAGGAGCATGATTGCTAAGAAGCTGATGAAACTGACTCCCGATAACGCTCCGCACCTGGCGAAGGCGGCTGGGCTGCGCTACGTCTGCGACAATCGCCCAGGCATCACACGCGTGAAACGCGGGCGGAAGTTCACCTATGTTGACGAGCGTGGTCGGGCTATTCGCAAGGTCGAAACGCTGCAGCGGGTGCATAAGCTGGCGATTCCACCCGCGTGGACCGACGTTTGGATCTGTCCGGATGAATGGGGGCACCTGCAGGCGACCGGAAAGGACGCTCGCGGGCGCAAGCAGTATCGGTATCACACCGAATGGGATCGCATGCGTGACGAGGTGAAGTTCGATCGGGTTGTCGAGTTTGCTCGGGCCCTGCCGAAGATCCGCAAGCGGGTCGCTCATGATCTCAAACTGCGGGGCCTGCCGCGGGAGAAAGTGCTCGCGGCGGTCGTTCGGCTACTAGAAACGACGCTGATCCGCGTGGGCAACGATGAATACGCCCAGAAGAACGATTCCTTCGGCCTGACCACGCTACAAGACAAACACGTGCGAGTGCGCGGCAAGAAGATCGTCTTCGACTTCCGCGGTAAGAGCGGCATCCGGCACGAGATCGACCTGCACGATCCGCAGCTCGCGCGAATCGTAGGCAAGTGCCAGGATTTGCCTGGCCAGGAATTGCTGCAATATGTCGACGACGATGGGAACGTCCGTGATGTCGGTTCCTCCGACGTGAACGACTACCTCCGCGAAATCTCCGGCGGCCCTTTTACGGCCAAGGACTTTCGCACCTGGGCAGGGACGGCGCTTGCCGCTCGAGCGCTGCAGGAGTTTCAGGATTTCGACTCTCAGGCCGCGGCGAAACGCCGCGTGACGAGCGCGATTGAACAAGTGGCCAAGCGTCTGGGAAACACGAAGGCCGTTTGTCGGAAATGCTACGTCCATCCGGCCATCATTCAGACCTTCCTGGATCGGCGCCTCGTGGAGACTTTGCAGGACAAAGCGCAGAGGGAGCTCAGGACGTCGCTGCATAAGCTGACTCCGGAGGAAGGGGCGGTGCTGGGCCTGCTCGAGCAGTGGATGAAAAACGAGCTTCGCGCCTCTTGTTCGACTCAGAGGAATGGGGCGCGGCGGACCACTCGCAAGACGCCTCGCGCGCAGCCTCGCCGCGCTGCGGCTCGACGAAAAGTGGCGTAGGCCACGGCTGGGCTTGCGCTCGTCGGAAACACCGTCGGGGAGTCGCGAATCGCCGCTTCTTCGTGACCTGCGGCCAGAGCGGTATGTCGTTTGCTTTCCATTGGGCGTCGCGCTCGCCGGGGGACGTTGGCAATGGGGCCGTCTTCAAGGCGACCGCATCGCACCCTGTGGAACCTCGACGATGTCTCGCACTTCGCTAGTGACCGGATCAGTCGTGGCCGCGAGCGGATTTCTGCTGCTTACGCTCGTTGCCGCATCTCAAACCACACCGCCGTCGCGCTCTAATCAGCCGGCCCGGCAAACCACACAAGCCCAGCGGCAGGATCCACGCCGCCAGGTCCCACCACCGCCAGCGGGGGAACGTGCCTCTTCCCGCAGGGGTGTTCAAGGGACGGACCGAACTCAAGCAGATTTGGAACGCCAGGGCGTACCCAACGCGCGCGGCGAGCGGCCCGTCGATGTGGCTGCCGAAGCGCAGCGTGGGGCGCGCGACGATGGCGGCAATCGTCCGGAGCAGCGGCTCACCAAGAAGGATGCCCCGGAGAAGTTCGACCCCAAGAATACGCCGCCGAGCAGCCAGGCTCTGGCCGATCAGCCCGAAGAAGGCAAGATGAAAGGTTTCGACTTCGCACGCGATCCGCTGAACTCCAAGGAACCGAACGCGGTCAATTTCGAAGAGGTGATGGCCAAGGACAAAGCGGACAAGCTGAAGGTGATGGCCGCCCAACGGAAGTTACTGGAATCGCGCTATAACCTGGAGCCAAAACTGGATCCGGAATTCACGATGAGTCGCGGTAAACCGCTGGCCGTTGGCCCGACAGCGCGGCTGCCCGAAGGCATGACCTTCGCCAGGCTGGCTGAGATGAAGCCGGATGAGATTCGCGAGAAGAACCTCTTCCCCTATAAGCCGCTGCCGCATCCAAAACACACGCCAGGTGGCCAGGTCTTCACCAATCTCCAGGTGAAGCAATTCCCGCGGCTGCAGCGCTTCGACGTCGACCACGATCTGCCCGACGAGTTTTTACCGGAGTTTCCGCCGGCCATCTTCCTGCAGAATCGTCCGGAGTTGGGGGATGTTTCCCGCGGCGAAATCGTGACGCTGGAAAATTTCCATCGCTTGTTCAAGGACATCCTCACGCCGGTTCAACTCGATGGTCTGCGTTTGCTCCTCACGCCGCTGCCGCAGGAGGAATTCAACCTGACGGACGACCGCAAGTCGGAACAGCCAAGTCTTGGCGTCGCCTGTTTTGATTGCCACATCAACGGTCACACGACCGGGCAGTTTCACTTAACCCCCGATATTCGCCCGCAGGAACGCCGCTTCCGTCTCGATACAACGAGCCTCCGCGGGATGTTCAATCAACAGATCCATGGCTCGAAGCGCAGCCTGCGCAGCGTCGAGGACTTCACCGAGTTTGAGCAGCGGACCGCCTACTTCAACGGCGATCCGATCCACGCCATGAAGAAGGGCTTCACCGAGTTGCCACGTTCGGTGATTCCGCACATGGCTCAGGTGCAGAACATGCTCGACTTCCCGCCGGCGCCGAAGCTGACGATCGAAGGCCGGCTTGATCCCGACAAAGCCACGGAGGCGGAGCTGCGCGGCGAGCAGATTTTCCATGGCAAGGGGCGCTGCGCAACCTGCCATTCGGGTCCGCACTTTCTCGATCATCAGATGCATGACCTGAAGCTGGAGCGGTTTACGCAGGAGCCCGGCGACGGCCCGATCAAGACGTTCACGCTTCGCGGCATCAAGGACAGTCCGCCCTACATGCACGACGGCCGTTGCCTGACGCTCGAGGACACGGTGGAATTTTTCAATTTGGTCCAGCAATTGAAGTTGACTGAGGAGGAGAAGAGCGACCTGGTCGCGTTTCTCCGCCAGTTGTAACGCAAGCGAACGTTTCGGCCCGACTGCTTGCAGTCAGCCGGGCCGCATTAGCGGGCGCTGCAACGGACAGTTTCAGGAAGGAAAGGACCAACGGACAACAAACCGGCAGGATTGCTGGTCTGCATAGTGATCCAGTAGACGAGGCGCGTAACCCATGATCCGCATGGCAATCGAATTCATTGGCGGCCCGCTCGACGGGCACTACCAGCAGGTCGTTTTTCCTGAAAACGAGTATTCGGAAGGAGAAGCCATTTCCGAATGCCAGCGGACCGTGATGGCCATCATTGGCAAAAATAAGAAACTGACCGACGGTCAGCGCGTGGCGATCTATCGCCTGGCGGACCGAGCCGGTCGGTGGCAGTACCACTTTCAGGGCGAGATGTTGTACTCGCCCGGCTGATTCGAATGCGGAACCCGGAATTGGGAATGCGGAATGTGCAACCGCGAGTGGTTCACATTCCGCATTCGTGTTTCCGGACTACTTGTTCGAGTAGCTCGCCACGGCGGCGGGCAACATCGTCACGAGGTAATAAGCCCGCGGGGTGCTTAGATCGATCAGTGATTGGTGGTCGAACGGACTGCGCATTCCTGAGACGCGAGAGCTGGCGAGGCCAAGCCCCGAGAGCAAACCGCCGGGGGGATCGAACTTGATTACCTTGACCTTCTTCTTGTCCAGACCGGCCAATTCAATGGCCCGATCGACGGCCTCTTCCTGAAATCCAATCTTGTCGACAAGCCCGTGTTTGAGCGCCTGTTCGGCGCTGAAGATTTCGCCCGTGGCCAGTTGGTCGAGCGCGGACGGGTCTTTCTCGAACACCGGCCGACCCTGCTTGATGATCGACTTGAAACGCTCGAAGCTCTCGTTCACATAGCCTTGGACCAGTTCACGATGCTCGGCGCTCATGGGCCGGGTCATGCTGAGCATTTGCTTGCGATCGTGCGTGGCGATCGAATCGTCCTTGACATCGAGTCGGTCGAGCAGGCCGCTGATGTCGTAGTGGGGAATGATCACGCCGATCGATCCCGTGGTGGTGGTCGGCTCGGCGAAGATGGTGTTCGGCTTATCGCCAACGGCCATCGAAACGTAATAACCGCCGCTCGCGGCCATACTTCCCATGCTCACGACCACCGGCAGGTTCTTTTCCTCCCGGAGCTTGTTCAGGTGATGGAGGATGTAGTCGGATCCAGAGACCGTTCCGCCAGGAGAATCGACTCGCACAACCACCGCTTTGACATCCTTGTCTTCGCGGATGCGATCGATTTGCTTCTTCACGAAGCCGTCGCCATCCATGATCACCCCTTCGATCGAGATGATGGCGATCTTGTCATCGGCCTTCTTTGACCCCGAGACGTACTTCTCGGTGATTCCCTTGTCCTCATCCAGATAGTCGCGGTAGGCCGACCAAGCGCCGATGGCCCATACCAGGCACAGCATGGCGGCGGCCCAGCCCAACCAACCGAACAGCCGGCTGAGCGGGCTCATCTGGTGGTAAATCACAACGGGCTGCTGCCCCGAAAATCCAGCACTCATCGACTCACTCCCTCGTCCATTGGCCGGCAATGGACCTAACCCACGTCAAAACCGAACGGCAGATTGGAAGTTTACCTTGGGAAGTCCGTCTCGTCCCGATAATGCGCGTCGCCGCCGGTCCCGTTCAGTTGCCAAGGGCAGGCTGCCGAGGCGAACCGGCTTCGTGAGGCAGTGCGTAGCTCAATCGCCTGCTTGCAAAGGATTTACGTGGGGTGTTTGAGGCAGGTTCGCGAGCGTTCAGGTGATTAGTTCAACGTCGCGGATAGAACGGGAACGCCGCGCTTTTGGTTTTTCCCACTGCTCCGTGGTGGATGTGCGACCTGGCGGCATATGAGTTGCCTGCAGGTGCGTTAGAGAGGAGCGTCTGCGGGATAATGGAAAATCTGAAGGCCCAACGAATGAACGCCGCCGTCCGGGCGTGCTTGACAGAGTGCTACAACTCGACGCAGCCGCTGATGTGTCTAGCCGCCTTCATCGACTCCCTGCGCCGTCACGGCCACTGGCGTGAAGCCGATCTGCTCCAAATTGAAACGACGGCCCGCCGCATTCTCAATAGCGTGCTGGCCCCCAGTCGCGACGGGCTGGTAGAGCGTTAACCAAACGCAGCCCCGTAAAGACTTATCTCGCTCTCGCTAGGGGGCTGCGGCGCGACTGCGAGCCTCGGGACGGCACGCTACAGCGACGATTTGCCAGAAATTGCCGCATGTTCATGGCGGGGAATCGCTTGCTGTCTGACAGCATGGCATTTACACTGCGAAGCCTGCATTTCGTTTGACTCTCCGAGGGCCATCATGCACGGTTTCGACGACGTCTCTCCCGCCAAGCCCGAAGAACTGCAAGATGGTCGGCCTTGGTATCAGCTTCTCTCGCGTTATCACTGGTTCGTGCTCATCATTGCAGCACTCGGCTGGTTGTTCGACTGCCTGGACCAACAGCTCTTCGTGCTCGCTCGCCCTGCGGCGATGCGAGAGCTAGTCACCCCACTTGAGGATGAATCGCCGGAAGAGACGACGATTCGTCGCAGCAGTGCAGCGAACAACGCGACATCGTTCTTTCTGGCGGGATGGGCGCTCGGCGGCCTGTTCTTCGGCATGCTGGGCGATCGCATCGGTCGTGCGAAGACGATGATGATCACTATCTTGATGTACTCGGCGTTTACGGGGCTCAGTGCGCTCTCAACGGGTCCCTGGGACTTTGCTTTCTATCGCTTCTTAACGGGCCTGGGTGTAGGCGGCGAGTTCGCGGTTGGCGTGGCCTTGGTGGCCGAGGTCATGCCCGCTCGTGCTCGCCCCTACACGCTCGGTCTGCTGCAGGCCCTGTCGGCCGTTGGCAATATTACGGCGGCGGTGATCTTCATCAGCCTCGGTGTGGCCGAAGAATCGGGCCTGCCAACCAGCCCGTGGCGAATCATGTTCTGTATCGGCGCTTTGCCGGCGCTGCTCGCCCTGGTGATTCGCACGAAGCTGAAAGAGCCGGAACGCTGGAGCCAGCAGGCCCACGAAGGGGTGGCGAAGAAACAGCTCGGTTCTTACGCCGAATTGTTCGGCGATCCGCTGTGGCGCAAACATGCCTTGCTTGGTCTGCTACTGGCTTGCTCGGGCGTCATCGGCCTGTGGGCGGTCGGATTCTTCACTCCCGACTTGATGCAGAAGGTGCAGCGCAAACGCGTGGCCCAAGAGGTCTATGGAGAGCAGATCGCCCAGGCGGAAGCTGCCGGTGAGACGGCGCGGGCCGAACAACTCCGCACACTGCTCTCAACCGAAACTGATACGAACACCAAGCTAACGTTGTCGGAAGAGCTGAAGGGGATGAAGGCCAGCGCCGACAAGGTCATTAGCGGCCGACTGACCTGGTGGGCTGGCGGCACGTCGGTGCTGATCAACCTCGGGGCGTTCTGCGGCATGTTCGGCTTCGGCGCCCTCTCGCAGCGCATCGGCCGCAAGCCGACGTTTACGCTGGCGTTCCTGGCCGCGTTTGTCAGTACGGCCTGCGTGTTCTGGTTCGTGGAAGACGTGAGCCAGTTCTGGATGATCTTCGTGATGGGCTTCTGCCAGCTCTCGCTATTTGCCGGCTATGCGATTTACTTCCCCGAACTGTTCCCGACTCGCCTCCGTTCGACCGGCACGAGCTTCTGCTACAACGTCGGCCGACTTTTGGCGGCGTTTGGCCCGGTGGTGAAGACGGCGCTCGAGCGTCAGTTTGCCGACACGGGGGATCCGCTCCGCTATGCCGGTGTGGCGATGTGCACGATCTTCCTGATCGGTTTGCTCGCCTTGCCGTTCCTGCCGGAAACCCGAGGCAAGCCGCTGCCGGAGTAATCAGTCGCCTGCCGGATATCGACAAGGCGATTCGCCAATCGTTATCAGAAGGGGTCGAGAGTTGTCTCGGCCCCTTTTTCCTTGGCAGAGACCGGATCTGACCCAGGCGTGACGCTCTCAGCTAATTCCCCGCGGCGACCATGAGTGAGCCAGAACTACGACCGCCCACCGAGCCTGGCCGCTGGCCAGCACGGCTCTCGATTATCGCGGCCTACATCTGCTTCACGCTGACTTGCACTTTTCAGCAACTCACAGCGAAGCACAAGCCGGGAGATGTCTGGCTGCTGAACCAGATCGTCGGCTGGACGAGCCTGCTGTTTGTCTTTGCAGGCATCGGGCTGGGCGTTTACGGCCTGGTGATGGGCATTCGCCGGCGGAGTCAGACGGCTGGAATCGCCGTCATCGGATTGGTGCTCAATCTGGGAATCATCTTCGTGATGCTGTGGTTTATGTGGATGTTACGCCAAGCGGCGGTAGAATAGGCGGGAAATCCGTTTTAAGTGGTCAGTTATCAGCAATCAGTTCCGACCTCTGACCTCTGACCTCTGACCTCTGAAATCCCTTCCCACTCCTGCCCCGTTCCTTCCCGCCTGGGTGGCCTATGCCTCGCTTTGTCGTCGCTCTGCTGTTGGTTGCTGGACTTGTCTCTCACGCGTCGACCGCGGAGCAGCAGCGTGAGAACTGGCCCGGCTGGCGTGGGCCGCGCGGCGACGGAACGAGCCTGGAAAGCAATTTGCCCACGGAGTGGGACGGCCCCTCGGGCAAAAACATCGCGTGGAGGACGTCGATCCCCGGCAAGGGACACTCCTCGCCGATCGTGTGGGGAGACAAAGTCTTTCTCGCCACCTTCGTCGAAGGCGAGGGGAAGGAGGGGCAGCCCGATCGCTTGCTGCTCTGTCTCGACCGCGAGACGGGGAAAGAGCTATGGCGACGGACGGTGATCGAAGCCCCCAAGGAAAAGAAGCACACGCTCAACAGCTACGCCTCGGGCACACCAGCCACCGATGGCGAACTGGTCTATGTCACCTTCCTGCTTCCCGACTTCGGCAGTCAGACGGAACGCACGCCCGGAGACATGGTGGTCGCCGCCTATGACTTCGACGGCAATCCGAAGTGGCTCGTAAAGCCGGGGCGGTTCGCCAGCGTGCATGGCTATTGCAGCTCGCCCGTCCTCTTCGAGGACAAGCTGATCGTCAACGGCGATCACGACGGCGATGCTTATATCGTCGCCCTCCACAAGAAAACCGGCGAAACAGTCTGGAAGGTCGCGCGCGAGAACAAAACTCGCAGCTACGTGACCCCCATCATCCGCGAGATCGATGGCCGAACGCAGATGATCCTCTCGGGCAGCCTGTGCGTGGCAAGCTACGATCCGCGGACCGGCGAGCGGCACTGGATCATGGATGGTCCGACCGAGCAGTTCGTCGCGTCGATGGTCTATGACGGCAAGTACGCGTATCTGACGGCTGGCTTTCCGGAGCGGCACATTATGGCCATCGAGCCGACCGGCAGCGGCAAGCTCGCTGACGAGGCGATTGCCTGGCGCGTGAAGAAAGGGGCGAGCTACGTTCCCTCTCCGGTCCTCTGCGGCGAGTACTTCCTCGTGGCCGCCGACAATGGCGCTGTAACCTGCTTCAAGGCCCGCACGGGCGAGGTGCAGTGGATGGAGCGACTCGGCAAGAGCTATAGCTCGTCGCTCGTCTCAGCCGACGGGCTGGTCTATCTGCTGGCCGACGACGGCGTGATGAAGGTCGTCCGGCCGGGCCCAAAGCTGGAAGTCGTCGCCGAGAACAAACTCGGCGAGTTCTGCTATGCCTCGCCGGCAATCAGTCGGGGGCAGATCTTTATTCGCGGTGAGAACGGGCTCTACTGCGTGGGAACCAAGTAAACAGCAGACAGTTCACAGTAAACAGGTTGAAGGCATGATCTGTCACGGTTTACTGTCTACTGTGAACTGTTTACTTCAACAAGAAAAGGCCGCCCCGGGACCAGGCGGGCGCTCATGTTCGCCAGCCTCGTCCCGAAGCAGCCAGTGCCGAACACCTCCGGGCAATTTCCGCGGCCTCACCCCCCACAGGCTTCGCCGCAGTACCCGCAGTATTCATCGTGCGAGGTCGGTTGATCGGAGCAACCTGCCCCCGCAGAGTTGTCATCGAAAATCGTCAGCCTCTTGCTAACGGAAAAACTCGCCTGAGCCGGTCAATCTTGCCGCGCCCGGTGCGACCGTGCGGCGTATAGCGTTTCTGCGGACTGCTAGCACCTGGTAGGACGGCTGAACGCGGGCCAGGTTCGGGCATTTTTCTGACGGGCAAGCTGGAAGCCTGCCCTACGGGGGGAACTGCCATTGCCTCGTTTGGCCCCGAGCGGTTACCCTCCCCGCGTGTAAACGTGCCTCGAGGTTGTCTGATGCCGACTGAGCCCAAAGTTTCGCTCGTAATCACCACGTATCAGATGCCCCGGCATCTGGAGCGGGTGCTTGCGTCGGTCGCTCAGCAGACCGTGGCCTCGCAGATGGAAGTGATCGTCGCCGACGACGGTTCGACCGACGACACCGAGCAGGTGGTGCGCGACTTTGCCCGCCGCATGCCCTTCCCCGTCCACTTCGTCACGCAGCCGCACGAGGGCTTTCGCCTGTCGCGCTGCCGGAACATGGGCGCCGCCAAGGCAACTTCGCCGCACCTGGTGTTTCTCGACGGCGACTGCCTGATTCCGCCCGACCACGTCGAGCAGCACCTGCTCTGCCATCGGCCGGGCGTGGTGACCAACACCTACTGTGTCCGCGTCGATCAGCCGACCTCGGAGCGGATCACGCTCGAGCGGGTCAATAGCGGCAAGTACCTCGACCTGATCTCACGACGAGAACTCCGCAAGCTCACCAAGATCAACTGGAAAGCCTGGTTCTATACCTGGCTGCGACATCCCAAGAAGCCAGCCCTGCGAGGCGGCAATGCGGGCATCGCCCGGGCTGATTACCTCCGGGTGAACGGCTACGACGAAAACTTCCGCGGCTGGGGCTGCGAAGACGACGACATGGGCAACCGCCTCCGCGCGGCGGGCCTGCGGATTCACTACATCCTCCACCGCACTCGCACCTACCACCTCTGGCATCCGCCGGCGGTCACCAAGCCGACGAAGATGCGGCTGGGCCCGAACTACGACTATCTCGTCCGACCGATGCGGCTGACTCGCTGCATCCACGGCGTTGTCCAGCGCTCGCCGCGCGACCTGAGCGCGCGACTCTGCGGCCAGCCCGACGATGCAGCAGCCATCGGCCGGTTCCTGGCGTCGCGGTCCTGGATCTGCGAGCTCGAATCGCAAAAGCGAACCGATCTCGAACTGCTCTTCTGGCCCGGCAACGGCCAGTTCACCGGCGGCGCCGATTGCAAGGTGCTCGTCGTGCTCGACGAAGCCAACATTCCCCGCAGCGTGCCACGCACGGCAGACATCGTCCTCTCGCCAAGCGGGCAAATCGGCCACGCCAACCAGGTGAAGCTGCGGCTGGACGACGCCGAGGCCCTCAGCACCGCTCTCGGTTGGCGTCCGCAGGCCGTCCAACAGCGTCGCGCCGCCTAGCCAAACCGTAGCAGGCACACTCCGTGTGCCGTCTCTCCGCTCACGGCACAGTGAGCGTATCCGCCTCGTCTCGCCCGCTACTGAGCCGTGATCCGCCCAGTTCCTTCGAGCAGCTTCACCCGCGCCGTATGGAACATGATCGGCGCGTTGATCGAGCCCAGGGCCAGATACTTCGGGTCCCGAATCGCATTGCGTAATTCGCCCGAAAGCGATGCCGTTGGACCTCGCCACTTCAGCAGCGGCTTGCCGTCGAGGAAGGCGTCGATGCCTGCCTGATCTCCCTCCTGCTCGACTCGCACCGTGGCCGTGTGCCGCTTGGTCCAGTCGATCTTGGGCATCGGAGTGCGCGTCGGATTGCGGCTGGCGGGTTGACCCTCGATGAACGAGATTCCACTCACCCCTTGCTGCCCCTCCGCGATCCAAAGCTGGCAACCCTGTCCTCCAACCGGCAGCCAGGCGACGATCTGACCTCGCGGCGCCGTAAAGTCGAATTCAAATTCGTACGAACCCTGCAATTCGACCGGCAGCATGAACCGGCCGTCGAATTGCGGCTGCTCCGTGAAGATGGCTTCCCGCCGCTTCACCCATTCCGCTCCTCCCAGCACGTCCCGTCGCGGGTCGGTCAGACCCAGGACAAAGACCGGGCTGCCGAGCGCGAGCTCTCCTTGCTCGCTCACTGCCTCGCCCGTGCTGGGCAACTTGGCGATCTCCGCCAGCCGCCCTTCGATCTTGAGCTTCGCGATCGGCTGCTTCACCATCGGCAGGATCGCCGTGTACCAGTGGCCCGCGCGTCGGAGCATCGCCGAGCGGTACGCTTCACCCGGGGCCTGAGCCGCGTCGTACCAGGCGTCGGCTGCCTTCAAGCGATCGGGCGGGCCCCCCTGCTCCGCCGCCAAGTCCAACTCCGCGAGCGTTTTCAGCTTGCTGTCGCTCCCTTTGACGAGCATCGGCAGACCCGTGCTCCAGTCGCCGACGCCCAGCGCCGTCCAGGCTCCGGCGGCTGAATTCGCTTCTGCGTTGTCTGGTTCCGCCTCGAGCTTGGCCTGGGCGAGCCGCGCGGCGGCCCACGGCTTCTTGGCCTTGATGAACTCTGCCCGATACTCGGCGATTGTCTTGGCGTGTCGTCGCCCTGCGGGACGGGTGCAAGCGGAAGCGACCGCGTCGAGCAGGTCGCTCGCCTCCTCCAGGTGTCCTGCCGAGGTGGCCGAATTGGCAACGCCGATCGCCACGCTCACGAGCGAGTCAATCGTCGCCTCGTCCTTCGCTCCCTTGGCCAGAGCAGTCAATTCGCGCGCCTTGAGCGGAGCGGTATCGACCGTGAACCGCGCTCCGAGTTCGTCGAACGCCTTCACCGCCAGCCGAGCATCGCCGCCGCGCTGTGCCAACTTCGCGGCGAACTGCAACAGGGCATATTGATCGACCGCCTGATCCGAGTTGGCCGCCAACTGCAGCAGTTGCTCTGCTAGTTGCAACTGCTCTTCAGCCGACTTCGATTCGGTCCGCGGATAAATCTCGACCAACTGCTTCGTTGCGTCGGCGATCTCGCTCTCCGAAGGCGCCGGCTGCCGGTTGCGCGGCCGGGGATTCACCAGTTCGGTCAGATCGGTCCGCGGCGGGCCATCGGGCTGGTCGTCGGCGTCGGGATCGCTGGCGGCTAGCTGCTGTGGCAGCGGCGTCTCGGGCAAGGCCGGCAACGTGATCAGTCGCACCATGCCATCGGTGTCCCCCATCAGGAGCAATCGCCCGTCGCTGCTCAGGGCCGGCTGACAGTCGCCGCTCTGCGAGTGGGAAAAGACCTGCTTGCGCTCGGCAAGATTCCAGGCGATCACGTACCGTTCACCCAACGAGGCGCATCGCCGGCCGTCTTCACTCACCGCGACGGAGCGTACCCCGCCCGGCGCTCGCACTCGCAGCACCTGCCGCTCGCTTTGCACATCCCACACGCGCAGCAATCGATCGGTTCCGCCGGAAACCACCACGCGGTGATCGGCCGACAGGGCCAGCCCGCCGATCATTCCCTTCGAACCGGTCAACGTCACCGGCGGAGCAGTGCCAATATCGAACAGCCGAATCACAGTGCCCGGTCCAGCCGCCGCGAGCAATCGCCCGTCGCTCGAAATCGCCGTGCTATTACCGTTGAATTCCACCTTCCGCTGCTGCACGCCCGTCTTGGCGTTGAAGACCTGCACAAAGCCTTCGCTTCCCACGATCAACGTGTTGCCGTCAGCCGAGAACTCAAACGACTCGAAAGGACCCTCGACGCGGATGTCGACCGCATTGGTCGGCTGATTGACGTTCCACACCCGCAGCAGCCGATCCGGGTCGGGACAAGCGATGGCGATGTACTGTCCGTCCGCCGACAGCCGTACGCAGCGGACCGCCGAGGGCATTCCCTCGAATCGGCGCGTCGGCTGGGCCCGCTCGGTGTCCCACAAGTGCACCGTCTTGTCTTCGCCGCCGCTAACGGCGATTTTGCCGTCGGCGGAGAAATCGACGCCCAGCACCGGCCCTTGGTGTCCCTTCAGGACAACGAGTTGTGGCACGTTGGGATTGGAATTGGCCGGCGGATTTGTAGAAGGCGGCGACGGGACGCGTGGCGACGTGTTCGCCGGGTCGGTGGTAGCAGTCGGGACGCCGGTCGGTGGATTCCCGGACTCGCCGGGATTTCCGTTGGCGACGCCAGGGGCGGCCGGCGTGGTGTCGGGGGCCGAGGGATTGCTGGAATCCTCCCCGGTCGTTGGCTGGGTACTGGTTCCGTTGTCGGCTGGCGGTGGATCGCTGGGAGTCGTCGGATCCTGGGGCGGCTGGTTGGAGTCCACGAGCGACGAATTGCCCGAAGGGTTATCGACCACTACGTCGGTCTGCTGCTTGCCACGCAGCACGTACCACAGTCCGCCGATCGTCGCCCCAATGGCGAGGCAGCCAACCAAGGCCAACAAGAGGACCGGCGAGCCTCGGGAACCTCGCCCGGAATACTCGCCCGCATCGATCTCGAACGCAGGGCCCGCCGGAGCTTGGGCATAGGCTGGATAGGCCGTCCCCGGCGGCGGTGGTTCGGCGCCGGGGGGCAACAACGGCGGCGGAAGCTGCGCTTGCTGAGCGTGCAGGCGAGCCGCTTCCTGGGCCGCCAGGTGGGCGTGCAACTGCGCGTCGTAACTGGCTCGCGTTTGCGGATTGAGCAGCGTCACCCGGGCAGCCGAGATTTCGTTGAGCAGCTTTTGCGCAAGCGGCGCATTCTTGCCCGCCGAAAACGTTCGCAGGTGGGTCATCCGCCCATCCGCGGCGGCGTCGATCACGTCGGCATCGGGTTCGAACAGCGGAATCGCCAGCAGCCGATACAGGTTCGGCGGCTGCTCGGCGGGCGGAATCCCGAGCCACTTGTAATACGGGTCGAACGCGGCGGACATGAACGGTTCTCAAGGCGAATCCGGCAAAACAATCTGCTCTCCATAATCCGTCGCCACTCCTCCCCAAGCAAGGGGTTTGTGACAATGTCCAGGACGTCCCTCCGAGCGCTCACAACGCTACAACCACCCCAATCCTCAGCCGGCGGATCACATCCGCCGGGATTTCCTCGCGAGGACCCCGCTATACCGCAAGCAACAAGCAGATCGATCGTCCCGCGCACCAGTCCCCTGCTCCGGGCCACGTCGCTTCGCTCCTCAGGCCCCGCCACCCCGCCAGGCCACTTACGTCGCGTCACCTGTCGGCTGGCTGTTGATTTACCTCGGGGGTTTATCAACACCTACCCCGGGTACAGGGGCCCCCAACTTGTTGATAAACCCCTCGACTTTATCAACAGCCACCGGCGAGCTGGTTTGACGTAAGTCGCGACCCGCCTCGCCAACCTTTGTCCGAAACGGCGTTCAGCGAGGCTCAGCCCCGCAGGTTCGCGATTGACAAACTTGTGATAAATATATAAACTTATCGCGAGTTTGTCAATTGTCGCGGGCCGGCGCCTGCCCGTTGTCCTCGGACCAACTCACCGCGTCAGTGCAAAGCCGACGACTCCAATCAGCAGCAACGAGGGAGTCACCAGCGCGAACAGAAAGAAGACGAAGCCCCGGACGTCGACCTCGTTGGGCTTCAGCGCCGGCCGCGGCTCGAGCGGACCCCGCAACAGGAAGAGCGCCAGCAGCGACCCCGCCATGGCCAGCGCCAAGGGAACAAAACCGAACCGAAAGCTCAGCGACTTGCCGTGCAGGGCGAGCTTCGGCTCCACCGTCACGATAAACGCCAGCAAGGCGGCAAAGCTCAGCGTCGCGAGCAACTTGAAATAGTCAAAGCGGCGGTCGTGGTGGTCCATAACGGGCGATTATGCCCTCTTTGCCGTCAGTCGGCCAGGACTGGCAGCCATGCCTCTGGCAGCGGCCTGAGCCGCTGCCAGTCAACATCCGAGTCTGGAAAGAGGGGCCCAACATCTCGCCCTACTTCACCGTCACGACGTGCGGCACGATTTCGTGATGGCCGTTGATGTCCTCCGCCGAGGCGGCGATCTCGAACGGCGTGCCTTGCGAGGGAGCCTCGAGCGTGATCTCCCACTCGGCGAAGCTGCCGCGAGTCGACCAGGCGGGGCGATTGTTGACGATCACCTGCTTAATGTCGCTGGTATCCGCCACGCTGCCACGGACGCGGACGATGTTCCCCTCACGAATGGCGCTGGTGATCATCGTGCACGGCGGCAGTTCGTCCCGAAAGCTCGACACGCCGCCGAAGGCTCGCCGATCGCCCGACTCGCTCGCGCTCGGCGGACCCATGCTCAGCGGATTGTGAATGTCGTTCACCCGCATCTCCTTGGAGGTCATCCGGCGAAAACCCGAGCGGTCCATAATGGAACGCCAGATGGCTACGTCGCACCGGAACGAATCCATCCCGTCGATGAACACCCCGCACGTGCCCAGGTGGGTCGACCAGTTGGCGTCCCAGGCCTTGAAATTGCGGATCCAGAACGGCTTGCCCGCCACGGGCATCGCGTCGGCAGCTTCCTCAGCCAGGGTGAGGTTCTGCTCGTAGAAATTCAGCCCGTCTGCCGGCCGGGTGATGCCGCGCAGGTTCAGGCAGAAAAAACGCATCGTGTGCGCCTCGTTGTCTTCGAAGCGGATGAACGGCAGCGTTCGCGTGTCGCGCGGCTCCAGCGAACCATCGGGCTGCCGAATGAGTTGCAGCGGATCAAAACCCTCCGCCTTCTTGCAGTCGAAGCGATAGCCGTACTCAGCGCAGTCGGCGGCCACGTTCCGCGTGAACGAGTTCTGGCAATTGGCCCACCAGAACCCGGCTCCCCGGTTCAGATCGAACGGGATGACCTGGTCCTTCTGCGTGACCGCCGGCAACACGAGAGCAGCCAGGTTGTGATCCAGAATGTTGTTGATCTCGGTGGCGTCCTCCAGGAAAAAACCGTGGCCGCGGCTCTTGAAGCCGACGCAGTCGCGAATCACGAGCGCCTCGGTCCCGTGGATCGTGATCCAGCGGTTGTGGGAATCCCAGATGCTGGCGCCGATCACGCTGCTGCCGCGCATCGTGTCGCCGCAGAGATGGAAGTGGATGCTGTACCGACCGAGCGTGTCCGCCTTGCCGAGGTGGCGGAATTCCGCGTAGCTGATCGATCCCGCCGAGTACTTGTGAAACATCGTGTGGCCGCGCACTCCGTCCGGATTGGCCGACTCGATGATCACGTTGCGCGACAGATTGGCCACTTCTCCCTGGAAATCTTCGTCGGCAAAGTGGCTGTGAAGCAGCGGCTTGTCGAGTGTCAACTCGTAGCCGCTGGCAAAATTGCGCCCGCTGCCGACGCGCTCGATCGTTCGTTTTTCGGTTTGCGAGCGGTCGAGATAGCCGGCGCTATCGCCGCCACTGCGCCGCCGTCCCCCGTCGCGCTGCATCTGCGTGCTGGTGAGGATGACCTGGTCCCCGGGGCGCCAGTCGGCGACCGATTCAGCGAGCGTGACGTTTGTAGTCCCCACGTCGGCCTGTCGTTTCAGCTTAGTCCAGGTGCGTTGCAGGGGCGCTCCGTGCAATTGCATCTCGCCTCCGCAGCAGACGATCGCGGGGCACGACTCCTTGTCCATTCCTTCGACGTAATGCAGGCGAACGACCGCACGGAACTCCCGCGCGATCGGCGACCCGGGATGTCCGATCCACAAGGCGGGCCGCACGCTACCCGGAGCCGGCGGCTCGAGGTGTACATGGCAGTCAAAACCTTCCTCGGTGACCTCTTCGCTGGCCACGAGCGTGACCAGGCCGACCTCGAGACGCGTATCGCGGTCGCGGGCGAAATCGAGCGTGCCCGCGATCTGCACCAATCGGATCACCTCTCCCGAGTCGACGTCGTAGGTCACGACGTGGCCGGGGCGAATCAGCACCCGGTCGCCCCGTTGGGGAACCCGGCCCAGGTCCCAGGTCGCCTTATCCGACCAAGGACCGGATTGCGTCGAACGCACCAGCGGCGCAGGCGCCGGTTTGTCGGCTGAAGCCATGTGCTGGTGTGCGCCGTGCCCACCATGGTGGTGCGCGTCCTTGCGGGCGACTTCCTCGCCCCCCGCTTGCGACAGGCACCACAGGACCATTCCAAGTGCCGCTGAAATCTGCCAGCCAAAACGAATCATGCGAGAGCTTTCCTGTGTCGATGCCTGGGGAGATCGAAACATGGGTCGATCGAAAAATGCGACTACGGTTGATGGAGGTTAATGAGCGGAATATCGTTCTCGCCCGGTGTGAGCGTGATCGTGCGCAAGGGGGAATGGACGTTGCTGAACTTGCCTCGCAGACGATCCTCGCCTTCGATGCGCTCCCCGTCGACGAAGCGGACTGTCGGCCAATAGGCGGTGATGGCGTAGGCGCCCGGCAACTTGACCGGAAGGGTGTAGCCGCCGTCGGCGTCGGTCCACACCGCCTCGGGGACCAGCATGCGCTGCGGATCGTCCTTGGCGTGAAAACGCAGGCAGACGTCTGGGGCCGGCTTCATCCCGGCCAGCACGATGCCTGTCGCGGTGCACTGCGCCGGTTCTGGCCCTCGACCGCAGCCGAGGCACATGACAACCACCAGCGCGACGGCCGAGCCCGCTGCCAATCGATCGTGCATTTGTGCGAGCATGCTGCGAAACGGACTCATGGCTGTTCGTACACCTCGCCGCCGTCCCGGCTGGCCATATACAGCAACACGTGCACGGGGATGCTGGTGTTCACAAAGCGAACGCTGCCATCGCACATGCCGACTTGTGCTCCGCCAGGATGAAAACCGTACAGCCCTTGTGCGTTGTTGCAGTTGACCGAACAGTCGGTCCCTGCCGGCGTCGCCTTATTGGTGGGATAGGGATTGGAAGGTCCGAACGCGGGGTAGCCCTGCAGCTTGAAGGCGCACCACCCCACCCACGTGCCCCAAGCGCCCGGCTGGTCGAGCGTGACATCCTCGGGGCCGAGTTTAGTGCGCAGGACATAGTGGGCGTCGTATCCCGCGTGCTCGAGTAGCAGCGTCGTGTTCGATGTGCCGTCGGTAACTTGGGCGAGCGTTGGATCGGTCCCCGAGAGAGCGGGTGTTGGTTTAGCGGTGCTGCCGTCCGGCGCGACGTAGAACGTGGCGTCGATCTGGTGATTGACCCAGTAGTCGGACGCCCAGCCGGTGAGAATCGTCGGATCGTTCGGATCGGTCGTGGTGCCCGTTTGCGTGATGTAGTCGCCATATTTCACGCCGGTTTGGCTCGACTTGCGCATCTTGATCAAGCCAGTTTCCGGATTTGATGGACAGCGAATGATCGACAGCTTCGTGTTGGCGGCAACCTGATTCGCGGGGTTCGAGAACGGTTTGTTGAAGTCAAAAATGTTCGCGACGTTGCCTTGCTCCAGGTAAGGCAGCAGGTGGGGAACATGCCCGTATTGAGCGGGCGAACTCGTCCGCGCCGGCGGAAGATGCAGCAGCGCATCGTGGTGCATGTGCATGGCCAGCACGGCCTGGCGAATGCCGTTGCCGCACTGCGTGCGCCGCGCCGCTTCGCGCGCCGATTGCACGGCTGGCAGCAGCAGCGCCACCAGCACACCGATGATCGCGATGACGACGAGGAGCTCGACCAGGGTGAAGCCGCGTCGGGAAGGTTGGGATCGGAGCATTGTCACCCAATTGGAAATGAGGAGATCGCCGGCGTTCTGCCTGCGAGGTTCGGTCGTGTGAGTCGAAGGGCCTTTAGCAACTGGGGTGCCATGGCCGACTCACGCGGTTTTAAGCGGGTTTTCGCCGATATTCGGCTCGCGGCCGGAGTGGTCCGCCTCGTTGGATGGCGATAAAACCGCCGACCGTGTCGATTAATCCGACAGCGACCGGGACATCGCTTCCATGCGCGAGATCGTCGCGATCGCGCAGACCATCACGATGGTGCGGCACCGAGTTCTTTCGCCTTTGCGGCGAGGTGCAAACCTCTCTGGAATGAGTGCTATGGTTGCTTGCCTTGATGGCAGACAACCTTGCTCCCCCCTCGACACAGCCAGGCATCACTTCCCATGACGGCCACGACCGAAATCACTACAGCCCGCCCGGGGCTCGAACGCGGTTGGACCCTGGCTGAGCATGGCGAGCATTTGGAATCGCCGCGGCTGTTTCCGCTGCGTTCCTTCCCCTGTCGCGTCGGGCGGCAGTCGACGGCGAACATTCGCCTGCTGCATCCGACCGTGAGCGGTCTGCATGCCGAAATCGGTCGCGCGGGACAGCAGTTGCATGTTCGCGACCTGGGCAGCCGCAACGGCACGTTCGTCAACGGCAAGCGGGCCGAGCAGTGGACGCCGTTTAACGAAGGAGATTTGCTTCAGCTCGGCACCGTCGTTTTTCGGCTCACCGTCGAGCAGGCCGCCGTCACGCCGCAGGCCACCTACGCCTCGACCGACGTCACCGACCTGGCCCTCGCCCTGGCCCAGTTCGACAAGCTGATGGACGAGAAGGCCTACATGGCCTACTTCCAGCCGATCGTCTATGCCGACGACGCTTCGCTCTACGCCTACGAAGCCCTCGGCCGCAGCCGCCTGTTCGGGCTCAATCAGCCGGCGAT
>JAEZAS010000034.1 GCA_023430365.1 Planctomycetota bacterium
CCGAAGGGGCGGGCGAAATCTCGCAGCGCGACCTGGTCCGCAACGCCCTGCGTATGCGGCCCGACCGGATCATCCTGGGCGAAGTCCGCGGCAGCGAAGCGCTCGACATGCTGCAAGCGATGAACACCGGCCACGAAGGCTCGCTGACGACGATCCACGCCAACGACACGCGCGACGCTCTTTCGCGACTCGAAGTGATGGTCAGCATGGCCGGCTTCGATCTGCCGGTGCCGGTGGTCCGACGCTACGTCGCTTCGGCGATCACCCTGGTCGTGCATCTGGCCCGGCTGAAGGGTGGGGTGCGGCGGGTGATGAAGATCTCGGAGATCACGGCTCTCGACAATGGCGACTACGTCATCCAAGACATCTTTGGCTATCAGCAGGCGGGCATCGACGACCGGGGCATCGCCCGCGGCCACTTCTATGCGACCGGCGTGAAGCCGCAGATCTGCAAGCGGCTGCAGCAAATCGGCATCGAGCTTCCCGAGCGGATGTTCGCCGCCCGGCAACTGACGCCCGATTCGTCGATCGGTCCGATGAGCTACGGCGACGGGCTCGAGCACATCCGTCAGTTGCAGGAGGACCTGGCATGAGCGACCAACTGTTCGCCTTCTTCGGCGGCGGAATGCTCGGCGAAGTCGTGGTGATGTCGACCGTCTTCGCCTCGGTGTCGGCTGGGCTGGCCGCGGGCGGAATGTTGCTGCGAGACCTGTTCACGCGGCGGCGGACCGAGCGGCAGCGGCTGGAATTTGTGCCGGAAGAGCCGAGCGGCAGCTTGAACCAGTGGTTCTTCCGCCTGGTGGAAGAATCGGGAAGCTCGCTCGACTTCGGCGCCGCCATGGCGCTCGTGTTTGGTGCGGCGATCGTCGGAGCGGCAATTCCGCTCGTGTTATTCGATCATCTGCTGGCTGCCGCGCTGGGGGGACTCCTCGGAGCGGTGCTGCCGATCGTGTATCTGATGGTGATTCGCTGGTGGCGGGTCGGCCAGATGCGCAAGCAGCTTCCGTATGCCTTGCAGGCTCTCGCCGACGCTGTCCGTGGCGGGCAGACGCTGTCGGAGGCTTGTTTGCTGGTCTCGCAGGAGACGAAGGGGCCGCTCGGCGTGGAGTTCGCCTATGCTCACCAGCAACTGGAACTCGGGCATGGACCGATCGCCGTGATGCACCGGATGGTGCGGCGGATTCCACTGCCGGAGTTTCGCGTGTTCGCAACCGCGGTGACCGTACATCGGCGGGCCGGCGGCAACTTGTCGCTGCTGACCGAACGGATGTCGCGGGCCGCTCGCGACCGGCAGGAAGTGCGAAGCCACATGCTGGCCGTCACGGCTGGCGCCCGGCTGTCGGCCATCGGCATGGTGGCGGTTTCGGTATTCGCCGCGGTGTTCCTGACGATGCTCGAGCCGCAGTACCTGGAGGCGTTCCTCGAGGAGCCGAAGGGGCCCTGGCTGTTGGCCACGGCGGTCGGCCTGCAGATTGTCGGCGGGCTGTGGGTCTGGCGGATTCTGAAGAGCAGCTACTGAGGACGAATGACGAAAGTCAAATGTCGAGGGAATGACGAAAGACAAAGCACGAAGACCGAATACTCCCTCGTTCCGCTCCCTTGAGCCATCAGCTTTTTGATTTTTGATTTTCGGGCTTCCTTCGACATTTGAAGTTCGACATTCGACATTCGGCACTCTGGGCAGACAGGAATGTCTGCCCTACTGGGAAAATGGGCCATGAACCACTCCGTCCAACAGATCCAAAGTCGCCTGGAAGCCCTGAACGCACCCGAGTGGTTGCTGCGGCCGAGCGGCTGGCTGGCGGTTGGTTGTGGATTGCTGGCCCTGCTGGTCATCCTGCGGATGATGTTCAAGCGCCGGCCGCAGCCGCAGGTTCCGGCGTCGCGGCGAGGGAACGACGGCGGAGCGTTCGGGCGGTTCACCGAGGCGTTTGCCTCGCAGATTCCCGAATCGGAGAAGGAGCGGACTGAATTTGCCCAGATGCTCAAGCAGGCGGGCTTTTATAGCCCGACAGCCCGCGCGAGCGTCTATGCGTTTCGCTTCCTGTTCGCGTTCTTTCCGCTGGTGGTGGCTGGCATCCTGGCGGTGTTCTCGCCGCCGCGCGATACCTGGCGGATTCTGATCGTCGGCGGCATTGTCGCCGCCGTGCTGTCGATCGTTCCGCGTTTTTACGTCTACCTGCGCAAGCAAAGCCGGCTCCGCGAGATCAACGCGGGCTTGGCCGACATGCTCGATATGCTCAGCATGTGCCTCAGCGGCGGCATGCCCCTCTCGGCCAGCCTCGATCACGTCTCAAAAAACCTGACCGACTATCCGGCGCTCGCCGAGGAATTGCAGATCGTCAAACGGCAGACCGAAGTCGGCAGCTTGCGGCTGGCCCTGGCTGACTTTGCCAATCGCCTCGACACGCCCGAGGTGCGACAGGTCGCGTCGCTGCTGACGCGTGGCGATCACCTGGGGACTTCGCTCTCCGGTTCGCTGCTCGACCAGGCGGACCACTTCCGGACGACGCGCAAGCAGTTCGCTACGCTGCAGTCGAACCGCACGCCCGTGCTGCTCACCTTCCCGCTGCTCTTCTGCTTTGCTCCTGCCGTGCTCATCATCCTGATGTCCCCCGCCTTCATGGAGCTGTCCGACTTCTTCAGCCCCGATTCGGGCGAGAATCCGCTGATCGCCAACGAGCAGCTTGGCACGGGACAGATCCTCGACACGCTCAATACGCTGGATCAGCGCACGCCGGTCGACGCCCAGTTCCGTCCCGGCGGAGCCATGAATCTGGAACCGGGAAGTCGCTAACCCGACTATCCTTTCTGTCCCGCGATCTGATTCGGCAAACGCTCTGGAAAGCAGCCGGAGGCGCACCGACTCCGGGCGAGTCCCGCAGTAGGTGCGACCATCGTCGGGCGTTTGGAATGGATGATCCTCGCGCGGGACAGGCCCGGAGTCGGTTCGCCTCCGGCTACTTACTTGCTGAATTGCAAAGCCATTTGCGGGACCTGCCCTACCTGCTGGCCAGCGCCAAGGTAGATTTGATTCGCCCATGAGTGACGATTCAAATCAATTCGAGGCCAGCGGCAACCTGACTGCCCGTGTGCGAGGCGGCACTCGGGCGGTGCTCGTGTCGCTGGTCGTCTCGCAGGTCGTTTCGGTCGGAACGCTGGCGGTGATGGGTCGGCTGATCCTGCCGGAAGTGTACGGCGTGCTCGGCCAGATTCTGCCGGTGCTCATGCTGCCGCGGATGCTCGCCACGCTCGGGCTTTCGATGGCGGTGGTGCAGCATCCGGAATTGAACCACCGGCAACTGTCGCAGCTCTTTTGGCT
>JAEZAS010000151.1 GCA_023430365.1 Planctomycetota bacterium
GCACCATGCAGGATCGTCCGGGTATCTATCGCGATGTTCAAGAATCGAACCTCATCGCCTCTCGATACGAAAAAAGGCACGGCGGGGTCCCCTCTAGCTCCCAGCTATCCCCGCCGCACCCAGTGAACCGCCGCCCCTCCCCGAGGAAGCGGTTGCAAACGAAACCTAGTTCACGGCGCAACGCTGTCAAATAGCCAGGAACAAACCAGAAAATGCTGATGCTTAGGGCGGTTTCTGGCCGCCGGCGCCTGGCAACAAAGGCACAACCGGCAAGACCGCCACCGCGGCTGTTGCCGGTTTGCATCAGAGGGTCGAAGGGGGCAGGAGTCGGGAGTCAGGGTACAGGGGATCGGGAGGCTAGACGCTGCCTGGCGCTAGAGGACCCAATCCAGGCCGACGTCGAGTGCGATGGCTGAGTGGGTTAGAGCCCCGACGCTGATGCGCTCGACTCCCGATTCGGCGATTGCGCGCACCGTGTTCAAGTTCACTCCCCCCGAAGCTTCCAGTTCGGCCCGCGAACCGGCCGCATCGCGAATTGCTACCGCCTCGCGCAGCACAGCGGGAGACATGTTGTCGAGCAGGACGAGATCGGGCTCAGCGGCGAGCACTTCGCGCAGTTGTTCGAGCGTGTCGACCTCGACTTCGAGAATCATGTCGCCGTTTCCGCTGCTGGCGGGCACCGATTCGCGTACGAATTGCCGGGCGAGCTGAACTGCTTCGGCCGGGGTGTACTGAGCCCCGCCGTCTCGCTGCCGGCCGAGGGCGAGGTGGT
This sequence comes from Planctomycetota bacterium, assembly GCA_023430365.1. Lineage (GTDB taxonomy): Bacteria > Planctomycetota > Planctomycetia > Pirellulales > Pirellulaceae > JAEZAS01. The sequence goes on from JAEZAS010000151.1 coordinate 773, forward strand.
TGTCCTTGATCAGAATCGCCTCGAATAGGCCCGTGCGATGATTCCGCCCGCCGCCGCAGTGGACCGCCCATTTTTCCAGCCGGCGCATACCGGGGGTCGTTTTGCGCGTATCGTAAATCCGGGCTTTCGTCCCGCGAATGGCTTCGACATAGGTCCGCGTGAGGGTCGCCACCCCCGACAGTCGGCCGATCAGATTCAGGACGATCCGTTCGGACGTGAGCAACTCTCGGGCTCCGCCTCGAATCACGGCCACCTTCGTTCCCGGCTCCACGGCCGAACCATCCGCCACGAGCGGCTGCCACTGGGCCGAGAGGTCCATCTCATCGAGCGCCACCCGGGCGGCTTCGAGCCCCGCAATCACGCCAGCCTGCCGGGCCACCACCTCGGCCGACGCGGTGGCCCGCTCGGGAGCCAAGGCTACGGTCGTCCAGTCGTGCCCCGAATCGAGGTCCTCATACACCGCCAGCCGAACGAGCCGCCGCGTATCGTCTTCAAGCTTCGCATTCCACGAAAGCTGGGCAAAGTCGCGTTTCACAATCCACTCCTTATCGCTTCCCGCATTTAACCACCGAACTGCGGGCCGCACAAAGGGAAGCAACGCGCCTGCAACGCCAGCAATAGCTGAATTCGCCTGAATTCAGCTGCCTTGCCTGCTGCGTATTGACTCTTGCGCGTCTGAATTCTGGCGAATTCAGCTACGAGGGAGCCGGATGATGCTAACCGCAAGCGGCCGAAGCGGTTTCGCCTTGCCCCTTTGGCGATGATTTTCTAACATCCGCCACCCAACGTCCTCGGGCCGAAGCGAACCAGCCACGTGATGCAATCCCCCCACAGTTCGAGCCCTCCTCCGCCGACGAGCATCGTCGGGCGGGTAGCGCTCCTCGTGTGGCTGGTCGGCGTAGTGGGTTGTGCTGGCAAGCACGGTAGGGACGAATCGATCGATCGCCTGACCCGGCCGGCACTTCCCTATCCGACGGCGGTTGCCTCTCCTTCGACGGCGCTCCCCACCGCTACAAGCCGTGCGGCAGAAGCCACGTCACCGGCCGCGGATTCACAGGCGGCTGTCGTCACCGAGTCGCAGCCGACCGATATCTCCAACCAGCCCTACAAGAGCACGCCCCTGCAACTCCCCGAGCAGGTTGCCAATCCGATTCCGCTGCCAGCCAGGCAAGATGTACCGACGCCTCTTCCGCTGGCGCCGCATCAGCGACCGCTCAATTTTCCCGTCGCCGTAGCGCCTCCGCAGCCGAAGGCCCAAGCCGAGCAGGCAAGCCCCGCTACGTCCGCCGAGCCCAGCACGACGGAAGTCGCCGCACAAGCCCAGATGCAGGCCACGGCCCAACCCGCGACAACCGCCGAAGCTCCAGCGACAAGCCATGCCACGGTTCAGCCGGCCGCCGCGCCGCAGCAAGCGCCGCCAGCCGCCGTCGGAACGACGGCCAGCTATGCTCCCTCGGCCGAATCGCAGCTCGTTCAATCCATCGGCGCGAACTCGGTCCTAAGTGAGTCGACGGCCGCCAGCTTCCCGACTCCGTCGGTCGTTTCGGTCAGCTATGAAGCGAATGTTGCTTCGTCGGCAACGGCCGCAGCTCCGCAGACTGCGACCGCGGCGTCGGCCGCCAGTGTCTATTCGCCGGCTGGGCAACTCCCGCCGCCCACGGAACCAACTCCGCCCCCCGCTGCGACCGCACGCCAAGAAGCCGCGAACGACGGTCAGCCCCCGGTCGCCACACAGCCGCCGACGCTCGCCGAGCATCGGGCCGCGCTGATTGCCGCGCTCGAAACCGAAATCCGCCAGCGCCGCGAAGCCAAGGCGGAACCTGCCGAACTCGCTCGCCTGGAACTCCAACTACGCCTGCTCTATCTGCTGGCGGAACGTCCCGATGATGCTGTGGCGGCGATCGACGCCCTGAGCGCCCCGGAACGCGAATCGTGCAAGCATCTCCTCTTCGGCCTGGCCACACTCATGGCCGAGGAGCCCCCGAGCCGAGCCCCCCATCGCAACGCCAAGGTCCTCCGCGCTCTGCGCGACGCCACCAGCGAACTGGCCGCGGGGAGTCGGCTCGATCTGCGGAATATGGCGTTCTGTGAAAAAGTCGAATACTTCGGCTGGTACACGGAGTTCCCTCGCTATGAATTCACCCCGAAGCAGCAGGTGATCCTCTACGTCGAAGTCGAGAATTATGCGGCCGAGGCCAAGGGCCCGCAGTCGTTCGAAACCGAGCTGCAGGGCTCGTATCAGATCTTCGACGCCTCCGGCCAGATCATCGCCGAGCGCAAGCTGCCGCTCGACCGCGAAGTCTGTCGCAACTACCGCCGCGACTACTTCCTGGCCTATCGCATCTACATGCCCGACAACATTGCTCCGGGCGGTTATCGCCTGGAACTCACGCTCGAAGACCTGAAAGCCCGTGGCCAGTTCCAGGGTCGCAAGCTGGGGCAGGCGACGATCGATTTTTCGATTCGGTAGGGGCAGAGGTTAGAGGTTAGAGGTTAGAGGTCAGGCTGACAGGGCGAGGACGACACCTGTTTTCTCGCGTCATCCGCACCTTTATTGCATGTATCGTGCCCGTAGCAGGGCAGAGCTGATCTGCAGGACTGTCGGCACACGGAGTGATGCCGACTACTTTGTGCGTGATAGCATTCTTCTTTCGGTCTAGCCTGCCACGGCTGTTTACGATTAGGCTGCTCCTGACGAGCCCCATTGGAGCGACCTTTGCGGCGCTCCGTACTCGGTCGAAGGAGCAACATATGGCAACGGAAGGCGCACAGGCTGGCCCGGCTTCGCAACGGATTGACGAGCGGTTGGACGCGATCGATCGCTCGCTGCTCGGGGTGCTCCCGCGCGGCGAGCGCCTCGAGTTGGTAGCGAAGATCGAATCCCGCATCCGCGAGCTCCTTTCGGCTGGTGATGCCGCGGTCGAGGCGGCGTTGGAAGGTACACTCCCCACCACAACAGCTCGAGAAGGCCTTGCGACTCAAACGCCGAAGCGGCGTTCGCGACTCGCGCTCACCGCCGGAATTGTCGGCCTTGTCTCGGTTGCGATGATGATCGCGCTCCCCTTGGCCTACATCCTGGGCTCGATGCGATTCGATCAACTCGCCTTAAGCGAAGAGGTGGTCCTGGTGCTCCTCGCAGGCTTCCACCTGGCGACGCTCCTTGCCGGATCGACGGCCATCGTGCTCGGCATCGCCGGTCTGATTGCCATTGCGAGGCGGCAGGGCAAACTGTTTGGCAGCGGTTGGGCCGTCACCGGCCTTTGCACCGGCCCGCTCCCCGTGATGGCGGCCGGTTTGCCGCTCCTCCTGTTCGGGCTGCAATTCCTGGTCGCGAGCAACGCGGTCGTCACCGTGAACGCCGCCCCTTCTGTAGCGGTCAGCGCACCGTATAGAACATATCCCCCGTCTCCCGGACCCGTCACATCTGCGGACTACCAATACCTGCCATCGGCACCCACCTCTCTCCCGGCTCAGTACAGCGCCGCCCCGGCGACGCCGTATCCAGATTCCGCTGTACCTCCGCTACCGATCGCACCAGCGCCGACCACGGAGCCGGCCACCGTGCCGCCTTACGCGTCGTTGGCGCCATCTGCGGACGACAAAAAGCCCGACATGCCCGAAGCTTCCGAGGCGGAGACCGACACCGCCTCGCCAGACGACGAGCCAGCGGACGTTGAGGCCAAGGACGAGGCGGACCCCGCGCCGTCCGCCGAGTAGCAATGGCTGACTGCGAGCCGTTGCGCTGCGTTCTGAACGCGCCTCAATAAGCAACGCCTGGCGACTGTCGTCAGGCGAATCTCCGAGCGTCTGAATTCTGGCGAATTCAGCTACAACTGATGGTGGGCCACTTCCAGCGGTGCGTTCGGGTCGGGCAATTGGCGAAGCAATCGCTCGCAGAGCGCCTGCCGCCGTTCCAACTGGCGCCGGTACTCGGCCGATTCGGTGGCGGCGACTTCCCGGCGGATCTCGGGAAGATACGTCTGCAAGAGATCGTGCAGCTCGGCTGCATCGGTTTGCGTAAGATCGAGATGCATGGTGGACTCCTTGCTTCGATCGACTCCTGGTCGCGGACGGCGAACCGGCGGGCTACAGCAGCAAGCCAGGGAGCTCGAGGGCCGCTTCTTTTATTGGACCAGTTTGCCGGGAGCGGAGCAAATCCGATTCATACCTCTCACCCACAAGCTTCGCGCGAAGCGGCAAGCTGACGGATAGGTGAAGTTTTGGCCAGTGTCCGTAGTCGAGCGACGTTTCGACCGCTTGAGTGGGAAATCGGCGGCTTGCCAGGCGGATTTGCCCCGCTATTCGAATCGAGGTCGATCAGGAAGAATTAGAAGTGTGGACGGACGCGGGTTTGGAGACAATCGGCTGGGTGTCATGACGAGTTTTCGCGAGTACGTCGAGGGATTTGAACGGCATGAGTTGCAACACGAAGACCGGCTGAGGAGCTACCTGCTTTTTCGCCCCGACACGGCAGGCGGAGCCGCTGCCGGAGCGTCGTCGGAGCAAGGGCCGATGCCGCTAGTGCTCGCCTTTCATGGAAGCGGCGTCGATGGCCGGCAGATGGCCAACTTCTGCGGACTGCACGAGCTCGCGGCGACCGAGCGCTTCATGGTGGTCTATCCAAACGGCACGGGACACACGAGCCACACGCTCAGCTGGAACGCCGGGAATTGCTGCGGCATGGCGATGCTGCGAGGTGTGGACGACGTCGGTTTCGTGCGCCGGATCATTGAGGATGTCTCGGGGCAGGCGCCGATCGACCTGTCGCGGATCTATGCCGTCGGCTTCTCCAATGGAGCGATGATGGCGTATCGGCTGGGGATGGAACTCTCGGAAATCTTTGCGGCGATTGCTCCCGTGAGCGGGCCGATGGGTTTTGAGGAGGCGACTCCTTCCCGGCCGGTGCCGGTGCTGCATTTTCACGGCACCATCGACGAGTTTGCCCCATTTGAAGGAGGCGTGGGCAAGCGGAGCGTTTCCCGCTGTAACTTTCGCTCAGCCGAGCAGTCGGTGGCCGCCTGGGTGGTGGCGAATGGTTGCGACCCGACGCCCACGGTCGTGAAGATGCCGATCGTAGTGGAGGACGGCACGGAGATTGTGCGTAAGCACTACACCGGCGGGCGCGACGGAAGCGAGGTGATCTTCTACACGATCGAAGGAGGCGGCCACACCTGGCCGGGGCGCAGCACGCCGTTTTCAATCCTGGGGAAGTCGACGAAGAACATCCGGGCGAACGACCTGATCTGGGCGTTCTTTGAGCGGCACCGGCGGTGAGAACCGGAAATTGCCGCTTCATGCCCCAGTCGTCAGCGAGTCGCCGCGGCGGTTTGCTGCCGCTGCACGGCGCGATGAGCCGTCTTTTGCAGGAAGCGGGCGTACTCGGGGTCGAGGCCGCGCGGGACGAACTTGTTGCCAACCGGTGACTGGTCGAAAAGGACTTCATAGAAGACACAGCCGGCCAGATACTGGCCTGCCATGTTCGCGTGATGTCCGTCCATTCCGAGCTTCGGCTCGCCGGCGTCCCCTTTGGTCCAGCGCCATCCGACATGCAGCGAGTGCGTTTGGTCTGGCAGGGCGGGCGGAGTCGCCTGCTTGAGATCAAAGCTGCGGTCGGGACGATAGCCCCACTCGCGATCGGTGTCGGCGAGGTAGAACGCGTCGCCGACAGGAATCCGCTGCGCGCCAAGTTCCTCGGCGATCGTCTGATAGGCGGACGTTAAACCCTCGTACATCTCCTGCTGGGTCTTGGGTTCGCCTGGCCGAGGTTTGGCTCGGGAAAATCGCGGATCATCGACCCGATAGGCCCAGGTCTGATGAACGAGCACTTCCGCATCGAGTGCGTGCGACTTGATGAAGTCGTGCAACTGTCGGGCGAACGGGCGGTAGGTTTCGATGTTGTGACTGGCGATGCTCGCCTGCTGGATCGTCACAAAGTCCCACGGCTCGGCAACCAGTTCCTCTTGCAGGCTCTTGCCAGTGCCGTAGCGGCCTTTGGTGTCCTGCGGATCGCGTGCGAGTCGTTCGACCTTTTCCAGGTGCTGGGCCATCGTGCCGCCGCCGATGGAGCAAGCGTGATGGACCAGTGTGTTTCCATCCGCCTTAGCCAGATCGCCGAGGTAGCGCGTCGCGTTCTGCGAAAAGCTGTTGCCGACCGTCAGCAGCCGGACGGTCTTGGTCGCCTTGCCTCCGGCGACCTCCTCAGCCGCTGCCGGTCCGACGGCAAGCGAAAGCGCACAAGCGAACAAAAGCAGAACGCGGTTCATGCATCGCCCCTGGTTGCAATCTCGTCGGTTGCTGCCGCGACGACTGCTAGGTTTACTTCGATTTCAGATCGAAGTTGATCGTATTGCTGCCGTCCGTCACGTCGGCCGTCAACTCCGAATTCGAATTGTACTTCGCGGGCACCTTCTCCGCGCCATTCAAGCCACAAGCAAGAAATGAAAAAGGTCATGGTACGTCGCTCCGTCGCCGTACCATGACCTCTATCCTGAAACGGAATGACCGGAGTCATTCCGCCCTCCCGGCATTGTTGTCATCTCTCTCATCGACGCCGTCGACGAGCGGGCTCAATCAATTTTGGCTCTAGCGCACGAAAAAACGGCTGGTCGCGCCTCGAACTCGCGACCAGCCGCTACGGGATGTCAAAAGGTTCCGCCTCGATGAACTTTGACGACCTGGAGCACGTCCTCTCTGTCTTTCAGCGGTCCGGTGGGTTGTGAGTCACCGAACTTCCAGAGGGACACGCTCCTGACAATCGACCATCGGAACCACTTCGCCTGGTGCACTGCCAGCGGATGGGCGGGGCAGCGATCCGTCGGCCGGCGTCTGTCCGCCGGGTGGCTGGGCGGGGCACAGCGAGTGGCCCCGAAAGTCGACTCTACAATCCAAAGCTGCCGAAGCCGCGGTACGACGGGAACCGGCGATAGGCCGCTTCCTTGGTCGATTCCTTGGCTTCCATCGGTTCCTTTTCCTCCGCCTTTTCAGGCTCGGGCAGCGGAGCCGGGGGCAGCGGCTGCTCGTTCAGTTCGAGCGAACCTTTCTCCCCGTGAGGAGTTTGGGCGGGGGTCGGACCGTAGCCTCGCTCGATCGGCCTGGCCGGGCCGACCGGCCCGGGGACGATCGCAGCCTTGGCGTCGATACCCTCGGAGCAGCCGCAGCCATCGATTGCGCCGTCGCAACCGCAATTGTCGCCGAAGCATGCCGCCCAAAACCGTCCCAATCCGCCGTGCTTGAAGCGGTGGCCCAGACCACTGCTTTCGCACGGATCGCACGTCGCCCGGCCGTGGTGCTTGAACAAGCCCAAGCCGCCGCCGCACGAACCACTGTCGCAGGCGCTTTCCGCGCCACAATCGTCGGCACAGTCGGAGCAACCGTGGCCGAACCAGTTCTTCAGCTTGAAGCCGCAGCCCGGGCAACCAGCCCCCAGACCGTTATAGCTCCAGCCGGCGCCGCACAAGCCCGTCCGGCAGCCATGGCGATGGCCATGTCCCAGATGGCAGCGATGCGGTCGCTTGACATAACCGTCCCACAGATGGTCAACGCACGGCGCCGAATCGTCGCAGGAACCGGGGCCGTAGACATAGCCGCCCTCGACAGCAGCTTCGCCATAGCCTTCGCCTGCGGCAATTTCGCCACCGCCCGCGCCCAGCGATACGGGACGGACATGGTTTCCGCTCAAAAAGCCAGTTGCCATTCTCGATGACCAGATGCCAGGTCGGGCGACCGGCGTGCCGAAAGCGGGGTCGGCGGGCTCTGCGGCCATCGTGTGGGTCCCAGCCGCCAGAGCGAGCAGCAGGGCCGTAGATCCTAAGGACCACCTCATGTAGACCTCCTTCGAACGTTTAGTTCGCGCCACCGCTGGCCCGGCCGGAGCGTAGGTGGGCCGGTGTGCAAAGCAAAGCATCCGGGCCCAGCGGGGCGATGCAGAAACATGCCCCCTGGTAAAGAGCCGAGCAACCGCGGATGCTCTTTTTTTTGAACATTCGCCGAGCACTCGCGCGGCATACGCGCGATTTCGGTAGCCTTCGTTAGCAGCGGCAAAGTTTCGCTTGAGTTTGCGGGTTCCGGTGACCTTGGTGCTTCCTACTGCCGATTGGCCTCTGGCAACAACGATTGCCGCGCTGGGGCTCTGCGCGCTTACGGCGTGGATCCTGGCCTACGCCTACCCACGACTGCGTGAAACGACACTGATTTCCGCCTGGTGGTGGGCACTCGCGGCGACGGCTGGCCTGGCCGGCTGCTCGCTACTGTCCGTTAACCTGGGATCACCGGAAAGCGACCTGCTCGACGCCAGCCGCTTCGCGGCGGCCGCGCTCACCTTTTGTCCAATCGTCTCGGTGCTGGGCTCCAAGCGGCCTCAGCACAAAGCCTGGAACTTCATCGTGCTGTCGCTGTGGGTGGTCGTGACGCTTCCCGCCGGAGAGATGTTGCTGCTGCAGCGAGGACAAGGGCTGGAGGTGAACGATGCCCGCGGCTGGTTTCTCTGGATTCTGCTCGTGCTGTTGCCGGTGAACTATGTGCCCTCCCGCTAATGGTTTGCCTGCCTTGCTGTCACGTGCGGACAATTCCTGCTGCTCAGTGAGCACTTGCCGCTGGTGCGCGGGAAGGTCAACCAAGTGGAGCTAATTTCGATTTCACTTGTAACCATTGCCGCATGGAGTGCATTAGTGGTTAGTCGCCGCCCCGCCGCAGGAGCGAGTCGCTTTGATCGCGTTTGGTTGGACTTTCGCGACTCGTTTGGGTTATTGTGGGGTTTGCGAGTCGCTGAGCGAGTGAACACCGCTGCAAAACAACTGGAGTGGCCCATCGAATTACGCTGGCAAGGATTCCGCAACTTTGAAGGTGGTGAGTCGATCGGCGAGGTTCCGAGCGAGGTGCATCGTCCGTTGAAACAAACCTTGTCCGGTTTGCTTCGACGCTTTGTATCGTCGTCGTGGATTACGAAGCGATCCGCCGGCGACGTAGACTGAACCTAAACCTAGACGGAATGCCTTTGGCGGTTCGTCGCTTACGAGCTCTGTCCAAGCTCTCGAGCCATGAACGATACCACTGTCACCATTGAGCCACGCGTTTGTGGCAGCCTGTCTGGGCTAAACAGGCTGCTGCAAGTCACGCGTGTTTTGGCCCAAGAAATCGACCTGGCGACGCTGCTCGACACGATCGTGTCGGAAGCTCGGCACGCGATCGCTTGCGAGCGTGCCATCCTCTACCAATACGATGCCAAGCGAAATGTTCTGGTCGCCACGGCTGGGCTCGACCACGAGCTTCGCATTCCGATTGATCAGGGAGTTGCCGGCTACGTGGCCCGGCAGCGGACCATGGTCAATCTTTCGCATCCCACGGCGGAACCGTTTTGGGACCCGACTCACGACCAGGCAACTGGGTCTCAGACACAAACGGTGCTCGCGCTGCCCCTCATCGCAGCACGCGACGGCCGGCTGCTGGGCGTTCTGGAGCTATTGAACAACGAGGGCGGGCCGTTTTGCTCCGATGACGAGGCGCTGGCGATCGCCTTCAGCGATCATGCCGCTGCGGCCCTCGACCGCGCGCGCATGGTGCAGGAAATTCACGCCCGCAAGGACATGGAAGCCTCTCTCGCCGTGGCCCGCGAGATTCAGCGGCGGTTTATGCCCAACCGCATGCCGCAGATCAAGGGCTACGAAGCGGCAACCTGGTGGTATCCCAACGAAGCGGTCGGAGGCGACTACTGCGATGTGATTCCGCTGCAGGACGGCCGGGTCGCGCTCTGTGTCGCGGATGTCAGCGGACATGGCTTGGGGCCGAGCCTGCTCATGGCGTCAGTGCGGGCCGCGCTTCGCACGTTGCTCACGCACGAGCGCACCGCCCAGGAATTGCTCGAACAGCTTGCCTCGGTGCTGGCCGAAGACTTCGAGCGCATGTTTGTCACCATGATCGTTGCGATCGTTGATCCAGCGACCCATCGGGTGCAGTTCGCCAACGCGGGGCACGCGCCAGCCTTGCACTTTCGTCGGGCGACGGGGGAGTTTACCTGCCTGGAATCGACCGGCCTGCCGCTGGGAGTGCTCGACAAGGCGAGCTGCCCCCTCGGTCCAGAACTTATTATGGAGCCCGGCGATTTGATCGTGCTCGGAACGGATGGTCTCGTCGAAGCGATGGACGAGCAGGACAACCAGTTCGGCATCCATCGCATCCGGCAACTGGTCGCACGCATGGCGGGTCTGCCGCTGCCGGAGCTGGTGCGAAACATCGGCCGGGAAGTGGAGCTGCATTATGTCGGCGACAGTCCCCCGGATGATTTGACGCTCCTGGCACTGCGGCGAGCGCCGGAAGCTCCTTCGAACTCTTGATGGGCAAGAGCAGTCCGCCATGTCTCTTGCCGATCTGGAAAAATGGGATGCGAAGTACAACGAGGCGACGGAAGTCCCCTCCGTGCCTTCCGCCGCCTTGGTGAATCTTGCTGCCTGGCTTCCGCACGAAGGACGCGGCCTCGATGTGGCCGGCGGGGCAGGGCGGAACGCTATTTGGCTGGCGAGCCGTGGTCTGTCGATGACGGTGGCCGATATCTCGCCGGTGGGACTTCGCCTGGCTCGTCAGCGAGCAACTTCGGCAGGCGTTACGCTCCACACCCACCGCTGCGATCTCGACCACGATAAATCGCTGCCTGAGGGGCCGTGGGACCTGATCGTTGTCGTCTGTTTCCAGTGTCGTCACTTGCTCGGGCAGATGCGGCACGAGCTTGCCCGCGGCGGGAGGCTCGTCATCGTCCAGCCGACCGTGACCAACCTGCAGCGTCATGCCCGGCCGAGCGCTCAGTATCTATTTCAAGACGGCGAACTCCGCCGGCTGGTGGAACCGCTATTCCACGTGCTTCACTACCACGAAGGCTGGTCCGCCGACGACCGTTACGACGCGGTGCTCGTGGCGCAGAAGTAGCCCGTAGGGTAGGCTTCCAGCCTGCCCGTGCCTGGCAATGACCGATATCCAATCCCGATGTCCAAAGGATGGGCGGTTTTGACGAGCTTTGGTCATTGGGGCTTGGTCATTGGGATTTTTTTGACGGGCAGGCTGGAAGCCTACCCTACGTGAACCTGCCTACCCGAATGTCGCTCTAGAGCTAAGATAGTTTGGCAGCTCAAAGCGCGGCGGTCCGCGTGGTCAAGGCTGGCATCGCTCGGCAGGAAACGCACATGAAGTTGATTCGCGTGGGGGCCGCCGTCCTCAATCAAACACCCCTCGATTGGGACGGCAACCGCTCTCGGATCCTCGGGGCGATCGAGTCGGCCCGCGAGGCGGGAGTAAGCGTTCTTTGCCTCCCCGAGCTGTGCATCACCGGGTACGGCTGCGAGGACGCCTTTCAGTCCCCAGGCGTGCAGCAGCTCGCCCTGGAAGTGCTGAGCGAGATTGTGCCTCACACCCAGGGGATGATCGTTTCGCTCGGTCTGCCGCTGATGCATGGCGGGGCGCTGTTCAATACGGCCTGCATGGTCGTCGATGGTCAGGTGCTCGGGTTCGTCGCCAAGCAGAATCTGGCTGGAGAAGGGCTGCACTACGAGCCCCGCTGGTTCAAAAGCTGGCCGGAGCGGACGCGGACCAAAGTCGAAGTGCTCGGCGGTGAATTTCCGCTGGGCGATCTCGTCTTCGAGTGCGGCGGCATTCGCCTGGGGTTTGAAATCTGCGAGGATGCCTGGGTGGCCGAGCGGCCGGGTGTTCACCTGGCCCGGCTGGGCATCGATTTCCTGCTCAATCCGTCCGCCAGCCATTTTGCCTTTGGCAAGCGAGAGATTCGCAAGCGTTTTGTCGTCGAGGGCTCGCGGGCCTTCAACGTCGGGTATATCTACGCGAATTTGCTCGGCAATGAAGCGGGCCGGGCAATCTACGATGGCGATGCGATGATCGCCGCCGGGGGCAAGCTGCTCGCCCTGGGACCGCGCTTTTCCTATGCCGATCACTACGTCACCTCGGCGCTGGTCGACATCGACACCTTGCGGATGAACCGGGCCAGGATCAGCAGCTTCCGGCCGCAGCTCGACACTGACGATAGCGCGATCGTAGAAGCGCCGTTCGACTTCCCGACGCTCAAACCCGAGCGATTGGAGCTCAAGCACGAAGCCTGGGAGTCGTCGCCGCACCTTAAGGAGGAGGAATTTGCCCGGGCCGTGGCGCTCGCCCTCTTTGACTATCTGCGCAAGAGTCGTTCTCAGGGATTCGTCGTATCGCTCAGCGGCGGAGCCGACTCGACCGCCTGTTCGCTGCTTGTCGCGCGGATGGTCGATTTCGGCTGGGCCGGCATCGGCCGCGAAGCGTGGCTGAAGAAGCTCAGCTATATAGCAGGCCTGTCGGAGCTCGAAGAGCCGAAGCAGGTCGTCGGCCGGTTGCTCACCTGCGCCTACCAGGCCACACGCAACAGCGGTCCGGTGACTCGCCACGCGGCGAGGACGGTGGCGGAAGCGCTTGGGGCGGAGTACCTGGAGTTCGACATCGACTCGGTCGTGCAGGAGTACATCAAGATCGTCTCCGGCGCGATCGGCCGGCCGCTCACCTGGGAGCGGGACGACGTTTCGCTGCAAAACATTCAGGCCCGCGTCCGGTCTCCCAGCGTGTGGTTGCTCGCCAATCTGCGGAACGCGCTGCTGCTTTCGACAAGCAACCGCTCGGAGGCAGCCGTCGGCTACGCGACGATGGACGGCGACACCAGCGGCGGGCTGGCTCCGATCGCCGGCATCGACAAAGCCTACTTGCGGCGCTGGCTACGCTGGATGGAGACGGAAGGCCCCGACGGCGTCGGCCCGTTGGCGGCGCTCACTACGGTGAACGACCAGCAGCCGACCGCGGAGCTTCGCCCGCCTTCCGCGAAACAGACGGACGAAGACGATTTGATGCCCTACGAAGTGCTCGACGCGATCGAGCGGGCGTTCATTCGCGACAAGCGCCCTCCGCGCGACGTTCTCCAGGTTCTGGAAGTCGATTTCCGCCAGTACGATCGTCAGCAACTGCTGGCTTGGATCGAACGGTTTTTCAAACTGTGGTGTCGCAACCAGTGGAAGCGAGAGCGTTACGCGCCGTCGTTCCATCTGGACGATGCCAACCTCGATCCTAAAACCTGGTGCCGCTTCCCGATCCTCTCGGGCGGCTACCAACGGGAACTGGCCGAACTGCGAGCCTGGGTCGAGTCGGAAAGCTCCTAGACGCCATCGACAGGGAAAGGGCAGGGGATGACGCGGAACGTCGAATCGCTCTATCGTACGAAGTACCTCGAGCTCATCTCGGACGGGAAGTGGCAGTGGGTCTCGCGCCCCCATCCGGTGGTTTGTGTTGTTGCGGCAACCGAGCAGGACGAGTTGCTGCTGATCGAGCAGTACCGCGTTCCGGTCGATGCGCGCGTGATCGAATTGCCCGCGGGCCTGGTTGGCGACGAGCCAGACGCGGGCGAAGAACCGCTGTTGGAAGCCGCCCGCCGCGAATTACTCGAGGAAACGGGCTATGAGGCGGACCGTCTGGAAGAAGTCTTCGTCGGGGTGACTTCGGCGGGATTGACCGATGAGACCACAACGTTCGTCCTGGCCACCGGCCTGCGGAAGGTTGGCGATGCCACCGGGGCGGGAGATGAGCAGATCGAGCAGCACTTGGTGCCGCTCGACCGGATCGATCGTTGGCTCCACGAAAAACGGGACGCGGGTCGCAAGGTCGACGCCCGCGTGATCGCCGGTCTCTACATGCTCAAGCAGCGCCTGTCGAGCGCCCGCGACTAAAAGTCGCGCGGCAGCGGCAACTGGCCCGGCGCCGGTTCCTTAGGCGCGGGAGCTTCGGGAAGCGACGGCGGCAAGTCCTCCGGTTGCTCCTCCTTCGGCTGGAACGCCTTGGTGCCGCCGCCAAACAAGTTGAACAGCGGCAGCGATGGAATCTCCAGCTTGGGTTGCTCGCGCTCCTTGCGCAGCATGTCGACTTCGACGCGGGCAACCATGCGATCTCCGTACTTGGTCACGTGGGCGTCGAGGCCGCGGAACCATTCGAGGATCGGGGCCTGGAACGTTTCGGGGATTTGCCCCCGGCGATCGGGAAACTCGGTGGAGCGCCAGAAGAGCCCGCCGTCCTCGGTTTCGACGAGCTTGTAGTCGCCGCCCAGTGGATCGCGGAGCTGGCCATCGACCAGACGCTCCGCCATCTCGGGAGCGTTCTCCATCGGTATGTGCAGCTGCTGATTCAGCGTGTACATGAAGCGCACATTTCCAGCCGAACCTTGCATGGCGCGGTTGTAGTAGAGCTGGTTGACCCAGCTGCGGAACTTGGCCTGCGACAGGTCGCCTACCTTCACACGGATTTGGGCTTCGTTGTCGGCTTCGACGACGCGAAGCTGCGGCGTCACTTCGGCGAGCAGGTTCGGATCGTACGAAAGCACCGAATAACCAGATCCCTGACGTCGCCAGATGCCCAGCGGCAGTCGGGAGTAGCCATATTCATCCGGCGGACCGCCACCAAGGCCCAGCGGCAGCATGTCGACGAAACCAGGGCTCGGCCAGGCGCCCAAATAGCCGGGCACCGTGCGGATGAGTCGCAACGTCTGCAGCAGTCCACCGCCTCCCTGCAGTTCGGCGAGCGGCGGCAGATCCTGGATGCCGAGGAACATGTGATGCGGCGGAACTTCGGGACGAGCGATTCCGCCCCGCATGACCGCCTGCACCGAGACGATGTCGTTCTCGGCGGGCAGAATCATCTGCCGGGTCGGCGGACCGATCATCGAAGCGATCCAGCCGAACTTGCCTTCGTTGAACGGCTCCATGTTGCCATCGACGACAACTCGTTCCAGGCGTTCGCCTTCCAGGGCGTAGCGTTTGATGCCCACCATGAGCGGGTCCATCTGTTTCCACTGCTGCTCGTACATTGAGGCGACGCTGTTGTAGCGATCGCGCTCGGCGGCGGTGATGCCGCGAATCTCGGTGTCGGCAATGGGCGTGAAGACGCCGCGCGCTCCGCGGCGGGAATCGCGCAGTTCGGTTCGCGTGATGACCGGTTCGCTCCCATCGGGGCGACGTCCGAAGCCACGCGGCAACAGGCCAGCCGCAATCAGCCCTTCGATCGACTCATCCCGCATCCCCTCGGCCCGCGCCGCCCACTTGGCCATTTGCAAAATTTCCAAGTCGGTGAGCGACTGCAAGCGGCGGTAGGTCTCGATCTGGTACTGCGGACTGAGCAAGCCCTGAAAGAAAGCGGACGAGAAGTAGATGAATATCGTGTCGTCGCGATCGGTCGGCATCACCGTACGGGCGTTGCGAAACTCGGCCGAATCGGCCAGCGATCCTTTGCCTTCGCCGGCCTCAAAGAATCGCTCGACCATCGCCCTTGAGGTCGTCACGAGGTGATAGTCGCCGTCGGCGGCCCAGAACGATCGCAGGCGATTGTCCGGCGTATAGACAAACGACACGTCCCGACCGGCGATTTTTACCTTCTGCTCCGTAGCGCCGTTGGCTTTTTCCTTATCCATCGCCTTGCGGCGCTGTTTCTGAATATCGTCAGCCAGCAACTCCGTGCTCTTGGCTTGGAACAAAATGCCAATGGCGGCCCCTTGTTGCACGTAGGTGTCGCGGCCGATGAGCGCGACGTCGGAAATCACCTGAGGGCCAAACACGCGAGCGAGGTCGTTACGCTCCAGCCCGAGCTGTTGCTGCGAGCGATCGCTCAGCGGCGGCACATAGCTGCGGAGGGTGACCATGCTGCTGATGTCGCCGCCATAGTCCTCCATCAGGTCGGTGAACCAGAGGTAATTGGTGAACCGGCCAAAACGCAGATAGAAACACTCCTGTGGCACATGTCGGGCCAGGGGCTCCACGACTACGTTCGCAGGAGCAGCCGGCACATCGAGGGGCGCCCAGCGCACGTCGCGAGGCATCGGCTGGTTGGCGACGTCCGCAAAGCCACCCTGACCCATCAGCGTCTGCCGCATGATCTCCAAGCGAAGCTTCTCCAGCCCGAGCAAGAGTTGCACGGACCGCTCGGCGGGAGTCGTGGGCGTTTCACCGACGCGGTCGATCAGTGGTGGCTCAAGGCCCATGCGCTGGGCGAGCATCACTTGCAGGTAGGTTTCCACGAGGGGCGGATGATCGTCTTCGGCCACGCGCTGACGAGACATGGCGTTGTACTCGCGCCACCAGCGCGTCATCAGCCGATCGTCCACGCGGCCGCGCCGGCGCACCTCCGGCGGACGGGGCGTAAGGGTCAGTTCGGTCGTCGCCGGAGTGTTCAACGTGACGCGCAGCGGGTCGTCGCCGTGGAAGAGGAACAGGATGGTGACGGCATCGGCAGGCCGGTCCCCAGGATTTCCCAAAACACGGTCAAAGAGTCGGCCGATGATGCCCGGGGTGACAACGGGATACAGCACCCGCCCGTCCCGTTCCCGGATGAGCACGTTGCGCTCGTCGATCGCCCCGACATCGGCGCCTTGCACCGTGATGCGTCCCACGCCCCAAGGCCGGCCGCTGACCGCTTCGACTTCAAGGGCCGCCGCGGTGGACGTGAGCCAACTCACGATGGGCGCAACGGCGAGAACCGTCAGCAGGATCTGCGGACACTTCATGATGCTTCTCCTCGGAGGCGCGCCGATCGGGGCGTCGCCGCAGTACGCTTAGAATCGGTCTTTATTCTACGGCAGACGCCCTGTCACGAAAGCGGTAGGCAGGTCCTCCGAGGGGGCATACCTAGTGCCGGTCTACGGATTTCTGGATCGATTTGGAACCCTGCGAAGCCGCCCCCGAGGCTTAAGATTGGCGTCGCTAAGCCGAACTACCGTCAGTTGCGATCGTTCGACGGCGAATCAGCGGCCAATTAAGCTACGCTTGTCGCCGGTCCGCTCCAGGTAACGCACACCGTTTGGTGCTGCCGGGCCGGCTGAGAAAGTCCTCCATGGACGAACTTCTGACTTTTATCCTTGGCGCTGTCTGCGTGCTGACGGTCATCGCCGTTGTCGGGCACGGCATTTGGATTACGGTCGCTGCGGTCGTGCGGTTTCTGTCCGGAGGCGATGGAACCGGCAATTCTCCGCAGACCCGACCCTGTCCACACTGCGGCGCCCGTTATGGCCTGGATCGCGGTCGCTGCCTGGCGTGTGGCGCTGTGCCTCACGTGAAGCCCAAGCCATCGCTGCGCGACGAGTTGCTGGCGACGGCGCGGCAAATCAAGCGGCTGCAGGTCAACGGGGCCATTCCAGCCGAGCAATACGAGCACCTGGCCGGGGTGATTGCCAATGAGCTGAGGCGTCTCGAACCTGGGCCTGCTACCACCGCTGCGAAACCCGCCGCTACGAACACCGACGAACCGGTCGTTGCGGCGGAACTCGTGGATGAGACCGTGCCACTTTCCAGCCCGCACGGAGATTCGAGCGCAGCTTCGGCCCCCGCGCCACCTTGGAAAGCGGCATCGCCGGCAGCGACCACGTCCGAGGACATTGTCGTCGTGCGGTCGAATGTACCCACTGCGAAACCGGACCTGGCCCCCGCTTTTCGGAAGACCTATCCGCCTCAGGGTGTGGACGCCCAGGCCCCGCCGCGTGCTTCCGAGGCGTTTGCCGCCGGAGCCGATGGACTCGCTGCAATTTCTCCGCCCGTCGCTGTCGGTCCGCCGCCGCCGCCCCCTCCCAAGCTCTCCGACATGTTGCAGAGCTTTTTGGAGGAGAGCAACATTCGCTGGGGAGAGATCCTCGCCGGTTTCTTCATTGTCGTGAGCTCTATCGGCCTGGTGATCAGCCTGCAGGCGACGTTGGAGCGAATCCCTTATTTCCCAGCATTGTTGTTCACCGGTTTCACGGTCGCGTTTCACGGCGCGGGGCTCTATACGCTGAAGCGGTGGAACTTGCACGCCGTCAGCCGCGTGGTGCTGGTGATCTCGCTCTTGCTCGTGCCGCTGACCGCTTCGGCGGCGGTGCTGATGTCGCGGCGGGGATTGGAAGAGGCGGCTGCGGCGCCACCGGTGTTGTTTTGGATCGTGCTGGCGATCGGAACCGTCGCTCTCTCGTGGGTTGCTTACACCTCAAGTCGCGAGCTTGTCGGCAGCGCGAAATGGCGGCTTACGATCGCTGTGGTCGGCTGTGCGCTGGCCGAAGTTTTGATCCACCGGCTGCAATTGGCCTCCTTTGGATTTTGGGAACTCACCGCGGTTGCCTTGTTCCCCTTGGGATGCTTTTTGATTGCAACCGCCGGACAGATCATCCACGGACGGCGCTGGAGACATATTTCCTGGCCGAGAGCGCAGCAGACATTGATCGTGACTGGGGTTGCGCTGTTCGCCCTGCTCGCCGCCCTGGCGATGCTGCTCATGAAGGCCGAACCGCGCTGGCTGGCCGCCGCACGCTTGTCGCCGACGCTCAGCCTGGCAGCCGGAGCCACGATGGCGATCGGCTTGCTGCTGCATGGCCGAACCACCGCGAGAAAGCTAAGCGGTGTTCGGACCACCGGCACGTTCATTCTCATCCTCGGCGGCGCCGCCATGGTGCTGATGGTCGTACTCGCCTGGCCGCAGCCCGAGTTGCTACTCGGGGTGGGGCTCGTCAACGCGATTCTGCTTCTGCTGCTGGCCGTCGCGGCCGATTTGTCCCTGCTGCTGGCTCCAGCGGTCGCCTGCCTGGTTCTTTCGACGGTGATTGGACTTCACTGGCTGCAAGGTCGTTTCGACGCCGTACCTGCTCCGCAATTGGGAGCGAGGATCGTCGAAGCGGTCCTGATGGGACGCAGCAGTCTGGCGCTGCTCGGCCTGGCCATCGCTGTGTGTGGCGGCGGGGCAGTTGCTTGGAGGAAGAAGCGTTCAAGCGATGCCGAGACACTCTTCGCGTCGGCTGGCGTGGTTTCGCTGCTGGGAATCTTGATCTCCCTGTTTTCAGGGTTCATCGACATCCCTCAGTGGTCGCAGGATGCGTCGCTCGCTGCTCCGCTGTTGTTCTTGTACGCGGCGGCGCTGCTGGCCGCGGGGGCCTTTGCACCCTGGCCCTACGTTGCCAGCGCCGGCTCCGTTGCCCTGTTTCTGGGGTTGATTCAAGCCCTGGCGTTCAATCCCGTCGCGCGAGACTTGCTCCATCGGCTGCGGTTGCTTCCCGATCGAACCTTGATGGCAGCGCTGATTGTGCATGCGCTCGTTAGCACCGCGGTGCTTGCGGGGGTACTGCGGCGAAGGTTGTTCGACACGGCAAGTGAGTTCGCCGCCGGGCAAGGAACGGCGCTGCGCAAAAATTTCGTCGAGCCGCTTGCGCTCGGCGCCTGTGCCACACTGCTGCTCGCGATCCCCCTGATGTTCGTTGGCCGGCCGAGTCAGCTGGATGAAGCGGCGCTCGCCGCGGTGATGGCGGGCGCCGGCTGGCTGCTCCTGGGACTGGCCACGCGGTGGAAGCCAACCGTCGCTGGACTGCAGGCGATGCTGCTGCTGGCCGCCACTTTTGCGATCGGGCACTACTGGTTTTCGACGACCGGCGACGATTGGTATCGCCTTCTCCCACACGCGACGATGCAACTGGCGGCGATTGGCTTTGGCTCCGGCGTGTGGGCTCTGCTGCGCCGGAGCGCTGCGCCCACCACAGTGGCGGGCGATCTCATGCGGGCCGAGTGGCCAGCGGTCGATCAGATGGCGATCGGTATCGCGACGCTCGTCGCGGCCGGCCTTGCCTGGCTCACGGTGCTGCCCGGAATTGCCTGGGAACTCGGCTTCGACAAACCGAGAGAATATTTCGTCACCAGCGCGGACGCGTCTGCGTGGTCGGCGGCCACCTGGACGATCATTGCCGTCGTCGGGGTGCTGCTGGGGCTTGCGGCATCGCTATGGGAACGAGTGCGACTACTCTCGCTGGCCGGTGTGGCAATGGCGACGTTCACGCTGGTGGCCGCGGCGGCCATGCCTTGGGATGTTGTGGTGGCCACAGCGTCTGCCATCCGCTGGTCGGCCGCCCTCTTCGCGGTGGTCTGGGGAGCGCTGTTCATCGCCCGGCGGCCGATTCAGCTTTCCGCACGCTCGATCCGATCGCTGCACTGGGAGCGCATTGATCGGCCCGTCGCCCATGCGGTTTTCGGAGCTGTTCCTTTGCTGGGCGCGTTGCCGATTCTGATCTTGACCATCCTGGCCGTGATGCAGAACGCAGGCGGCGTAGAACTGCGGGGGCCTGTCGCCGATACCTTCTTCGACAAGATTGGGCCGACGGCCTCGTATGCCGGGCCGCTGCTGGCGATCGTGGCCGTGCTGCTGGGATTTTCGCTCCGCGAACGAGAACCGACCTACGCTTTTGGCGGCGCGGGTGTCTTTCAACTGGCGATCAATCTCGCCTTCCTCCTGTATGCGACGTTTGCTCCCGCGGCGACGCCGACGGTGCGAGCCGTGGAATGGTTGCAATGGAACTCGGTTGCCGCAGGGGGCTACGCGCTGGTGTGGCTCGCGCTGCTTCGCTGGATGTTGCCTGCGGGACTCAAGCCCGTGGAATCGCCAACCGGACAGCGTGCTGGCCAGATGCTGGCCTTCCAACTCGGCGTCGCGGGGCTGGGCGTTGCGGCGCTCGTCGGATGGGCCGGTTGGAGCGTGGCCTGGGAACCACAGTTGCCAAGCCTCGAACGGATGAAGCTAGGCGGCATTCTGAGCTATATCGGCCTGGCCCTGGTGTGCAGCGGCGCCGGCTGGCTCGTTCGACGGTATCGATCGGAGCGCATCCTGCGGACCGCCGATTTGGCGTTTGTCCTGGCAGGCGGGCTCGTCGCGCTCGTCGCCGCTACGGTGGACCGGTTTGACACCGCACGGGACTGGCTCGCGTACCACACGCTCACCGGCGGTTGGCTGGGTTTGATTGGTTTGGGCACGGCGGCCATTTGCCTGCCCTCCAGAGGCGTTTCTTTAGTTGCAACATCGAACCGGCGAGCTTTGAGTGCTCCCTTCCACGGCTTGATTGCCGCCGTCGCCTTTCTGTTGACGCTCTTGGCCGTTCGCGGCAACCTGGCCGATCCCTCCCAGCCGTGGTGGTCGTTCGCTGCTGCGGTTGGTGTGCTGCTTGCAATGACGGCGATCGGACTTCGTCGGGGAAGCCAGCCGTACGCTTATTCGTCGGTCGTCGCCGCTGCGCTGACGGTGGCCCTGCTTTGGTTGTCTCCTGCGATGTCGGCCTGGCGCATCGCTCTTGGCCCTGATCGGGTCGCCGTTGCCGTCGAAACGCTGACGGTCACGCTGCTCTTAGCAGCGGCGTTCTGGCAAGGAGCCGAAATATTCTGGCAAACGCGGGCTAGTCGCTCGCTCGATGTTCGGTTTTTTGGCCCGCGGGTGCACGACATCGTGCTGTTTGGGTTGCTGCCGCTGTATCTGCTGTGGCGACTGAGCACCGCGCTGTTTGCCAACCAGCCGGGCGAAGTGCTGCGCTACGACGATCACGCCGCAGTGGTCGCCGTCGTCTGCTGGGGGCTGGTGCTCGCAAGTTCGCTATGGGATCGGCGAGCCGTGCTCACGCTCCCCGCTCAGTTCCTTTGGCTGGCGGTTGTGTCGCTGTTGGTTTTGGGTCTGGTCGGACCGCAGGTGCCCGGGGTTTATAGCCGATTGACGGTGATGACGTTCGCGGCCGGCCTGCTCCCAGCCATTGCCGGTCAGGCGTGGTCGTATGGGGCGAACCTCTCGGTGCTCGGGTTGCGGCTGGGCATTTCCGACCCCGTCTCGGGGCTCAAACGGACCGAGTCATGGCTTCCGCCAGTCAGCGTCATTCTCGCCGCGGCCACCTCGCTGCTCGGGCTGGTGTTTGTCTTGACCGTGGAAAAGAACGAAGTCCGCACGCTGGTCGCCTTTGCTCCCGCGGCGGCCGGCTGGGGCCTGGCTTGCCTGGCGGATGACGCGCGGCGGCCTTACCTGCGTTTGCTGTCGCTGCTCGCGGCGGGCCTATCGGCGATCTATCTCGCGTGGGCTCAGCTTGGCGTCGGGATGTCGGAGGCACTTTGGCTGACGCGGTCGTTCCGCCTGCTGATGGTGCTCTCGGTGCTCACGTTCATCTATGGCCTCGCGCTCCCGCGCTGGCTGCTGACGAGCGGCCCCTGGAACGCAGCGACGCGCAAGGCTGGCTATCTCGCCGGGGTTGCGGCGATCGCCGCGTTTGTCGGAGTGCTGGTGCTCGAAATCGCTCTCTTCGAGCCGGGCGTGGGAGCACCCGTCGACGCTCCACAGGTGCTGGCCATTGCGGTGGTGTTGGTCGTTCTGATCGCGGGACTCATCTCGATGGCGCTCTTGCAGGGACGCGACCCGCTCGGCCTCTCCGAGAAAGGCAGGCAAGGCTACGTCTATGGAGCGCTGGCAACGGCGGCCCTGCTGTTTGCACACCTGTATGTTTGCCGGCCGATGTGGTTCGACGCGGGGCTGCTGCCGTACTGGCCGCTGATTGTGATGGCGATTGCCTTTCTCGGCGCGGGTGGCGGGGAACTGTTCGCTCGCTACCGATTAAACGTGCTCGCCGAGCCGTTCCTTCGTGTGAGCAGTATGTTGCCGCTGCTGCCGGTTCTGGGAATGTGGATCGTAGCGCCGAAAGAGTCGGATTACGCCCTGGTGCTGCTGGTGGTCGGGCTGCTCTACCTCATGCTCAGCGTCACGCGGCGCTCCTGGGCCAGCCTGCTGGCGGCTGTCGTTGCCGGCAATGGCGCGCTGTGGAGTTTGCTCAATCGCAGCGGCTTTGAGATCCTCGCCAACCCACAGCTTTGGCTCATTCCGCCGGCACTCTCGGTCCTCCTGGCGGCGCAGGTCAATCGCAAACGCCTTCCCGCGGCCGCTCTGACAAGCATTCGCTACGGCTGCGTGCTGCTCATTTACGTGAGTTCGACAAGCGAGATCTTCCTGCGGGGAGTGGCCACAAGCCTGTGGCCGGCTATGATCCTGGCGACGCTCTCCGTCGCCGGAGCGATGCTCGGCATGGCGCTGCGTATTCGAGCGTTTCTCTACCTCGGAGCGTCGTTTGCCCTGGTCTCCCTGATCACGATGGTCGCCCATGCCGCTCAGGCGATCGACCACGTCTGGCCCTGGTGGGCGTTCGGCGTCGGAATGGGCATCGCCATCCTCGTCCTGTTCGGCATCTTCGAAAAGCAGCGAGAAGAAGTCCTCCGGCTCGTGGCGAAACTAAAAGAATGGGAACAGTAGAGGATATGTGATTTCAGATTTATGATTTCAGATTTCAGAAGCTGGAGCGGCGGCCTCCGACCATCCCCCCTACATAATCATCAATCATAAATCCCAAATCATAAATTCCGCCAAGCCGCTGCTTCTTCGCCGTCGAGCCGGAGCGTCAGGCATTTGGCGCTGCCGCCGGCTTTCACAAATTCTCCGAGGGGCGTTTCGATTGGCGTGAAGCCGCGCACCTTCAGATCGGAATGCAGTTCGGGACAGCCGACGTTCGTGATGAC
>JAEZAS010000168.1 GCA_023430365.1 Planctomycetota bacterium
GCGGGGCGGACGAGGCGGAGCCTCGGGGTGGTTTCGTCCCAGGCGGGAGCCTGGGACGGAGATGTTGCGAGGGAGGCTCTCTTTGAGGGATTTCCGGCAGATGTGATCCGCCGGCTTTGGGGCTTCGCTGTTTATTCGGCGGCGGAGCGGGTGCCGTCGGGCGAGCCGCCGATCGGGAAGTCTTCGGGCAGCGGTCGGCCGGCGGTCAGGTAGCCGAGCTTGAAGAGCTCGGCCTTGAGCTGGCGGAATTGTTCGAAGCTGTTGGGATAGACCCAGATGGTGATCGTGGTTCGGTTGGGCTCCATGCCGATCAGTCGGCTGCGGAACAGCGAGTTGGGCTGCAGGGCCCGCTCGAGCGGTTCGCCGAGGTCGGAATCGACCTGGACGAAGTAGAGTCGTTCGAGTTCGACGCGCGACTGGCGCGCGACGCCCGCCGCCGTTTGCAGTTCGGCTTCGCTGCGGCGAAGGATGTAGCGAGGGCCGAAGCCTTCGATCACGGGCAGGGCGAGTTCGACGCGGGGCGTGTCGCGGAGCTTTTGCACGTGCTGCGGCGCGTCGGACTTCATCCGCTCGAGGGTTTCCTCCCAGGGCACATAGGCCAACTTGCCGTCGAGCAGGCGGAAGTGAATTTCCTTGCCGAAGACGGTCTTGGCCATCGGCGTGGGGAGGTGCTCGATGACGCCAGGCGGAGTGTTCTTGGTCGCTCCTTCGATCTGGCTGAGATTGGTGAGCTCAACCTTGGCTTTGTCGAGTTCGGCTTGCAGGTCGTAGCGCGCCCGCTCGGCGTCGCTCAGCTTGGAGCGATGCTCGGCGAGTCGCTGCTCGGCGACGGTGACCAGGATTTGCATCTGGTTGCGCTCCTGCTCGCGCATCGCCACTTCCAGATTCTGGCGGGCGATGTTGGCTTGCAGTTCGGCGATGCTCGCCTCGACGGAGGCGGCCATCGCGGCGGCGCTGGCGACGTCGTACTTGGGACCGGCCGGAATGGCGGTCGCTTGTTTGGCTTTTTCGCGAATGATCGCGGCTCGCTGCGCCTGCGCGCCGACGACCATCACCAGGACGACCATGATGCCCACGAGGTTGCAGACCACGTCGAGGAACGAGTCGTGGCCCGGCGCTTCGGCCTGCTCTTTTTTGCGACGCGTCATTCGACCTTCCTTTGCACCTCGAACCCGCTGTCTTCGATGCCGAGTTGCAGATCGGCAAAGACCTGCTCGGCGTCGGGCGCCACCTCGATGCGGAGGATCGGCTTCCAGTAGCCGTTGCTGACGGCGAGGCCCCACGACTTCATGTGCCGCTGCACGGCCTGGACGAAGCGGTCGACTTCGGCGAACGTCAGCTGTGGCGAGACCATGATGGTCTGTGCGACCCGGTCCTCACCCTGCTCGGGCAGGATGAGGATGCGATCGCGCAGGACGACGACGCGGATCGGACGCGTGACGGCCGTCGTGTGGATGCGCGATTCGGGAAGCCCCCAATTGCTCCCCTTCCCCGCGCTGCCACCGCTGGAGCCGGACGACGATCCGCCCTGCTGTCCCTGCCGGGAGCTGCCGCCACGGGCCGACGAGGAGCCGCCACCGGCTTGCTGTGTCGCCGGCGGGCTCGCGCCCGGCTGGCCGGGATTGCGACCACTGCCATTGCCGCCCGACACGTTATTGTCTTGTCCGCTTGGCCCCGACGCGGCATAAGCGCCTTCGGGGCTGCCCATGGAGTTCGCGCCTCCGGCAGCGCCGCCAGCTGATCCGCCGGACGCTCCTGCGGAGTTCGGACCACCGGGGCTGCCGCCAGCGACTCCTGCGCCGCCGCCTGGGTTTCCGAGTGCTGGACCAGCCTGGGTCGAACCACCCATGCCATTGCCGGTTCCAGTACCCGCGCCGCCGCCTTGTCCGGTCAGGCCGCCTTGGCTTCCGCCCATGGCCAATTGGTCCGAGCTGGGACCGGCATTGCCGCGGACAGGAATATCGCCGCCGCGACCGCCCCGGACTCCGCCGCGGGCCAGCCGATTGACCGGCATGTTGCCGCTGGCTCCGAGGCCATCGCCAACCCCCGCTCCTCCACCGCCAAAACCTCGGCCGGCGGCCGACGCTACGGCCTGTCGGTACTCGGGCTGGTCCTGCGGGGCGAACGAGGTCAGCGTTTCGCTCTTGTCGTAATGACGTGGCATGGCGGCCATCATGGCTGCCTGCTTCCGCCGGGCGATTTCCACCGTCTGGCCGAGGACTTGTTGCAAAGCTGGATCGGGCGATCCGAACACGAGTTGCTTGTCCTCGGCAACCAGTTCGTAGCCGAACTCCTGGTCCCACGACTTCATCGCCGAGCGGGCGGCGCCATAGGCGATGATCCCGCTCGGGCGAACGACCAGCAGCGGATAGGGTTCGCCGTGGGCCTGAGCTCCTGCCTTGAGCAAATACTCGCGCGTCGCGCGCAGGGCGGAGTCGAGCGGATTGCCCGCGGTCATGGGGCCGCTGAAGTCTTCCGGATCGAAGACGATGCCTTCCGGCTGAAGGATCACGCCGCGTCCCGTGCATTCCAGATAGATCGGTCGCCGCCGGGTCCCGTTGGGACCTTCGTAGGCGATCAGTGCGAACCACTGGTCCTTGGGCTTTTGCTTGCGAGCTTCGTCGAGCTCCTTTTGCTTCTCGGCGATCTGCTTGCGCACCGCCTCAAGTTCGGCTCGGGCGGCTGCCAGGTCCTGGTCCTTGTTGGCAGCCCCCTTGTCGATCTCCATCGCTCGATTGACGAGCTGCTGAGCCTGCTCGCGCAGGCGGCGGATGTGATCTTCGAGGTGGCTCATCGCCAGACGCCGCTGGGCGAGCTTCTCGGCCGTTTCGGCCCGCT
>JAEZAS010000237.1 GCA_023430365.1 Planctomycetota bacterium
GGAGAAATTGCGAGTGGATCGACCAGTCGAGGAATCTCCGGCAGATGTTATCTGCCGGCTGCAGAGTAGCCTTCGCGCTAAAACGGAAACGCCAGCGGCGCGATCGCGACCGTCACCACGCCGACCAGCAGGTCCAGTGGCATGCCGACCTTCACATAGTCGCTAAACCGATAGCCGCCGGGACCGTACACCATCAGATTCGTCTGATAGCCGATGGGTGTGGCGAATCCGGCCGAAGCGGCCATCATCACCGTGATGACGAACGGCATATAAGAAACATCGAGCTTGTCCGCGGTCGCCATTGCAAACGGGAACATCAGCGCCGCAGCCGCATTGTTCGTGATCAGCTCCGTGATGATCACCGTTGCCAGATAGATCACTGCCAGGGCAGCGATCGGACTGTCGCCGGCGAGCGAAATGGCCCCTTGAGCCAACTGCGAGGCCGCCCCTGTTTTCTCCATCGCCTTTCCCAGAGCGAATGCCGCCGCAATTGCCAGCAGCACTTCCCAGTTGATGCTCCGCCGGGCAGTGTCAATCGAAAGGCAGTTCGAAGCGATCATCAGCGCGGCCACGATGAACGCCGCATTGAGCACCGAGATCAACTCGAGTGCCGTGAGCACCACCAGGCCGAGCAGCAAGCCAACGGCGAGCAGCGCTCGGTCGTGGCGCAAAGGATGAGAATCCTCCACCGCGCTCACCAGGAAAAAGTCGCGCGAGTCGCGATGCTGGTCGGCAAACGATGGGTGCGCTTCCACAAGCAACGTGTCGCCCGGCCGAAGCACGATGTCGCCGATCTTCTGCTGCAAGCGAGCGCCATTTCGGGCCACCGCGACAACAACCGCGTTGTAGTGGTTCCGAAAGCGCGCATCGCGAATCGTCATGCCGACGAACGGATTCGTGTTCGATACAACGCACTCGATCAGGCATCGCTGCGGCCGCGGCGCGGATAGCTTGAACACCTCGCCGGTGGCCGGCACCAGCCCACGAATGCGCTGAAGCTCCTTTACCGATCCGACGGCGCCTACGAAGAGCAGCGTGTCGCCGCTTTTGAGTTGCTCCTGGGGCGAAACCGCGGGAATCGCCGTGTCGTCGCGCTGGATTTCGGCCAGGTACAAGCCCGGCAGGTGGCGCAGCCCAGCCGCCTCAATCGATTTGCCACTAAGCGGGCTGTCCTTGGGCACATACATCTCGACGGTGTATTCCCGCGGATCGTCGGTAGTGCTGATGGCCGGCTTGCGATCGGGAAGCAGGAAGCGGGCCGCGAGGATGACATAGGCCGCGCCGCAGAGCGCCGCGGGGAGCCCGACCCAGGTGATGTCGAACATTCCTAGCGCGTTGTCGATTCCCTTGTCCTTGATGAGCATGCCTTGCACGACCAGATTCGTGCTGGTGCCGATCAAGGTGCAGGTGCCGCCGAGAATCGCCGCGTAGCTGAGCGGGATCATCAGCTTCGAGACCGGTATCTTTTGCGCGCGCGACAGATCGTTCACCGCGGGTATGAGCATCGCGACCAGTGGCGTGTTGTTCATGAACGCGCTGAAAAACATCGTCGGGAAGACGAGCCGCGTGATGGCGGAAAACGCCGTCTTCGGGCGCCCGAACAGTCGGGTCGCGATCCAGTCCACACCCCCGGTCTGTTGCACCCCTGCGCCGACGACAAACAGCACCGCGACGGTGATCATTCCCTCGTTCGACATTCCCGAGAGCGCTTCGGAGGGGTCCAAAATCCCCAGCGTCAGCAGGATGATGACCCCACCGATGAGCACGATGTCGGGGGAGAGCGAACTGAACGTCAGCACCAGCAAAACGGCGACGATCAGTCCCATCGTGAACTGGGCCTGAGTGAACGGAACGAGCTCCCAGAACTGAGTGAGCGCCAGGAAAGATTCAAACATAGAGAGGCAGCAGGTTGGGAGCTCGGTCCGTGGAGAGGCAGCGGGAGGCGGCGACAAGGTCGGCAAAACCGCGTCCACGGTTACAATCGGCCGGCGGCGGTTTGTTTATTAAGATGACTCGTATGGTGATCATTGAAGTCGGACGAGTCAACCTTGCCCATGCGTTACCACTGCTAAAGACTTCCAATAAAAAAGGCCGGCGATTTCGCCGGCCTTGCCTAACCAATACGCCCGTTAGACTTTAGGCGTCCAATCGGGGCGATATTCCCGATCCCACAGGGCGGCCGCTTCCTGATCGTTCTGGATGTGGCCGTTCTCAGCCGAGGTGGTGAGGACGCGGTTCACGCGGTACGAAATGTTGCCCAGGTGGCAGAGCAGGGTGCTCTTGTGGGCGTCCTCGATGTCGGCGTTCGGGCGCTTGCCGGTCCGGATGCAGTCGAGGAAGTTGCCGACATGGTCGGCGTCGCCGCCGGCGCCTTGCCCCGAGCTGACTTCCTTGTTGCGGGTGTCGTAAATCTTGTAACCCGTGTCGACGATCACCAGCGCCCCGTTCTCGCCGTGGAAGCTGACGCCGAACTGCGTGGCGCCAGGGCCGTAGGTCGACCAACTGAGTCCTTCCCACATGATCGACTTCGCGCCCGGGAAGTCGTAGGTGACGACGTGGGTGTCGGGTGTCTCCTGATCGTCGTCGTGGCGATACTTTCCGCCACCCGTGGTGACGCGAATCGGATAGTCGGTCGACATGCCCCAGCGGGCCACGTCGAGTGCGTGCACGCCGTTGTTCCCGAGTTCGCCGTTGCCGTAGTGCCAATGCCAGTGCCAGTTGTAGTGCACCAGGTTGTCCTTGAAAGGCTTCTCCGGAGCCGGGCCCTGCCAGAGTTCCCAATTGAGGTAGCTCGGCGGATCGACCTGCTTGCCGTGGCCGATTGAGCCGCGGCGGTTGTTGTACCAGGCGCGGGCGTAGTGCAACTTGCCGAGTTCGCCTGCGTGCAGTTTGCCGATGGCCTCGACAATGGCTGGCCAACTGCGACGCTGCGAGCCCATCGTCACGACCCGGTCGTACTTGCGGGCAGCTTCGACAGCCAGTTCTCCTTCGCGAGGATTGTGGCTGCAAGGCTTCTCGACATAGACGTGCTTGCCGTGCGAACAGCCGAGGATGGTGGCCGGCGCGTGCCAGTGGTTCGGAGCGGCAATGGCGATCGCGTCGATTGTCTTGTCGTCGAGCATGACGCGAAGGTCTTCGATTCCCTTCGGCGCCTTCCCCTGATCGTTGGCCACGGCCGCCACGCCGCGTTGCAAGACATTGCGGTCGACATCGCAGACATACGCGACTTCGGCCTTCTGCGAGATGAAGGCTTTGCACAGCGCTCCGCCGCGGCCATTCACGCCCATCACGCCAATCCGCAGCGGCTTGTCGTCCGCAGCCACGACCGCCTCGGACGAACTAACGTGTACCGCGGCAATCGCCATCGTGGCGCTGGCCCCCAATTTCAAGAACTCGCGACGGTCGACCGATGCGGACATGGCTATTTTCCTCGCAGGGATGAGCGGGCCGGATTTCGCCCGATTGTAACAGGCGACCAGCGGCAGTTCACGCACACTAGGCTATCTCTCCCGTAGCTGAATTCGCCAGAATTCAGATGCCTTCGGCACATTGGGGGGATCGATGGGCGAACGGCAAATCGAACATCGTCCCACCCTTTCACCATCTGAATTCTGGCGAATTCAGCTACGGGGACGGTGACCCAGGCGGCGAACTTATTAGACTGATCCGGCAAACCGCCTCTATGTGGAAGGACGAGTTGTGTTCGATTTGCTGATTCGCGGCGCTCGGGTGATCGACGGAACCAAAAAGCCAGCCTATCGGGCGGATGTCGGGGTGAGCGGGGATCGCATCGCCGCCATCGGCGACCTGGCCGGGGCTTCAGCCGCCCGAGTGATCGATGCCGCCGGCAAGGTAGTGTCGCCGGGGTTCATTGACGTTCACACGCACAGCGACGGGTGGTTGCTGAAGGAGAAAAACTTCTGGCCGAAGACGAGCCAAGGGTTCACCACCGAACTGCTGATGGCCGACGGCATCTCGTACGCGCCGGTCGATCCACACACCTGGCGGCAATGGTTCTTCTACCTGCGCTCGCTCAATGGCCTGCGGCTGGAGGACTACCTCGGCTGGCGGACGATCGGCGATTATCTGCAATTGCTCGATGGCCGCACCTCGCAGAATGTCGCCGTCCAGGTTCCCTACGCGAACGTGCGCACGATGGCGTGCGGCTTCGGCCGGACGCCTCCCGACGACTTTCAGATGCGGACGATCCGGGCCGAGATCCGCCGCGGAATGGAGCAAGGAGCGGTCGGCCTATCGACGGGGCTCGACTACATGGCCCAGTGCTGGTCGTCGACGGACGAAATCGTCAACGCCTGCACGGCGATCGCTCCCTACGACGGCTTGTATATCACGCATGTGCGCTACAAAGCCGGTTTGATGCCTGCCCTGCGCGAGGCGGTGGAGATCGGTCGCCGGGCGGGAGTGCGCGTGCACATCTCGCATCTCAAAGCGACGAGCGAGCGGGAGTCCGAGCAGGTGCTGGAGTGGATCGATCGGGAGGCTCGGCGGCAGGTCGACCTGTCGTTCGATATCTATCCCTACCAGCGCGGCTCGACGATGCTCAACTACCTGCTGCCGTACGACGCCTGGGACGACGGTCCGCAAAGCGTCCTGGCGCGTCTCGGGCGGGCTGAAATCCTCGAGCGGTTCCGCACTGGGCTGGAGTCGATCGGGGCGGGGCTCGATAGATTCACCATTGCCTGGACCCCCGGCAGCGACAATCGCGAGCACCATGGCAAACGGCTCTCGGAGTTTGTCGCGGAAAGTGGTCGGCCTGCCGAGGAGGCGCTTTATCACTTGCTCGTGGAAGAGAACCTGGCGGTGTTGCTGGTGCTCGATTCCGGCGACGACGACCTGGTCCGCCCGTTCCTGCAGCACGATCTGATGATGATGGGGAGCGACGGGATCTATTTCCCGGACAGCGTCGTTCATCCGCGAGTGACCGGTTCGGCTCCGCGATTGCTCGGCCAATATGCTCGGGATCAGAAGCTGTTTTCGCTGGAAGATGCGGTCTACAAGCTGACCGACTGGCCGGCCCGCCGGTTCGGCTTGAAAGATCGCGGCGTGGTTCGTCAGGGAGCCTGCGCCGATCTGGTCGTCTTCGATCCGGACGCTGTCTTGGATCGGGCGAGCTACGAGCGGCCGCATGAAACGTGCTCCGGCATCGAGCATGTGGTCGTCAATGGGCGGATCATTGTCGAAAACGCCACCCCGGTGGACGCCGCCGACGGCGAATTGCCCGGCCGCGCCCTGCGGTATGAGCTGCAGCCGTCGTAGACGCGAGAGTTGCGCATTCCCGCCTATCCACGCCGCTTCCCCGGTCGATACAATTCTCCCGCATGACCGTTCAATCTCCGCACGCCTCCGCCAATGAGCGGATGCGGCGGTTGCCTGTTGCGCTCGCCAAATACAAGGACTTCGCCAAAGCGGCGGCCGCCCTGAAGAAGGGGCAGCCGGCCGCGTTCGACGGAGTCTGGGGCTCGGGTCGCGCGCTGCTGGCGGCATCGCTGGCCGCGAAAACCGAGTCGCCCCTTGTCGTCGTCTGCTCGACCGAGCGGGAAGCGGACGACATGGCCGCCGATCTGCAGTTCTTTCTGGACGGCAAACCCACGACCTATCCCGTCTGGGAAGAGGCTGGAAGCGAGGCGGGCGTTCAGGACGAGGCAGTCGGCGACCGGCTGCGGACGCTCAAGCGACTGCTGCAGCCGAAAAAGTCGACAGACGCCGACGAATCTCTCGAAGGCTCCAAGTCCAGCAGCATCATCGTGGCGTCGATTCAGGCCCTGATGCAGCCTGCGCCGCGGCGGGAGGAACTCGCGGCGGCGACTCGTTCGCTCCAGCTCGGCGGCCAGCTCGACGTCGAATCCTTCGCCCGCTGGCTGGTTGAGCGGGGCTTTCACGCCACGTCCGCCGTGGCGATGCCGGGCGAATTCAGCCATCGCGGCGGCATCCTCGATGTGTTTGCCCCCGATTGGGATCAGCCGGTACGCATCGAACTGTTTGGCGACGAGATCGAATCGCTCCGCCGTTTCGACTCCGCCACCCAGCGCAGCCTGCAGACGCTGCAGAACGTGGAAATCACGGCAGTGAACCTGGGCGGCGGCAGCAATGGCAGTGCCCAGGGAGCAACCGCGGCCGCAGCGATCGGCGGGCATCTGACCGACTATTTGCCCGCGGAGAGCTGGGTTCTGCTGCTTGAACCGGACAAGGTCACGGAAGAGGGAAAGCAGTTCGCCGTCCGCATGGGATCGTCGACGCCCGTGCATCCGCTCAACGAGGTGCTGAGCCAGTTCAGCCGGTTCGCAGTCGCCTCGGCGGGTGGAATTTTGGCGGGAGGCATCGGCACGCCCTGCCATCTGCCGATCGAATCGGTCGAACGGTTTAGCGGCGAGTTCGCGAAGGTGCGAGACGAACTCGACCACCTGGGCGAAGGCTATGAGGTGTACGTCGTCGCTCCGACCGAAGCCGAAATCGAACGCCTGCGAGAGATTCTCGCTCCGACCAAGGCCGCCGCGACGGGCCGATTGCATTTTCCGCTTGGCAGCCTGCATGAAGGCTTTCGGCTGACGAAAGAAAAGCTGATCGTCATCACCGGCAGCGAGCTGTTTCACCGGGGCGAGCTGCGGCGGATGCCTCGCCGCCGGTTGGGCAAGGCGATCGATAGCTTTCTCGACCTGCGCGAGGGAGACCTCGTCGTCCACTTGGCCCACGGCATCGGCCGCTATCGCGGGCTGAAGCTGATCGAGAAGCAGGGGCAATCGGAAGAGCACCTGGAGATCGAGTTCGACGGCGGGACGAAGCTCTTCGTCCCAGCCGTGAAGATCGACCTCGTCCAGAAGTACATCGGCGGCAGCAAAGCCCATCCGATGCTCGCCAAGATCGGCGGCAAGAGCTGGCTCCGTCAGAAGCAGAACGCCGAGGAGGCGGTTCGCGATCTGGCGGTCGAAATGCTCGAGATGCAGGCGATGCGCGCCGCTCGGCCCGGTATTGCCTTCAAGGAGGATAGCGACTGGCAGCGGGAGTTCGACGCTTCGTTTCCTTACACCGAAACGCCCGACCAAATGGCCGCCATTTCGGCGATCAAGTCGGACATGCTTCGCCCGCGGCCGATGGATCGGCTGCTCTGCGGCGACGTCGGCTTCGGCAAGACGGAAGTCGCCATGCGGGCCGCGTTTAAAGCGGTCGACAACGGCTACCAAGTCGCTGTGCTCGTGCCGACCACGATCCTCTGCGAACAGCACTACCAAAGCTTCTGCGAACGACTGTCGGAGTTTCCCTTCGACATCGCCAAGCTCAGCCGGTTCGTGTCGACGGCGGAACAGAAGCGAACGCTCGAAGGCATCCGCTCGGGACGGATCGACATTGCCATCGGCACCCACCGCATCGCCTCGAAGGATGTGAAATTCCACAACCTGGGTCTGGTCATCATCGACGAAGAGCAGCGTTTCGGCGTCGACGTGAAAGAACGGCTGAAAATGCTGCGGGCCACGGTCGACGTCCTCACGCTCTCGGCGACGCCGATTCCCCGCACGCTGCATATGTCGCTCGTTGGAGTGCGCGACATTTCCAATCTCGAGACGCCCCCCGAAGACCGCATGGCGGTCGAGACCAAGGTCACCCGCTGGGACAACGACTTGATCCGCAATGCGATCATGCGCGAGCTCAGCCGCGGCGGACAGATCTACTTCGTTCACAACCGGGTGAACGACATCGAGGTGATCGCCAATCGCCTTCGGCAGATCGTTCCCGAGGCCAGCCTGCGGATTGGCCACGGCCAGATGCCCGAAGGAGAGCTGGAGCAGGTGATGGTCGATTTCATCGCCCACAAGTTCGACCTGCTCTTGGCCACCACCATCGTGGAAAGTGGTCTCGACATCCCGAACGCCAATACGATCTTCATCGACGAAGCCGACAAGTACGGCCTGGCCGACTTGCACCAGCTTCGCGGCCGCGTGGGGCGATACAAGCATCGAGCCCATTGCTATCTGCTGATCGATAGCATGCGCAACATCACGCCGAATGCCGCCCGCCGACTGCGGGCGATCGAAGAATTCAGCGAAATGGGGGCCGGTTTCGCGATCGCCATGCGAGACCTCGAGATCCGCGGCGCGGGCAACCTCCTCGGCACCCAGCAAAGCGGTCACATCGCGGCGGTCGGCTACGAGCTTTACTGCCAGTTGCTCGAAAACGCCGTTCGTACCCTTCAGAAGCAGCCCCCCAAGGTGTCGCTCGACGTTGATATCGATTTGCCGGGCGACGCGTACCTGCCGCCCGACTATGTCGACGATCAGCGGCAAAAGATCGATCTCTACCGTCGGCTCACTCGCGTGACCAGCGTGCAAGAGCTCTCTGACTTCCGCAGCGAACTCGTCGATCGTTTTGGCCCGGTCCCGCCCCCGGTGGAACGTCTGCTCAGCCTGGCCGAACTGAAGATGGACGCAGCAATCTGGCAAATCGCCGGGATTGAAATTGAGGGGCAGTTCCTCAAATTCACCTATTCCAACCGCCAGCGGATCGAGCAACTGGCCCGGATGCACAAGGGAAAGCTGCGCGTCGTCGATCAGCGCAGCGTCTATCTGCCGCTCCCCAAAGGGACTTTAGACGCCGATCAGGTGCAATCGCTCGTGAAATCGGTGTTGCGGCCTCAAAACTAGGTTGGCATAATCCCGCCCCGCCTGCTTCCTTGCCCGCGATGCGCAAACGGAGCGCGCCGGGAACTCAAGGAAGGGCCCCACGTACGGCGAAAGGGATTGTTTTGCCGCGACTCACACGACTGCTGCTGTTGGTAGCCCTGGCGGTGGCGCCGCGCGCGGCCATGGCGCAAGGTTTCGCTCCCCAGCCGGGCAGTCGTCCCGATCCGTACGCTCCCCAATACGCCCCGCCGACCGCTGCGACAGCGCAGCCGCAGGGCCAGCCGTCCGCGATTGGCCTGCCCCCGGTTCCGAGCTTGAGTGGACAGGCCCAGCCAGCCCCGGCGCCCTACCAGCCAGGCATGCAGCAGCCGTACGTCCCCTATCGACCAGCACCGTCGGCGGTTCAGCAACCGCCGCAGGGGTCGCTTCGTTACCCCCTCGGCCCGGCTGAACAGCCCCCGGTGGCGCCGCCAGCGTCCGCTCAGCCTCCGCAGAACGCACAGCCGCCAATCCCCAATCAAAGCATTCCGCTTCAGCCCGGCCCACCGCAACCGGGGGCCGCCGCCAATGGCGAAGTCGGCGAAGCGAACACTTCCGACAAGGACATCTTCCAGCCGGGGCAGATCGTTGCCGTCGTGGGCAATCAGTACATCCTGTATGGCGACGTGCAGTCTCAACTGCATCAATACATCGCCCCAGCCTACGCCAAAGCCAAATCGCAGGCCGAGATCGAACAGATCGACGCCGCCCGCGACAAGTTGGCCCGTCAGATCCTCGACTCGATGGTCACCAACAAGCTGATGTACCTTGAGTTCATCCGCGAAGTGGAAAAGAAGGCTGGCGCCAACGCCGACGAGGCCAAGGCCGACATCGCCATCAAGATTCGCGAGAACTTCGACCGGGAACTTATCTCCACCCACCAAAAGGTGCTGGAAGCGACGCCCGAAGAGCTCGAAGAGCTGATGAAGAAAGATCCTTACATCCCACGCCTCGCCGTGATGATGAAGGAGAACGACTTGTTGCTGCTCGCCGACCTCGACGCCTTTCTGCGCAAGGGTGGTTCGTCGCTCGAGAAGCAGCGGCGAGCTTGGGGCGAGTA
The DNA here is from genome assembly GCA_023430365.1 of Planctomycetota bacterium. Lineage (GTDB taxonomy): Bacteria > Planctomycetota > Planctomycetia > Pirellulales > Pirellulaceae > JAEZAS01. Next base: position 9,733 of record JAEZAS010000237.1, read on the forward strand.
CAACATCGGACGGATGGGGATTCGCGACAAAGTGAACCTCAACCCCGAGGTCAGCCACCAGGAGATGATCGACTACTACCGGGAACACATCGGTGAATTCGGAGTGCTGGCCAAGGCGAAGTTCGAAATCCTGACGGTCCGGTTCGACAAGTTCCCCAGCAAAGAGGCCGCCTGGCAGGCGATCGCGGCGATGGGCAACGAGGTGTTCTTCGGCGCACCGTTCGCCGCCGTGGCCAAGAAGTCGTCGCAGGACCCCAACGCCGCCAAGGGAGGCCAGTACGACTGGACCAACCAGGGAAGCCTGGCCTCGGAAGTGATCGACCAGGCGATCTTCTCGCTCGAAGTGGGCAAGCTGAGTCAGATCCTCGAGGACGATCGCGGTTTTCACATCGTGCGCGTCGTCGAGCGGCAGGACGCGGGACAGGTCCCCTTCGTCGAAGCCCAGAAGAAGATCAAGGAAGCGATCATCGCCGCCAAAAAGGACAAGGAGTTCAAGGCCTACGCTGCTGGCCTGAAGTCCAAAACGCCGGTCTGGACGATCTATGACGAGGCGACGGAAGTCGCCGACGCGCCGCGAACCAATCTGGCCCCACGCTAACGGCCCCGCGGCGATTTGCAGTAGAAGCTGTACTGATTCTGCCGACGGCGTAAGTCGTTGGTTGTCTATTCCTTCGGTGCGGCGCTCATACTTCTCGGACGCTCCGCGGCGCGATATACTGCAGCGGTCGAATCGGATTGTGTCGCGCTCGCAGATTGCCGGTTGGAAGGGAAGTTCTCGATGGCAGGTCAGGCCCGGTTGATCATCGACTCCAAGGAACATGAACTGCCCGTGATTGTGGGCACCGAGGACGAACGCGGCCTCGATATCTCCAAGCTTCTCGCGTCCACCGGGCACGTCACTCTCGATGAGGGATATGCCAACACGGGGTCGACGACCAGCGCCATCACCTTTCTCGATGGCGAGCGAGGCGTTCTCCGCTATCGGGGCTACCCGATCGAAAAACTCGCCGGATCGTGCGACTTTTTGGAAGTCGCCCACCTGCTGATCTACGGCGAACTGCCGAACTCGGAGGAATTGGCCGAGTTCCGCCGCAATACGCTGCGGCACACGATGATTCACGAGGAAATGCGGGCCTTCTACAACGGCTTCCCGCGCGAAGCCCATCCGATGGCCATCTTGTCGTCGGTGGTGAGCGCCCTCTCGACCTTCTACCAGGATTCGCTCGACCCGAACGATCCGCGGCAGGTGGAAGTTTCGATCCATCGGTTGCTCGCAAAACTGCCGACGATCGCCGCCTATAGCTACAAGAAATCGGTCGGTCAGCCGTTCATTTATCCGCAGAACGATCTGTCGTACGCACAGAACTTCCTGCAGATGATGTTCGCCGTCCCCTGCGAGCCGTACGAAATCGACCCGGACGCGGTTGCCGCTTTGAACCTGCTGCTGATCGTCCATGCCGATCACGAGCAGAACTGCAGCACCTCCACAGTGCGGATGGTCGGCTCGTCGAATGCGAACCTCTTTGCCTCGATTTCGGCCGGCATCTGCGCCCTCTGGGGCCCGTTGCACGGTGGCGCCAACGAAGCTGTGGTGCTAATGCTCGAACGAATCCTCGCCGAAGGTGGCGATGTGAAGAAGTTCGTGAACATGGCCAAGGACAAGAGCAGCAATTTCCGGCTGATGGGCTTTGGCCACCGCGTCTACAAGAATTTCGATCCGCGCTGCCTGATCATCAAGAAGGCTTGCGACCTGCTGCTCTCGAAAATGAGCATCAAGGACCCGCTCTTCGAAGTGGCGCAGCAGCTCGAGGACGTCGCCCTGAACGATCCGTACTTCATCGAGCGGAAGCTGTACCCCAACGTCGACTTCTACTCGGGCGTGATCTACCGGGCCCTCGGCATTCCGGTGCAGATGTTTACGGTGCTCTTCGCGATGGGCCGCCTGCCCGGCTGGATTGCTCACTGGGTGGAGATGCACCGTTCGCCGACCAAGCGGATCTCCCGCCCACGCCAGATCTACACCGGCCCCGCCGAACGCGAATTCATCCCGCTTCGCAACCGGAAGTAGGGCACCTTCTACCCAATCCGCAGGCCGTAGGGTGGGCAGAGCGTTAGCGAGGCCCACCG
>JAEZAS010000269.1 GCA_023430365.1 Planctomycetota bacterium
TCTGCACATCGCGTTCTTCCAGGATGTTGAACAACCCGACTTGCACCAGCTCGTCGAGTTCCGGCAGCTCGTTCATGGCAAAAATGCCGCGGTGCATGCGCGGAATCAAGCCGAAGTGCAGCGCCTCCTCGGTCGACATGCTCACGCCGGCGGCCAGCCGCGACGGATCGATCTCGCCGATCACATCGGCAAACTTTGTCCCCGGCGAAAGCCGCTCCGCGTATCGGTCCTCGCGCCGCCACCAGCCGATCGGCACATGGTCTTCGGAGTGTTCTTCGACAAAGCGCCGTCCGATCGAAGTGATCGGATGGAACGGGTCGTCGTGCAGCGGGATGCCTGGAATGTCGAGATAGGGGATTTCAGCGTCGAGAAAACGCACGAGCGACCGCATCAGTCGGCTCTTCCCCTGCCCTTTTTCGCCCAGAAACAGCATGTCGTGCCCGGCGAGCAGCGCCAGGTTGATCTCCGGGATGACCGTATCCTCGTAGCCGACAATGCCGGGAAACAATTCCTCGCCGCGGGCCAGCGCATCGAGAAAGTTGTCGTGCAATTCCTGCTTGACGGTCTTCGAAGTCCAGCCGCTGTCACGCAGCTGACGCAGATTGTTTGGTTTTGAAGCTGGCATGAAGCTCTGGCGAAGTTGGGATGAAGCGGCGCGCTTGGTTGGTTCATTATAGCGCCTGGGGAAGGGCCGATTCGGTCGGCGGGTCCGAGGCGGTCCGCCAATTGTCGATTTGGCCGTAACAGCTATCATGGCCGGATGTGCACTGCCGTCTCTTTTTGCTTCGTAGGGAAGCCCGTATGAGCACCATTCACAGCCTCATTGCCGCTTGCCAGTTCAATCGCACTCGCACGCTCGCGCTGCTCGACCGCATCGAGCAAGAGGCCGATCCGCAGCAGGTGCTCGCCTGGCGTCCGGGCCCTGGCAGGGCCCACATCGGCTGGCAGCTTATGCACATCGGCATTACCGAAGAGTTGTTCGCCACCGAGCGACTCGAGCGCGTCCAGCCGTCGCTTTGGCCCGATCTTGTCCCTCGTTTCAAGGGAGGGAGCACACCGGACGACGATGTTCCGTCGGCCGCCCAAATCCGCGGCGTGCTCGGCCAGTCGCGCACCCGGTTGCTCGACACCTTGGAGCAGTTTGGCGACAAAGACCTGGGCTGGGTTCCTGCGCCCCTGAAGGAGCGCAACTTGAGCCTGCTCGACATCCTGCACATCCTTGCCTGGCACGAGGGGCACCATCAGGGACAGGCTCATATCACGCTCAACCTCTTTAAGGCCAGCCAATCGCACTAGCGACCGCTGAACGCAGCCGACCGAGCGATCGGCGGCAGCGAGATCGGGCTTGAGCCGGGAGAACGGCGAACTTATTCATGGCGAAGCGGTTTTCTCAGGGCTTCTGGCGGCTCTTCCTGCTGCTATCCACGCTGGTGGTGGTCTATGCCGTCGGCGTGGCCGTCATGGTCAGCAACGCCCGGTCGTCGCTCGCCGAGGATGCTGGCGGACCAGGTCCTTATCTAGGCATCTTCGTTTTGGCCGCATGCACGATCGCGGCTGGCCTCGGGATAACCTGGTGGGGCGTGCGACAGATTGTCGATCCGCTCGTCCGCCTCACACGCAACGTCCGCTCGATCGCGGCCGGCGACGACCAGCGACTCGTCAGCAGCGAGGGAAGCGACGAGATGGGAGTGCTTGCCGCCGCCTTCAATCAGATGCAGCGCAAGCTGGCGAGACGGCTCGACCAGGTGCAGGAAAACAGCCAGCAGTTGCAGACCGTGCTGGGCAGCATGGTCGAAGGGGTGCTGGCCGTCGCCCCGGATCGCACCATCCTGCTAGCCAATGAAGCGGGCAGGCGAATGCTCGACTTTGCCACCCTCGAACCGGTCGGTCGGCCGCTGCTAGAGGTCACCCGCGCCAGGCCGGTCTATGAGGCTGTGCTCCAAGCACTGAACTCACCCGCGCCAGTCCAGAAAGAGTTTGATTCTCCGGGCCTGCAACGCCGCACCTTGGCGATGCGCGCGACCCGCTTGCCGGGCGATCCGTGCCCGGGAGTGATGATCGTGCTGCACGACGTGACGGAGCTCCGCCGGCTCGAGAACCTCCGCCGGGAACTGGTGGCCAACGTCTCGCACGAGTTGAAAACCCCGCTCGCCGCCATCAAGGCCTATGCCGAAACTCTTCGCTTGGGCGCCGTGAACGATCCCGAGCACAACCTGAATTTCGTCCAGCGGATCGAGGAGCAAGCCGAGCGTCTGCATCAGTTGATTCTCGATATGCTGCAAATTGCCCGCGTCGAGGCGGGGCAGGAAACGTTCGACATCACCGACGTGCCACTCAGCGTTTTGCTCGAAGAATGCGCCTCGCAGTTTGCCGACGCCGCCTCGGCCCGGCGAATCGGCCTGGAGATTTGCCCCTGCGACGAAACCCTCACGGCACGCGCCGATGAAGAAGGGGTGCGAACCATCCTCAACAACCTGGTCGATAATGCAATCAAGTACACGCCTCCCGAGGGAAGCGTGCGGGTGAGCTTCGCCAGCCAAGGGGACTTCGTCACGCTTGAAGTCCGCGACACCGGCATCGGCATCGCGTTGAAAGACCAGGGCCGAGTGTTCGAACGGTTTTACCGGGTCGACAAAGCGCGCTCGCGGGAGGTGGGAGGCACGGGACTCGGGCTGTCGATCGTCAAGCACCTGGCACAAGCCTTCGGCGGATCGGTCGGGCTCGAGAGTCAACCCGGCAAGGGGGCAACCTTTCGCGTGAGTCTGCCGCAAGGGGCTCCTTGCCCTTCAGCGGGTCGGGCGAGTTAACTATTAGGGACGTCGTTCCATGTCCGAACCTTCTCGCGTCGCACAAACATCGGAGAACCATCATGGCTGAGGTTACCTGGCTGGGCCACGCCTGTTGGAGTGTGAAGACCGGATCGCACACCCTGCTCATCGATCCGTTCTTGAGCGATTCACCATCCGCTCCCAAGAGCGCCGACGAAGTCGAAGCCGATTTCCTGCTCGTTTCGCACGGCCACTTCGACCATGTCGGAGATGTCGCCGCGATCGCCCAGCGAACCGGCGCCACGCTGGTCTCGAACTTTGAAATCTGTCAGTGGTTCGCCAGCAAACATGGCCTGCAGCACACGCTCGGCATGAATTTGGGGGGCGAGGCCACGTTGCCCTTCGGCCGGGTGAAGCTGACGTTGGCGCTGCACAGTTCGACGCTGCCGGACGGTTCTGGCGGCGGCAATCCCTGCGGGTTTCTGCTGCGATTGAACGAAGGGAAGACGATCTACTTTGCCTGCGACACCGGCTTGTTCGGTGACATGTCGCTGATCGGCAAGGCGGGGCTCGATCTGGCCGTGGTGCCGATCGGCGACGTTTTCACAATGGGCCCGGACGACGCGGTCGAAGCGGTAAAAATGCTCCAGCCGAAACGGGTGGTTCCGTCCCATTTCAACACCTGGCCCCCCATAGCCCAGAACGCAAACACCTGGGCTGACCGCGTGCGGATGGAAACGAAGGCCGAAGCCGTCGTGCTGAAACCGGGTGAGTCGGTTACGATTTAGGTGATCGCTCCTGTACCCACATCATGGGCAGCCGCGTCGGCTTCTGGCCGAAGTTGCCTGCTCCTTTCGGACGCTCTGCATCATGTCCTACCTTTTGCCGGCCCTTCGTCTCCTCCTGGCGATTGCCTTCATGGGCGCTGCCGTTCGGCCCGAGGAAGCGGCGGCGGAACGGATTGCCTGGAAATTGCAAACGGGCGACCGCCTACAGGTCACGACCGAGCAAACGGTGGTGACCAACACGACCTACACCGGCGCTGCGGTCGAATCGACCCTTTCCTTCCACATCGAATCGGAGTGGAAAGTTACGGGAGTGGCCGACGATGGCTTCGAATTGTCGCAAACGATCACTCGAGCGAAGGTGGAGTTGCAGACGCCCAAGAACGATCCACTGGCTTACGACTCGGCCGACGAAAAACGTTTGACCGGCGCCGCTCGCCAGTTGCAGGCCGCCCTGCAACCGCTGGTTGGACTGACCGCGAAGGTCAAACTCTCCCCGCGCGGCGAGATTCTGTCAGCCGAACTGCCGGCAGAATTATCGGAGGCAAACAAAAGCAGCGGCAAAGACGCCATGCAGGCGGTCTCCGCCGAAACGCTCAAAAACCAGCTCACGAAGGCCCTCGTGATTCTGCCGGAAGGTGACGTCGACGTCGAAGCGACCTGGGATGGGCATTCGGTCAGCAAGCTGCCGGTCGGCGAAGTAAAGACGGCCAAGAACTATAAGCTGGCCGGCATCGACGATGCGGACAACCAGCAGGTCGCCAGGATCGAGGCGGACGGGACCGTCCAGGTGACAACGAAGGGAAATCTGAAGGTCACAGATTCCCGGTTACAGCAAACCGCCCTGTTCTCGTTCGCCGAGGGGATCGTGACCTCCTCGGAGCAGACGGTGAAGATGAAGACCGAGAGCCCCTATCGCGAGACGACCATCGTCGTCGACATGGCCATGACGCTGAAGCACACGCTCAAGCGAATCGAGTAGACGCCGCGAGCGACTCGCTCGTTCAAGCCTTCGGCGGGACCTTCACTTGGATCTCGTCCCCTTCGACGCGGACTTCGAAGGCGTCGATCTTGATCCGCGGGTTGTCGGCCCATTGGCCGGTCTTCGTGCAGAACCGCCAGGCATGCCACGGACAGGCGACAAGGCCGTTTTGCACATGTCCACCGGCGAGCGACGCGCCCATGTGCGGGCAAAAGTCGTCGATGGCCGTGTACTTCTCCCCCTCGTTAAATACCGCGACCATCCGCCCGTTCACGGCGTAGGCCATCCCCTGCCCTTCTGGAATTTCGCCTACCTTGGCCACGGTCGTAAACTCGGACATATCGAACTCAGGAGGGGTGCGGTAAAATCGAAACCGGCGTCGAGGGAAAAGCGATAAGCCGCTCATTCTAAAGCCATCGCTTCGGACCGGACAGGCGGGCATTCTCCACGGGACGGTGACGTGGCCAGCACTCAATTTCGCTTCGCTCGACTCGGCCTTTTACTGCTGGCGTTGCTCGCTCCAGCCGCTCCGGCGCAGGAACCTGCCGCCGACGACGTTAAAGCTGTGAAAGAGCACCTCGACGAGGCACGAAAACAGTTCCTGCGGGGCCGCTATGACGAGGCCGCTGAACTGTTTCGCAAGCGACCAGCCGATCCGGAGGCCGTGATCGGGCTTGCGCGTTGCCTGACGGCGACCGGAAAGCAGCCAGACGCTCACCGGCTGCTCATGAAGGCCGTTGCCCAGGACGAAAAGCCGGCCTCGCTACATGCCGAATTAGCGCTGATCGCTATGGACGCCGGCGAGTGGAAGTTGGCCGAGGAGGAAGCCCAGGCTGCCCTGAAGCTCGCCCCCGACTCGCTGCCTGCACACTGGGTCATCGCCGAATCGCTTCGCACCCGTGGCAAACTGGCCGAGGCGGAGCGGGAGTACGCCTGGTTCATCGACCGGCAGCGGCAGTTGGTCGCCGCCCGCAAGTCGCTCGACGCCGAATCGTCGCTCTGGATCGGCCTGGCCGCCGCCCAGCACGCCCGCTGGACGCGGAATCATCGCTTGTTTCATTCGCTGGTGAACGATCTGTACCCCTCGGCCCTTGAGGCCGACGAGGACTTTTGGCCAGCCCACCTGCAAATCGCCCTGCTCTTCTTCGAGAAGTACAACGAACCCGAAGCGCTGGCCGCTCTGGCCGCCGGCCTGGCGATCAATCCCCAAGCGGCCGATCTGCACGCGGCCCGAGCGGCCATTGCGGTCCGTTCGTTCGACATGGTCACCGCCAACAGCTCGATCGAACGTGCCCAGGCGATCAACCCCCGTCATGTCTGGGCTGGGCAACTGGCCGCTGACGTTCACATGATCCATACCGCCCCAGCCAAGGCGGTGGAACAACTCGAAAAGACGCTTGAGTTTCGCCCTCGAGACGAACAAACGCTTGGACGCCTGCTCGGCTGCTACGCGGTGCTCGACGGCCGCTCCGTTGCAGATCCGTCGGAGCGGATGCGCTCGCTGATTGAGGAAGCTACCGAGCGCAATCCGCACGCTGGTGAACTCTTTCTGGCCGCAGGGGACGCGCTCGACCGGATGCGTCGTTACGAGCAGGCCGCCGACTTCTATCGCGAGGCTCATCGCCGCCTGCCGCAGCTCTCAACGGCCCGCTCGCAGCTCGGCATGACGCTCATGCGCCTCGGAGCCGAAAAAGAAGCCGCCGAAATCCTGGAAGAGGCCTTTCAGGTCGATCCGTTTCACGTGCGCGTGAAAAACACGCTGGAAGTGCTCGATCTGCTGCAAGGCTATGCAGTGCTCGAAACCGAACACTTTGTCCTCAAGTTCGACCGCGGGCAGGACGAGCTTCTGGCCCGCTACGCCGCGAGGCATCTGGAGGAAGAAGTCTATCCACGCGTGGTGAAAACGCTCGGCTATGAACCGCCGGAGAAAACGCTGTTTGAAATCTTTAGCCGAGCCAAGAACACCAGCGGCCACGGCTGGTTCAGCGCGCGGATGGTGGGCCTGCCGGCGATCGGCACGGTCGGGGCGTGCGCCGGGAAGATGGTCGCGATTACTACGCCGCGCGAGTTGCCCAAGAAATACAACTGGGCGAAGGTGCTCGGCCACGAGTTCGTGCACGTCGTGAACCTGCAGCAAACCGGGTTTAACGTTCCTCACTGGCTCACGGAAGGGATTGCCGTGCACCTGGAGGATCAGCCGCGTCCGGACGCCTGGACGGCCCTGCTCGTCCGGCGGCATGAGGCGGGGAGCCTGTTTAACCTCGACAACATCCTGTTCGGCTTCGTCCGGCCGCAGCAGAAGGACGACTGGACGCTCGCCTACTGCCAGGCGGAGCTCTACGTCGAGTACATGCGCGAAAAACACGGCGCAGACGCGATCCAGCGTCTGCTCGCGGCCTACGGCGATCGGCTGCCGAAGGAGGAGGCGATTTCGCGGGCCTTCGGCGTCTCGCAGAGTGAGTTTGAACAGGGCTACGGCGAGTTTTTGAACGGGGTTGTCCAGCGTCACAAAAATTCCGCCGACGCGCCAGCGCCAGAACTCGCAAAAGCTTTGGAGCGAGCGCAGGAAATGCCCCAGGACGCAGCCGCGGCGGCCAACGCGGCGCTCGCCTATCTTGCGCGCGATGATAAGCCGCAGGCGCGTACCTGGGCGCGCAAGGCGGTGGCCCTCGACAATCGCCATCCCGCAGCCAACTATGTGCTCGCCCGGCTGCAGCTTTCGATTGGCGATACCGAGCAGGCTACGCAATTCTTGACCGACGCTTTGGACGTCGACGAGCCGCATGCGGCCTCGCTCGTTCTGCTCGCGGCGATCAAGGTGCAGCAGGAAGACTACGCGGAGGCCGCCCGGCTTTACGAACTGGGAAAGCGGACGTTCCCCGAATCGGACCGCTGGGCCAAAGGGCTTGCCACCGTCTATCTCAAGCAAGGGGAAAACGACAAACTGCAGCCAATCCTCGTCGAACTTGCAGCAAACGATCCGGACAATGCCACGATGCGGCGCAAGCTCGCCCAGCTTGCGCTCGAAGGGAAGGATTTCGAGGCGG
>JAEZAS010000293.1 GCA_023430365.1 Planctomycetota bacterium
GGGGTCTCCCGACATTTTGGGAGATGGCGAGAAGCGGGGCTAGCCGAGGTAGGCGAGCAGAAGCCAGCCGAGCCTAAGGATTGGGCCTAGGGATTGGGCCAGGGACGCTGACCGATGGCGTCGTCGCCCGGCGACGGCGAAGCTGTGGCAGTCGTAGGCATGGCCAGATCCGCAGGCCACCAGCGAGGATTGACTGCATTGGGCCAGCCGGGAATCGTCAGCGGGCGTGATTCGCGGTTCGGCAGCACGTCGATCGAGCCCCGCGCATCGTTGGGCAGGGCGGTGAAATTCGGAAGAGCCCCATTGGGCATCCCACCGATCATGCTACCGCTAAAGCCAGGGTTGTAACGGGGCGCGCTGCCAACCGCGGCCGCGTGGGGCGTGTAGTTGAACTGCGGATTGGCCCCGAACTGCGGTTTCTGATACAGGCCGATCGTCGCTCCCCCTTTGAGTGGAATCTTGGAGAGCGGGGCAAACGGGGTGACCGCACGAACCGGATTGCCATTGAACGGGGGCAGCGTCGGCAGCTTCTCGCGAGGCATCCAGTATCCCGGCATCGAGGGACCCCAGCTCGGATGGTAGAACCCGCCACCAAGCCCGGTGCCATGAAAGCCCCCCATCGCCGTGCCGATCTCGCCATTCTGGCCCGCGCCGGGATGTCCCCACAGATCGACGCCGTTCTGGGCGTTAGCGGATGCGGAAAGCACCGTCAGAATGAGCAGAGCAGCCGTCGTGCAGGAAATTCGCATGCTCAAACGTACCTCGGCGCCGCAAGCGCCGCTGTCGCTTGAGCATGCAGCGATTGGCTCCCGCCTTCCGAGAACCTCGCGACAACCGCTATAATCGACCCTTGCACCCCCTCCGCCCGCCCTTCTGCGAGTCCGTCATGGCCGATAAAGACCGCATCCTGATTGCCGACGACAACCAGCCGAACCGTGAACTGCTCGAGGTCTACCTGGCCAGCGTCGACGCCGAGCTGGAATCGGCCGTCGACGGGCAGGATACGCTCAACAAGGTCCAGTCGTTCCAGCCGGACCTGATTCTGCTCGACGTAATGATGCCCAAGCTGAGCGGGTTTGAGGTCTGTCAGAAGCTGAAGGCCGATCCCGCCACGCGGAAGATCATGGTGCTGATGGTGACCGCTCTGAACGAGCCGGGCGACATCCAGCGAGCCGTGGACGCGGGCACCAACGACTTCCTCTCGAAGCCGGTGAACAAGGTCGAACTGCTGAAGCGCGTCGAGAACATGCTGAAGCTAAAGGACATGACCGACGAGAACGAACGTCTGCGGCGGTACATCGAAGAAATGGAAGGCGGGGCAGGCAAGTAAGCCCCTTAGCCGGAAGGGCGCCTCCTTCCGGCACCCCTTCTTTTGATTCTTCGACGCGTGAGCCCCTGACTCGGCGGACTTCGACGCGGCTCAATTCGCCGTTCTCCGGAGGGTGGTTACCCTCCGGCTATCTGGGTGCGCGGGCGGCGAGCTCTTCGTACAGCTTCGCGTGCCGCTCGATGACCTGCTCGTAAGAGAAATGCTCTCGCAAACGGCGTTCTCCAGCCTCGCCCATCCGTCGGGCGAGTTCAGGATCGGCAAGCAAAACTTGGGTCTGCTGGGCAAATGCAGCCCGGTCCCCCACATCGACGAGAAAGCCGGTCTCACCATGCGCGACGAGGTCGCGGTTGCCAGGAATATCGGTCGCCACAACCGGCAGGCGGGCGTTCATCGCTTCCATAATGGCGTTCGGCTGTCCCTCGTATCCACTGCCGAGCCACAGGCATTCGCAATGCGGCAGCAAGTCCGGAACGTCCCCGCGTTCGCCGAGGAAATGCACGCGGTCGGCGATTTCCACCTGATCGCGGAATCGTTCCAACCTCGCTCGCTGCGGCCCATCGCCGATGATCAGCAGATGCGTGTCCTCGCGAATGCACTTGAGCAGGTCGCACGCCCAAATCAAATCCTTGACGCGCTTCTGTGGCCACAATCGGCCGACGGCGGCAATCAGCCGGCTATCGGTGGGCAGCCCCAGTTGGCCTAACAACTCTTCGCGAGACAGCCGCGACGGCTGGGCCGGCTGAATGCCGTTGTGAATGACAACGAACTTGTCCCGCGACAGCCCCTTGCTGGCATAGAAATCAACCACGCCGTTGCTGTTGGTGACGATTCGATCCGACCGCCGGGCCAGGTAGCGGTCGATCACGAAATGGGCGGTGGTCTTCCAAGGATCGACACACAATTCGCCGCCCACGATGTGCTTCACCCCGGCGGCAATGGCCGCCTGCCGCCCATAGGCGTTCGCTGCGAACAGCCAGGTATGCACGATGTCGGGCTGCAGCGCTTTGATATGTTGCTGCAGCTTCCAGTACGCGATGGGATCGACCTTCCATCGCTTGCCGATCAAAGTGACCGGGATGTTCGCTTCCCGCAGCGAGGCTTCCAGCGGACCGCTGTGCGTAAGCACTGCCACATGCACATCGAACCGATCCCGCGGCAACCCCGCCGCAAGCAGCGCCATCTGCTTCTCAGCGCCGCCCCGGACGAGCGTGGGAATAATCTGCAAAACACGAAGCGGCACGGCGGGTGAGTTCCAGGGCGGTCGGCGATGTCAGCCTCAAGTAATCCGACTTTTGATTTTGATCGCCCCAGCGGTTGCCGCCTAGGCCGGTCCAGCCGCGTTTTGCCTGGCAGCGACGAGCGAGACCAACAAGCGTTCGTACGCATCCACCATCCGCTGAATCTGATATTGCTCCATCACCAGCTTTCGCCCCTGCTCCCCCAACCGCACCAGCAGCGAGGAATTCTCCATCAGCCCCATCAGCTGACCCGCCAGTTGATCGGGCTCGGCATGGGGGACGTGCAGCACCGCCGGCAGCTCAGACGGAGTGGAGCCGGGCGACAAATCGGGCAGGGGAGTAGTCGGTTCAGAACTATGAAATTGAATCACCGGCAGCCCGGCCGCGAGTCCCTCGAGCGTGGCCCAGGAAGGCTGCTCCGCTCCCGCCGGCTGAACGAGCAAGTCGGCCGCCTGCAGCAGCACCGTCCAATCGTCGAACGTCCCCGGCAAGACAACGCGATACTTCAGATTCAAATCGGACAGAAACGTGAACAGCGCCCCGCGGGTCGGACCATCGCCAACGATCCACAGCCGGGCCTCCGGCCAGCGCGACTGCACCGGTCGCCAAGCTCGGGCGAGCAGTTCAAGCTGCGCCTCATCGACCAAGGGAGCCAGGCAGAGTGCGACCGGCGATTCCGGAGCGACCGCCAGGTCGTGATTCACTTCGGCCAGCGATTGTCGCGCGGCCAACCGGGCGGCTGGAGTGCGCGGCGGCGGAACTTCTACGCCCAGCTTCAATCGGAACAGCTTCTCCGGCGGCAGCCACGCGGGCAACGCGCCAGCATGCGTCGTTTCACCCCAGCGCACAAAGCCATCGCAGCCTCGTAACCTGCGGAGCAGTTGATCGCCAAAGCGTCGCGGACCATGGTCGGCATCCAAGCCGATCTCTTCCTGCAGGATGACCGCCACACGAGACGATCGCAAAGCGCCCAGCGCCGTCAGAGCGTCCTCCTGCGGTCCACTGACGATTACGGCGTCCAGTTCCTGCTGCCGTTGTTGCAGCCAGCTTGAGACGGCGAACGAAAAGCGGACATTGCCCCACGTTCGCGGCGGCGGATGGGGGAGGCGAACTACCGGCGCCTCGCGGACACACACGTTCGTCGGCCAGTACTTGCCGTACTTCGGCGTGACGATGGTGGGCCGATGTCCGCGGTGGAGCAATTCCGCGGCGAGGGTCGAAACCAGGAGTTCGTTGTCGCCGACGAGCGGCCAGAATTTGCGGGTGACAAAGGCCAACCGCAACCCTGTCATGGGTGCTGTTCCAGGTCCGAGGGCTCCAGCGCCGCCAGATAGGGCAGGTTGCGATAGGCGTCGTTGTAGTCGAGACCATAACCGACGACAAATTCGTCGGGAATCTCGAAGCCGACGTAGTCGGGTCGCATCGCCACCTGCTGCTTGCCTTGCTTGAGCAGCAGCACCGCCGAACGAATCGACTTGGGACGCATTTCGTCGAGCAGCGACACCACCTCGAACAGCGTCACGCCCGTGTCGAAAATGTCGTCGACCAGCAGTACATCGCGGCCGACGATATCGGGCATCATATCGCTGTTGATCGCCAGCGGACCGCGCACCGAACCGTTGTAGCTGCGTGTTTGCACCACGCCGACGCGCAGCGGCATGTCGAGCTGGCGAATCAAGTCGGCCAGCAGCACGATGGCGCCTGTCATGATCGCGATCACTGTCAGCGGCCGGCCTTCTTCGCGGCGGTTGATTTCGGCGGCCAGTTCGGCGACCGACTGCTTGATCTGCTCTTCGGTAACGAGGACTTTCACGATGGTGCTTCGTCTCGCTAGAGTGCGGCGGACTTCTTTGAAGGAGCGACATTCTATCGAAAACCGTCTTTCTCCCATAGCCGGAGCGAAACTCGCTCCGGAGAAAAGCAAGAGGACGTACAATCACAAAGGAGGCCGATCCAGCGTCTTGGTTCGCCGAGTTTGTTCGATGGTGGATGGTCCGGCTGAGGCATCTCCGGAGCGAGTTACGCTCCGGCTTGGGGGAGGAAGATCGAGAACCATGGCGAGCGGCACTTGGACCGAAGAATTGGTGGGCGGACATCCGTGCGATGTATTCATCCCCGCCCAGCGACACAAGCACGGCTACGTGGCCCTCTACCTGCACGGCGTTCATCTGAACCGGCTGAACGACAAGCGGCCGTTCGTTGAGCAGTTCGAGCGCCACGGCCTGGTCGTCGTCTCACCTCACACCAAGCGCAGCTGGTGGACCGATCGGATCTGCACCGAGTTCGACTGCAACATCTCGGCCCAGCGGCATGTCCTGGAGAACGTCCTGCCGTTCATCCAGCAGCGATTCGAAGTCGCCCCACCGAGGATCGGCCTGTTTGGCACCAGCATGGGAGGGCAGGGGGCGCTGCGGCTGGCTTACAAGTTTCCAGACCAGTTCCCGGTGGTCGTCGCCATTGCTCCCGCGATCGACTTTCACAAGCGCTACAACGAAGGGGACGAGACCATTCCCCAGATGTATCCCGACCCCGAAGCCGCCCGGCAGGACACGGCCATCCTGCACGTGCACCCGCTCAACTGGCCGCGGCATCAATTCTTTTGCTGCGACCCCATCGACGAGCGCTGGTGGGACTCGTCCGACCGCCTGCACATGAAACTCTGGTCCCTCGGCGTGCCGCACGAGTACGACCTGGAAACCTCCGCCGGCGGCCACGGGTTCGACTACTACAACCACATGGCGCCAAAAGCGATCGAGTTTCTCGTCAACCGGCTGGAGCAGGAGCGGCTGCGGATTGTGTAGTCTGGCCTGGAGTCGTATAGAATATCCAAGAGACCCAACCATCCATTTGCCGAGGGGTTATGACTACACCGGACGCAATCGTGCATGCCGCTTTGCAACTGCCCGAAGCAGAGCGATGGGTCATCGTCGACAAGTTGCTGGAGTCGCTCCCCGCAGCCCCCTCTGCCCAGGACCTGAACGATCCGGAGTTCATCCAGGAAATGGACCGGCGGGCAGCCGATCTTACGGGAAGCATGGAGTGGTCACAGATCCGCGACCTGGAATAGACCACGATGAAAGTCGTCTTTCATCGCCTGGCCATTCGCGAGTACCTGCAAGCTCGCCGGTGGTATGCGGAGCGCTCCCAGTCGGCAGCCGAACGATTCAAGGCCGCCGTTGAGATTGCCACGAACGAAATCGAGTGAAATCCCGACGGCAACTCGCGACTCGACGCCAATTACTGCTACGTCCGAGTGAAGCAGTTCCCGTTTCTTCCCATTTATCGCCCCGTAGCTAGTGGGGATATCGTTATCACGACCGTCTTCCACACAGCACGCCGGCCCGGTTATTGGCGCCGACGCAAGTAGGCCCACCTTGCGGGACCGACGAGGCAGAGCCTCAGAGTACTTCCGTCCCCGGCAAGAGCCGGGGTCCGAGATGGTG
>JAEZAS010000322.1 GCA_023430365.1 Planctomycetota bacterium
CGGTGGGGCAACAGCCCCGCGATAACGCGTGGCTCCACTCACACGTCTGGCGGCACACGCTGTGCGCCGACGACTACCCCGCCGCGATCGCAGCCATTGCCTCATCGGGGATGTTGAAGTTCGACGACACGCTTTGCACGTCGTCATGATCGTCGAGCGTTTCCATCAGCTTCAGCACGCTCTTGGCCGTCTCGACGTCGGTCACTTCGACCGTGTTGCTCGGAATGCGGGTCAGCTCCTTCGAGTCGGCTTCGATGCCCGCGGCCTGCAGCGCCTCCTGCACCGGCGTAAAGCTTTCGGGCGGACAGACGACGACGAAACTGTCCTCTTCCTGACGAATATCGTCCGCCCCAGCCTCCAGGGCGACTTCCATCAGTTGCTCTTCGCTCGTCTTCGAGGCGGCGATCGTGATCACTCCTTTGCGCTCGAACATCCAGGCCACGCAGTTGGTCGCCCCGAGCTTGCCGCCGTGGGTCTCGAAGATTTTGCGAATTTCGGGAGCGGTCCGGTTGCGGTTGTCGGTCGCGATTTCGCACATCACGGCGACGCCGCCCGCGCCATAGCCCTCGTAGATCGCTTCCTCGATGTTGCCCCCTTCGAGTTCGCCGGTTCCTTTCTTGATCGCCCGCTCGATGTTGTCCTTCGGCATGCTGACGGCCTTGGCGTCGTTGATCGCATACCGTAAGCGGAGATTCGCATCCGGATCGCCGCCCCCCATCCGCGCCGCGACGATGATCGCCTTCGACAGCTTGCTCCAGAGCTTCCCCCGCGCCGCGTCCTGACGACCCTTCCGATGCTTGATGTTCGACCACGCACTATGACCAGCCATACTCGAAACCGCTGTCTGACTTGAGATTCGTTGGGGGGAAGAAAGGGGCTAAGAGGCAAAGGGGCTCTTAGTCCTTGCTCGTTTTCTGTTCTGGTTTGTAGTCGGCGAGCTTGCGCCGCAGCGCTTCCAATTTTTCCGTTTCCTGCTCGGTTTGGAAAGCCTGTAGCGCTCGCTCCCAGGCCGAGCGGGCCTTGTCCGCCCGGCCGAGTTTGGCATAGGCGTCGCCGAGATGTTCCAGCACCACGCCGCCCGGATCGTCCCCGGCGGCGGCCTTCTCGAGCGGACCGATCGCATCCGAATAGCGCCCGAGCTGGAAGTAGGCCCAGCCGAGGCTATCGAGATACGACGCGTTCTCCGGCTCCGCGGCGACGGCCTTCTGCGTCATCGCCAGCGACCGCTCCAGATGCAGTCCCCGCTCGGCCCACAAGTAGCCGAGGTCGTTGTGCGCGCCGGCGTCCTCCGGATACTCGTCGAGCACCTGCTCGAGCAGTTCCACGGCGTCGTCGAACTTGTCCTGCGCCAGCAGCACGCTGGAAAGCGCCAGCCGGGCGTCGCGCAGCGTTTCTCGCAGGGCGGCCGATTCATGCCGGCTGTCGTATTTTTCGATCAGTTCGCGATAGGCCTGGGCGGCTTCGTCGTATCGCTTGGCGTGATACAGGATCCAGCCGAGGCGAGCGGCGGACGAAACGTTGTCGGGCTCAATCTCGATTGCCTTGCGCACGGCTGCGACCGCTTCATCGGTCCGGCCGTTCAGCTCCAGCGCCCCGGCGAGCGACAGATAGACGGCCGGCGCCCGCTCGCCGATCGCTTTCTCGTCGATCGCTCGCTGAAATATCTCGATCGCCCGGGCGTACTCATCCGCCAGGTACGTCCCAAGCCCCCAGGTGAGCAGCACGTCGCTCTTGGTCGCAGGTTCCACCTTGATCTGGGCCTGGAACATCTCGGCTGCCGCGTCCCACTGGTGGGCTTTGAGCGCGACAAGTCCCATGGCGAACAACTGCCGCCCAGCCAGCTGCACGGGGTCGTTTTTCAGTTGATCGCGCGTCGCCTGGAGCATTTCCTCGACGAGCGGAGCGTCGGCGGCCAGCCTGGCGACTTGGTCGTCGACGATGCGCAGCGAGCCGGTCTTTTGCACGATGTTGCCCAGCGTCCTAGCCAGTTGCGACGCTTGCCGGCGCTGCTGGTAAAGCGAGACCAGTTGCTCGTACCCTTCACTCGCCGGTTGCCGCGCAAGCGTTTGCTGAAGCAGCGGCTCGGCCTCATCCAGCCGATCGGCTTCGATCCACTTGCTTGTCAGGATGTAGGCGAGCGCGGCATCGTCGGCCCGCGCGGCCCGTAGCTCTTCCAGCCGCTTGATGAGCGCCTGCTGGGCTTCTTTCGGATCGGCATGCTGCTTTTCGAGCAGCGCCGCCAGCAGGAGGTACGGTTCGAGCGTCGCCGACGTGTCGCCGGTGGCAAAGAACTCATCCAGGCGTTTCAGGGCCTCGGTCGTGTCCTTGCGAGCCGCCGCGACCCGTGCCCGCTGCAACGCAATCCGGCCGACATTCGGGTCGAGTGAGTTTCCCTTCTCGAAGAGGGCGAGCGCTTCGTCGTAGCGCTCGGCGGCCAGGAAGCTCTCGGCCCAAAGCGAGTAAGTGTCGGCGGGGTCCTTGCCCAGCACAATGTCCCGCGCCGCCAGATCGAGCTTCGCCGGTTCCCCGGCGAGCGCGTCGCGCACCTTCGCAAACGAGGCCGCCGACTTGGCGTACTGGTCACTCAAGAAGTACAGCCGGCCCATCTCCTGATGCAGCACAGCGGAGCCGAGATCGGTGACTTCATTCATGCCCGGCTGAAGCTGGAGCGACCGTTCGTAGAGTCGCACCGCGCGGTCCCACTGGCGATCGTCGGCCAGGTAGAGAGCCAGCCGGCGGACGAGAATCGCGTCGCTTGGATTGGCTTCCGCGGCCAGCACGGCGTAGCGGGCTGCTTCTTCGCCGTGATTCAACTCGAAGGCGAGCGAAACGATCTCTGAGAGGATCATCGTCGCCTGAGGATCGTAGCGCCACGCCCGCTGATAGGCTCGCAGAGCGGCTGGCTTATCGCCCCGATGGAGCAGCAGCCGGGCCTGGGTGAACCAGACGGAGGCCGCCAGGCGGTCCTCCTCGGCTTCGCTGCGAGGCCGCTTCGGCTGAAGCGTTTCGAGCGGCGGCTCGATCGGAGCGGCGTCGCTGGCCGCCCGATCGGATTGAGCATGGGCGCTGCCGGCTGCGAGCAAGAGCAGCAGGCAGGCGAGCAGTGAGCGGCGAGCGGTGTGAAGCATGGAGTAGCACGGCGAAGGAATCTGGCCCATGAACTCTTCCTCACCGGAAAACGTGGCTCCCGCGGGTGAAGCCCCGCCTAGCGAGGCTTTTTCTTCGCCAGCGGCTTGCCGGCCTTCTTCTTGACCTCTTCGGTCTTCTTGGCCAACGGCCCCGGCCCCTTGGGCTTCTCGAGCTTCGGCTTGGGCGACTCCTTGGGAGTCTGCTTGGCGACCGGCTTCACTTCCGGAGCCGGCTTCGGCGCCGGGGGAGCCTTCGGCTGCTTGGCGGCCGAGCGACCCGATTTGGCGGCGGCGGCCTTGGCGGCCCGTTCCTTGGCTTCCTGCTCCTGAGCGGCCTTGGCTTCGGCGCGGCGGGCAATGCGTTCCTTCTGGCGAGCTTCGGCGGCGGCCTCGGCTTCGGCTTCCTGACGGGCGGTCCGCTTGGCGATCCGTTCCTTGTAGTCGCTGTCGATTTCGCCGAGCATCGCGCGGAGCTTGGTGGAGCCGGGCGAGGCGTGGTAGTCGGCGCCGATCTGCTGCAACAGCGAGCCGAACTCTTCCCCCTTGGTCTTGGGAATCGCCCGCTCCATGCCCGGCACCTGGTGCTTGTCGGCCTCGGCGTCGCTGATGGCACCCACGGCGTGCAGCACTTCGATGGCGCCGCTGTTCACCGGAATCGAGTGTCCGCCCAGGCCGTGCTGGATCACGTAGGCCTGCACGAACGGCGTGATGCCCTGAATCTTTTCCAGGTCCTTTTCCGACTTGCCGATGTTCTGCTTCGTCAGGTGCTCGAGCGTCCAGTCGTAGACCGACTCGAAGACCGACTGCAGCGCCTTCTTCAGCCGCTGGGCCGCGCCCGGAGCATCGGGAATGCCGGTCATCACCTCGGCCAATTCGGCAACGGTCGTCACCCGCACTTCGTTCCAGTCGAAGTAGAGCTCTTTCAGCTTGGCGAACGCCTCATCGGCCGCCTCCGGCCGGGCGTTTTCCAGGCAGCAGGCATAGAGCAGGTGCTCGAGCACCGTGCGGTCTTTGGGGGGCGAAACCGGCTTGTAGTGCTTCTTGAGCACCTTGTGAAGCTTCGTGAGGAGCGCTGCGCGATTGGTGGACATGCCAGTTCCCAGCGGGATTCAGAGGGATGCGATTCAGGGAAGCGAGCGAATGAGAAACGGCCAAACCGTGACGGGCTACGACCGGTCGTCCGCCGCGTCGGGCGACGATTCGCCTTGATCGTCGGGCGGCTCCTGCGAGCCAGCCGGCTGGTCGGCGGGAGGCGCCTGCTGCTTGGGCAGCACCTCGGCGAGGATGCGCGCCACCTCCAGCGAGTTCTTCACGCCCTTGTCCATCTGGAACTGCAACCGGGGCGTGTAGCGGGTTTCAATCCGATCGGCGATCCGGTGCTGCAGAAATCCGGCGGCGTTTTGCAGCGTGTTGAGCGTCAGCCGCTGCTGCGCTTCGTCCCCCATGATCGACACGTTGACCTTGGCCGACTTCATGTCGGGAGCCACTTCAACGGAGGTCACGGTGACGAGTTTTACGCGCGGATCGCGCAGTTCGGTGAGGATGGACATGCTGACCACCTCACGAATGGCTTCCGCGGCCTTCAACAGACGTCGACTAGTCATGGGCGCTAACTGGGCGAATGGATGGCGAACGAGAAAAAGGCAGCGATGAAGACCGAGCCAGTACCCGGTACTGAGTACTCAGTACCGGCTGTGCGACAGCCAGACGCTTCACCCGTCCGGCCGCCTGATCCCTGCCCCCTGTCTCCTGACTCCTGATCAGAACGTTCTCGCCACCTCCTCGATCTTGTAGGCTTCGAGGATGTCGCCTTCCTTGATGTCG
The DNA here is from genome assembly GCA_023430365.1 of Planctomycetota bacterium. Taxonomy (GTDB): domain Bacteria; phylum Planctomycetota; class Planctomycetia; order Pirellulales; family Pirellulaceae; genus JAEZAS01. The sequence goes on from JAEZAS010000322.1 coordinate 4,953, forward strand.
TTGAAGTTCTGCAGCTTGATGCCGCATTCCATGCCGCGGGCAACTTCCTTGACGTCGTCCTTCTCACGCTTGAGCGTGTCGATCGCGTAATCGCCGATCGTGCGGCTCTCGCGGTTGACGCGGACCCGGGCTCCACGCTCGATGCTGCCACGGATGACCTGGCAACCGGCGACAGCGCCCACGCGGCTGATGACGAACACCTGCTTGACCAGGGCGGCGCCCAGTTCGACGATCCGCTCTTCCGGCTTGAGCTTGCCTTCGAGCAGGGCGCGGATGTCGTCGGTCAGCTTGTAGATGATGTCGTAGCGGCGGATTTCGACGCCACGATCGTCGGCCAGCGAGCGAGCCGCTTCGTCCGGAATGACGTTGAAGCCCACGATGACCGCGCCCGAGGCGTGCGCCAGGGTGACGTCGGCCACCGAGATGCCGCCGACCGAAGCCTGCAGCACCTTTACCTTCACTTCCGGATGGTCGAGCTTGCCGAGTTCCTTCAAGATGGCCTCGATCGACCCACGCACGTCGGCGCGGACGATCAAGTTCAGCGTCACCACGTCCTCGGCGGCGCCAAGCCGGCCTTCGGCCAGACGACGCTGGAAGTCTTCGAACGACATCTTGGTCGTGCTGCCCGACAGCGACGTGCTGCGGCTGGTGGCTGCCCGTTGGGCGGCCAGTTCGCGAGCTTCGGCAATGTCGTCGAGCACGTAGAACTTGTCGCCGGCGTTGGGCGGCACATCGAGACCCGTCAGGTTGACTGGCGTCGAGGGACCTGCCGACTTCAGTTTCTGTCGCGGACGGAGCGTGTCGAACATCGCCTTCACGCGGCCATGAGCGGCGCCGCAGACGACGATGTCGCCTTCCTTCAGGGTGCCGTTCTGCACCATGAGCTTCGCGATCACACCGCGACCCGGCTCCTGCTCGGCTTCCAGGCACATGCCCATGGCGGCCCCTTCGGGACGGGCCTTGTACTCGTGCAGTTCGGCCGTGACGAGCAGCGTTTCGAGCAGGCTGTCGATGCCCTGACCGGTGACGGCGCTGGTGCGAATCACTTCGACGTCGCCGCCCCATTCGCTCGGCAGCAGGCCCGCGGTGGCGAGCTGCTGCAGCACCTTCTGTTCGTCGGCGCCGGGCAGGTCGATCTTGTTCATCGCAACGACGATCGGCACGCCGGCCGCCTTTGCGTGGCTGATCGATTCTTCGGTCTGCGGCATGACGCCGTCGTCCGCGGCCACGACCAGCACGGCAATGTCGGTGACATTGGCGCCGCGAGCACGCATCTCGGTGAACGCTTCGTGACCCGGAGTATCGACAAAGGCGACGTTCCGGCCGTCCTTGGTCGTGATGCTGTAGGCGCGGATGTGCTGGGTGATGCCACCCGCTTCGCCGGCGACCACGTTGGTGCCGATGATCTTGTCGAGCAACGACGTCTTACCGTGGTCGACGTGGCCGAGGATCGTGACGATCGGCGGACGCGGGACCAGGTCCTCGGCGTCTTCGTCGATCGCGAACCGGGCCGCGATCTTGTCTTCGAGCGATTCAGGCTGCTTGAACTCGAGCTGTACGCCCAGTTCTGCCGCCAGCAGTTCCGCGTATTCTTCGGTGATGGGGGCGTTGATGTTGGCCATCATGCCCATGCCCATCAACACGCGAATGACCTGCGTCGCACTGACGCCCGCCGCCTCGGAGAAGGCGCGGACCGTCGTCGGCAGTTCGAGCGACACCGCCTCCTTACGCGGAGCGGCCGTGCTGACCGTCTTGCTGCGACGCACCAGCGAGGTGCGCCGGCGAATGCGGCCGCCGCCGTCGTCGTCATCCATGCCGGGGCGACGCCCTGGCTTGCGTTTCTGACGATCGGCGCGAAGCGTCGACATATCGCCCAGGCCGGGTTCACCCTCGCCAGGACGACCTTTCTTGCCGCCACGCGCGGGACGTGCCGAACCGGCCGGAGTCGCTTCGGCAGCGGCACCCGGAGCGCCAGGGCCCCGCTTGTCTCCGCCAGCCGTGCGGCGGGCGACCTGGTCGGCCAGCGCCTTGAGCGGAGCTCGCGAACCCGACTTCAGCACGTCGGTCGGCAGCTTCAAAATGGGTTTCTGAGCCTGCGGCTCTTTAGCCTTCGGTCCGCCGGTCGGCTGCTTGACCTCCGGCATCTGGGCGAAACGCATACCGCCGCCAGGCCGACGCTCGGCCGGCTTGTCGCCATCGCCCGAGTCGGGCTTGCGAGCCTCGACGGCGCCGCGCTTCGTCTTGGTGTCGATGACCTTGATCATGCCGGGCCGACGAGCGCCGAACGCATCGCCGCGCTGCGGAGCAATCGGACCGCGGATCGGAGCCGTGGGGCCCCGGCCGAGCGGCGCTCGGGGAGCGGCTGGCGGCGGCGTGGGAGCCGGCGGTGTAGGAGCGGGGGCTGGCGCGGAGCCAGGACCTTCGGTCGCTTCGGCAGCCACGGTGGGCGGAGCCGCTTCGACGGGCTTTTCAGCAACCGGCGTCGGAGCAGGCGCTGGAGGCGCTTCGGGAGCCGCGGCCGGAGCCGGAGCGACCGGTGCGGCCGGCGGGGGTGTTTCAACCACCGGTTCCGCAGGAGCGGGCGTCGGCTCTGGCTCAGGAGGAGCTGCCGGGGGCGGCGTCGGAGCCGCAGGACGGCGAACCGCTGGCCGCGGGGGTGGAGGAGGAGGCAGCGTAGCGGTCGAAGTCACGGGCGAAGCCAGCACCGCCTTCGTATCGATCAACGGAGCCTGCGGTTGGGCGGCGGGACGCTTCGCGCTTCCCTCCAGGAAAGCCTTCAGCTTGACGACTTCGTCGTCTTCCAGGCTCGCCAGCGCCGAACCCTTGCCAGGAATCCCTGCCTTCGTGCAGAGGTCCACCAGCTCTTTGCTGTCGATCTTCAGTTCTTTAGCTAACGCGTAGATCCGAGTGGGCACAATCGCCCTCCTAATACCGTTCGCGCGTCGGACTTGCGCGAACCAGAAACACCCAATTACTTCATGTCCGAATCTCCTCTGGAAGCAATGCGACCGGCTACGACGCGGCCGGAGCTTTTGCAACTGAGCTTGCAGGTTGTGCACCCAAGCGAGTCTTTTCCGCCGTGGATCGGGCGGAAACTTGCGGATTTGTCCCGCATTGTCCGACCATTAACGGGCCGTCCAGACTCGCGCACCCTTCCTGCCGCTGAGGCAAGCTACGGTCGCCGAAGCGCCTTCGGGCGCAGCGACCGCGAGCCTGCGATAGGGAGTGATCCGATAATGTACAATCTTACGGTCTGCAACGCCAGTTGGGGAAATAGTTTTCCCCCCGATTCTGACGAATCAGACTACTTTTTCGTCGCTACCGACGCTGCTTCCCGCCAACGACCGGTTCGAGCCAGCTCCCGCACCCCGCGGGAGCCACCCACCAGCCATCGCTGCGGCCTGCCTTACTTGGGCGATTCGCCGCCCCCGGCCGCCGATTGTTCGTTCGCAGCGGCTGCTGCCGCAGCACGCTTGCGCTGTTTCTCTTCATCGGCAGCTTTGCCGGCCTGAGCCGCAAGTTCTTCCGCCTGTTCGACGATATGCTGGACCTGCTCTTCCGAGAGGCCGCCCATTTCCATCAGGGCGTCCGGCTCGATCACTTCCAGGTCGTCGTACGACAGGTAGCCCTGCTCCACCAGCCGCTGGGCCAGTTCTTCGGTCATGCCGTCGATCTGCGAGAAGCCGGCGACCGCGCGGTCGATCTGCTGCTCCAGCTCGTCGTTGGTCATGATTTCGATGTCCCAGCCGCACAGCTTGCTGGCCAGGCGAACATTCTGCCCCTTACGACCGATAGCGAGCGACAGTTGGTCCTCACGCACCAGCACGATCGCCCGGCCGATCATGTCGCACAGGAGCACCTGGTCGACCTCGGCGGGCTGCAAAGCGGCGCGAATCAACGTTTCGGGATCGTCGCTCCAGCGGACGATGTCGATCCGTTCGCCGGCCAACTCTTCGACAATGTTCTTAATCCGGTTGCCGCGCACACCCACGCAGGCGCCGACACAGTCGACCCGCTGATCGCTGCTGCTCACCGCCACCTTGCTACGGTGGGCCGGCTCGCGGGCGATGGCGTTGATCGCGATCACACCGTCGGCGATTTCCGGAATTTCCTGCTCGAACAACCGCTGCACCAGCTGCGGACGGGTCCGGCTGAGAACGACTTTCACGCGGCTGCCTTGCGGCTTCACCTCGAAAATGACCGCTCGCACCCGCTCGTTCGGATGATGCGATTCGCCCGGAATCTGCTCGCTGCGCGGCAGGATGGCTTCAATGTTGCCCAGGGAAACGATCGTCGCGCCACCTTCATTGCGCGTCACGAGGCCGTTGACCAGGGTGCCGATCTGCTCGCCGAACTCACCCAGGAGCGAATCCCGCTCGGCTTCGCGGATCTTCTGAATGATGACCTGCTTGGCGGTCTGAGCGCCAATGCGGCCGCTAATCTCGTCCGGATCGAGCGGCTGGCCGTCCAAGGTTCCCGACAGCACGCCCGTATCGCGATCGATATTGATCGTGATGTCGGCCGTTTCGCCCTGCTGCTTCTTGGCTGCCGTGACGAGCGCGGCTTCGATCGCCTGAAAGACGATTTCCTTCTCGATGTTCTTCTCGCGGTGGATCGAATCGACCATCCGCAACATGTCACCTGGATTCATCATCGTGGTATTCCTCCCGACCGACCGTCGCCCGCCAGCCGCATCGCCGCTCGTATTGTCGGGCACACTCCGTGTGCCGTGTGTAATCGCCAACGGCACACCGAGTGTGCCGACTACCCCTTCTGTGCGTCCGCCTCTCCGGCCGCATTTATACCCAGGTTTGCCCCGGAGTCGCTGTCAAACCAACAAACATTTTCCAGATTCAATTGTAGGAGCGCCCGCTCGCCCGGCTGAACCTCGCCCTGCAACCGGGCAAGCAAAACCGGCGGCTGACCGCCCGCCTCACTCTCGAATCCCCTCACTTGTGCGTACGTGGCGGCTCCCTGGTAGTCGACCGCCTCAACCACGGCCGACCAGCCGGGCGAATGCTCCCGATGCGTGGCCACCGCCACCTCATCGGGCCGCACACCGATCACCGCCTTTGCCAGGTCGCCACGTTCGGCGAAGGGGCAAAGAGGTGCCGGCAACGCCAGCCGCCACGAACCACACTTCCAATTCCATCCAGCGTCCGACCGCTCGACACGGCCAGTCACAAAACTCATCCCGAGCCCGCCGAACAAGGAAGCCACCAACCGATTGGCCGGTTGGCGATACACCTGTTCGGGCGAACCCACCTGCTGCAGTCGACCTCGATGCAGCACCGCGATCCGGTCTCCCAGCGCCAGGGCCTCCCCCTGATCGTGAGTGACATAAACCGCCGTCACACCTAGTTGCCGCTGCAACTGCTTTATTTCTCTTCGCAGACCGAAGCGTGTGGGGCCGTCCAGGCTCGCCAGGGGTTCGTCGAGCAGAAACACCTTCGGCTGCCGGACCAAGGCCCGGCCAATCGCCACGCGTTGCTGCTCGCCGCCTGACAATTCACCCGGTCGCTTATCCAGCAGGGCCGCGATGCCCAGCCGATCCGCAACCGAGCTCACCGCCCGATCGATTTCGCTATCGTTCTCCGACCTACTTCCAAACCAACGACGCAGCCGCGAACCTGACGACCGCATTCGCAGCCCAAACTCCAGGTTCTCGCGCGCCGTCAAATGTCCATACAAGCTCAGCCCCTGAAACACCATGGCGATGTTCCGGTCGCGAGCCGCAATGCCGCGTTGATCCTGCCCGTCGATCCGAACCGAACCGGTGGTCGGCTCCTCGAGGCCAGCAATCAGTCGCAACAAGGTTGTCTTGCCGGAGCCGCTAGGCCCCATCAAGACGAGCAGCTCGCCGCTGCGCACCTCCAAATCGATCCCATCCACCGCGCGGATCTCGCGCGTTTTTGTCGCATACCGTCCATCGCCCGAACTCGCCTCGTCAGCGGTCCCAGCAACGTCCTTTGCATCCCCTCGAAACACCTTCGACACGCCGCAAAACTGAATGCTGGCCATGCCTTAGGGACCCATGGGGATGCCGTATTTCAACAAAAAAACGCGACCTACCCTTTCGAGCAGCTCGCGCTGTGTGTGGCTCGAAATTAATTGTGCGAACACGACTTACAAGCTCCGCTTGCAAGCCTCTAGAAAGATACCGGCCAAGCCGGGGAGTGTCAAGTTGTTAAGAGTGGCAAGCTGGGCTGCCAAGGCGCGCGTCGCACGCATTTTGACGGCTGTAGCCATGCTCCCGAAGCACTCCACCTCACAGTCGGAGCGTAACACGCTCCGGAGCACGACAAATCGCCTTTCCACGGCATTCCAACTCCCGCTGCTCTTCTCCGGGGCGTGTTACGCCCCGGCTGCGTTTACACCTCATCACATTAGCGTTCGATGATCGGTTCGGGTTACGATGCAGGCCCTACTCAGGAGTTGAACCATGGCTGCGGGCGACTTTCGGGATCGATTGCTGGATTGCCTCGGCGGCCCCTGGCCGGAGGCTGGCCCGCTGAATGTAAAAGTCCTGGAGGAGGAGAAACTCGACGGGCTCCGCCGGCTGAGGATCACCTACGAGGCCGAACGCGGCGACGATGTGCCGGGAGGAGCGATTCCGAGCGGCACGGTCACCGCCTATCTGCTCATCCCCGACTCGGCCACTCCCGCCCAGCCGGCGCCTGGCATTTGCGTTTGGCATCAGCACAACGGGGCCTGGCATCTGGGAGCTTCGGAACCGGCAGGCCTGGCCGGGATGAAGGAACATCACACCGGACTCGCGCTTGCCCGCGAGGGTTACGTCGTCCTGTGCCCCGACGCCCTCGGTTTCGGCCAGCGTGAGAAAGGGTACAAGCAAAAGGGTGGCGCCCTGGAGCGGTACCTGTTCCTCAAGTACACGGTCGAGGGAAAATGCCTCGCCTGGAAGCATATTCTCGACATGCGCCGGGCGGTCGACCTGCTTAGCGGCCGCCCCGAAGTGCAAGCCGAGCGCCTCGGCTGTTATGGCCATTCCATGGGTTCGACGCACACCTGGCTCGTCGGCCCTTGGGAACCGCGACTGAAGGCCCTCTGCGGCAACTGCTGCCTGCCGACGTACGAGGCCATCCACAAGCACGAAATGCTGCACTGCTTCCCGAACTTCATTCCGGGCCTGCACCAGTACGGCGACACACCCGACATTGCCGCGCTCATCGCTCCTCGGGCCCTGCATTTGAATTTCGGCGAACTCGACGGCGGCAGCCCAATCGAAGAAGTCCGCCGCGGCATCGCTACGATCCAGCGGGCCTATCAATCGATGCATGCCGAAGACAACTTCACCCACTTCATCGAGCGCGGCGCCGGGCACGTCCTCAGCCAGCCGATGTGGGAACGGGTGAAGGACTTCTTTGCCCGACGCCTGCGGGCCTGACCTTCGCCTTCAATCTTTTGGCCGCGCATTGAGCGCGAACTCGGTTCCGTACGCCAGACAGGACCCCAATCCTACGACGATCACAAACTGCAGGTCCGGGCGGGCTTGCAGCACACTCATGCCGCGCAGTGCGGCCAGCGTGACGCACATCAGCGTCATCACGGCGAAAATCTGGATCAATCGCAACCGTCTCGTCATCCAACGCTCGCCGCCTGATCCATGAGTTGCTGCGCCCGCGAGGCAAAAGCCGCGAAATCCTCCGGAGACGAGAACGCCGCACGAGGAACGGTGATCGCCGCCACCGACGACAGATAGATAAAGATGTGCTCGTCGGTGGTTGCCACCCTCTCAATCGCCGCCCAGCGAGTCACCGACTGCGACAGGGGCGTGGCATAGGTGAGGAACTCGGACGACAGGGTGATCCGCCGCGGCTCATCGAAGGCCCGGTTGCGACCTTCGCTGTACATCTGCGTGACGGCGCTCTGCAGGCGGCGGCGATAGACGACTGGATACAGGAACCAGACCAGTACAAAAAACCCGAACAGCATTCCCAGGAAGACCATGTGATGCCGAATGGGTCGCCCATCCATCAGGAAGACACCGGCGACCACCAAGGCAGTAAACAACATCGTCAGGCGCACTATCAAAACCTGGCGTTTTCCAAAGCGCGACTGCGAGTGGTGATAGAGCGAGAAGGCAATGGCATCGGCAAGCTTATTCTCATAGTCCACCGTTAGCCCATGCTCGTCATGCACGAGCTGAGCCACGATGGGGGGATCGGCGGACGGCGAAGCGTACGGATTCTCGCGGGTGACCATCAAGAGCTCCGGGCAAATCGGTCGAGGCGCAGGAAGTCGATTGCCGTAGTCGGCGGAATGTTGAGCGCCAGTTCGGCGAGCACTTCGCCGAGAACGCTGGTGAACTTGAAGCCGTGCCCCGACAGGCCCGCAGCGAACACCACGTTCTCGTGCTGGGGATGGCGATCGACGATGAAGTGCGCGTCGGGAGACATCGTGTAGAAGCAGACGCTGCGATGGATCACCGGCGGACCAACACCGACGAGGCACTGGCGGAGGAACTCGTCGACCCGTCGCTCATCTTCGACGTCCGGTTGCCGCGCATCGCCGGACGGATCGGCAACCGGCACACCGCCGTCGTGCTCGGCCACCTTCACGCCGAGCGCGTCACGCTGGGGGAAGCCGTAGAACACGCCTTGCGGCAATTCGAACAGGAAGGTCGGACAACCAACATCCTGGCGCACGGCCGGACTGGAAGAAGCGAACCAGTAGGCGTGCTTCCGCAGCACTTGCAGGCCAACTCCCAGGTCGGCCAGCCACCGCGGCGCCCAGGGTCCCGCAGTGACGACCAGGCGATCGGCGCTGAACGTCCCTGCGCTGGTCGTCACCCGAACGCCTCCAGCGACGGCGTTCCAGCCATGAACCACGGTCTCAAAGCGGCACTCGGCGCGGGCCGCCTTCGCCGCGGCCAGGTGCGCGAGCACGCAGGACTCTACTCGCAAGTAGCCGGCGTTTTTTTCAAAGACAGCCGTCATGCCATCCGGAACCCGGAAGGCGGGAAAGCGCTCGGAGACCTCGCTGGCCGAAAGTTGTTCGACTTCGAGCCCATGCTCCAGCGCTGCGCGCAGCACCCCAGGAACGACGACCCCCTCGGGCGGTCCGACTTCGAGCAGACCGACTTGTTCCAGCAGGCAACTGTCGATCAGAGCTTCCAACTCATGCCAAAGCTCATAAGCCCGGCGCAGCAGCGGAACGTAGTCGGCATGCTCGAAGTAGGCTTGCCGGATGATGCGTGTTTCGCCGTGCGAGCTGCCGCGGTCGTGCCCGGGCTTGAACTGATCGAGCGCAAGCACGCGCGCTCCGCGGCGGGCCAGGTGCCAGGCAGCCGAACTGCCGACTCCGCCCGCTCCGATCACGATGACATCGTAGTGCCGCATGCAGGAATTGTAGGCGCACGCAGTCCGCGATGCCTACGTCGCCGCGGCGGTTCCTGGCAAGTCGCCCGCTGAAGGGTCGGAATCCGCAGGCGTTGCACAGGGAAATGCGCACAGTGGGATGCTGCGCGACGGCTCGGCGAGCACTTGGGCCAGCGTGGTGCTGCGAAACGCGTCTTCCACCAGGGCGAGCGCATTGTCCACTCGCTTGTGGAGCGGGCAGAGATGTTTGCCGTGCGCTTCCAGACCAAGTGGGCAGGTGCGAATCCGCTGGATGGGCTCGACGGCGTTCACGACTTCCAGGATGGTCACCTCGTCGGCCGGCTTGGAGAGCGTGATTCCGCCGCCGACGCCCCGCTGCGACTGCACCAGCCCTGCCCTGCCGAGGTTTTGCAGCACCTTGGAGAGATAGGCTCGCGGAACCTTGGTCACTTCGGCAATCTGTTCGGTCGTGCGGGCCCGAGGAGTTTCGCTGGCCAGATGCACCACGGCGCGCAACGCGTATTCGACCGTCTGAGAAAACATACGATTCTGCCTGACGAGTGAAATTGGACCTTGACGTCCAATTATGACCTGATACGATCAACCAGAGAAGACGTTGCCTGCCACGGTTCCGCGAAAAACGGCCCGCCAGACCGACACCACCACTTCCCCGGCCCAGGTTCAGTGTACGACAGACGCCTGCCCTGGCAAAAGCTGGTGGAGCGTCGATGGCTTGGACGGGCGTGAAGGACCCTTCCTATGCGGCGAATCATCCCCGTGAGCTTCCGGCTTGCAGTCATCCCGCTGGCCCTCTGCCTGGCTCACTCGCTCGCCGCCCAGGATTTCGAGCAGGAGCCGATTTCTTACAGCAAGACCGACCCGAACGATCGCGTCACCCGCCTGATCGAGCAACTGCAAAACGGCGAGAAGAAGCTGCCGTTCGACCCTCAGTTCGGCTACCTGAAGCCGCTGCTCAAGGAACTGGACATTCCCGAGAGTTCGCAAACCCTGGTCTTCTCCAAGACCAGCCTGCAGCGCCAGCGCATTGCGCCGAAAACCCCGCGGGCTCTCTACTTCAACGACGATACCTATGTCGGCTATTGCCAGGACGGCGAGGTCCTGGAAATCACGGCGGTCGATCCCCAATTGGGCGCCGTGTTCTACGCCATCGATCAAACCGACGACGGCAGGCCGCGGATCGTTCGCGAGACCGACAACTGCCTGATCTGCCACGGCTCATCACAGACAAAGAATGTGCCCGGCTTCGTCGTGCGATCGCTCTACGTGAATCGCACGGGATTGCCGTTGCTCTCGGAGGGGACGCACCGGATCGATCAAACCAGCCCCATCGAGAACCGCTGGGGCGGCTGGTACGTGACCGGCCAGCACGGCGAGCAGAAGCATCTCGGCAACCTGGTCGTCGAAACCCGCGAGGTGCCGCGCGATCTCGATCTGTCGCCGAACATGAACCTGACCGACCTGGGTGATCGCTTCGACAAGTCGGAATACCTGACGCCGCACAGCGACCTCATCGCCCTGATGGTGCTCGAGCATCAGGCCAACGCCCACAACTACATCACGGCGGCCAACTACGGCGTCCGACAGGCCATGCACTACCAGGCTGCCCTCAACCGCGAGCTCAAACAGCCCGAGGACCAGTTGTGGGACAGCACCAAGAGCCGCATCAAGAGCGTCTGCGAACCGCTCGTCGAGTACCTGCTGTTCAGTGAAGAGGCCCGGCTAATCGCCCGGATGGAAGGCACGTCCGGCTTCGCCGAGGAGTTCAGCAAACAGGGCCCGCGCGACTCAAAGGGTCGCTCGCTCCGCGACTTCGACCTGGAGAAGCGGATTTTCAAGCATCCGTGCAGCTACCTGATCTACTCCGTCCACTTTCAGCAGCTCCCCGCCGAAGCCAAGGAGTACGTCTTCCGGCGGATGCACGAAGTGCTGACCGGCGCGGACAAGAGCAAGGCCTTCGAGCACCTGTCGGACGAGGATCGAACCGCAATCCGCGAGATCCTGCTCGAGACGCTCCCCGATTTGCCCGACTACTGGAAAGCGGCGCCGCAAGAATCGTAGCCAGGGAATAACATTCCCCGGAGATTCCTCGCGAGGACGCGACTACTTAGGTCGACCCCGTCTGCCGCTACGACCTCGTTCGCAGTCCAGCGACGTAGCCGCGTCCCACGGCTTTTCTCCGGACGCTGTTAGCGTCCGGCTGCAGATGGCTTTCTTTCGATCGAGCTTAGGCCTTCTTCACGCCCGCTTCGCCGGCTTCGACGACGAACGAGGCCAGATCGGTGCGCGGGGCGCCCGGCTTGCTGACCTTGGCGACCACGCGGTAGTCGGTTCGCCAGAGCTTCGGGGTGATCTCGCAGCGCAGATAGCCGCGCTGGCTGTTGTAGAGCTTCACGAACGGGTTCTCGCGGAGCACGCCCTCGGTGGTCGGCAGCACCGCCTTGCCGTCACCGCCTGACGAGATCGACGTCGTGACGAACTCGCTGGCCACGACCTTCGAGTCGTAGTCGTCGAAATCGGCGATCAGGTCGTTGGCCCAGTTGCTGTGGATGTCGCCAGCCAGCACGACCGGGTTGCTGATCTTGTGATCGGTGAAGTGTCGCAGCAGCCGGCGGCGGTTGGCTTCGTAGCCGGGCCACTGGTCCATGCTCACGGCGACGACTTCGCCCGGCACCCGATCGACGCGGGCCATCATCACCTGCTGGGCCAGCACGTTCCACGTCGCCGACGACTTGCTCAGCCCATCTTTCAGCCAGGCTTCCTGCTGGTCGCCGAGCAGGGTGCCCTTTTCGCTCAGCGCGTCCTCGCACTGCGGCTTGTTGCGATCGCCGCACGGTTGATCGGTGCGATACTGGCGGGTGTCGAGGACATTGAACTCCGCCAGGCGGCCGAAGCTCAGCCGGCGGTAGAGCTGCATCATCGGACCGATCGGCAAACTGCTGCGCCGCAACGGCATGTGTTCGTAGTAGGCCCGGTAGGCGTTCGCCCGGCGAGCAAGAAACGCCTCGGCCGGCACGCCCGCTTCTTCGCTGATCTCGCCGGCGCAGTTGTTGTCGAACTCGTGATCGTCCCAGGTAACGAACCAGGGACAAGCCAGATGGGCCGCCTGCAAATCGCGATCGGTCTTGTAGAGCGCGTGGCGATTGCGATAGTCGTCGAGCGATTGAATCTCCGCTCCGACGTGCCGCCGCGGCAGGTTGTCCTTGGCGGCGTACTCGTAGATGTAGTCACCCAGGTGCGTGACGAGGTCGAGCCCCTCCTCCGCCATGTGCTTGTAGGCGGTGAAATAGCCCTGCTCGTAGTGGGAACACGAAGCCACGCCCAGCCGCAGCCGCTCCGCCATCTGATCGGCGGCCGGCATCGTGCGGGCCCGGCCGATGGGACTCACTTCGCCGCCTGCCTGGAATTGATAGAAGTACCAGCGGTCGGGCCGGAGCCCTTCGACCTCGACATGCACCGTGTGGGCCCAATCCGCCGTGGCGACCGTCGTCCCCTTGGCGACCACCTTCGACATCTGCTCGTCGTCGGCCACCTGCCACGAGACCTCGACGTCTTCGTGCGGCATGCCACCGCCGACGACCGGGTCAGGAGCCAGGCGAGTCCAAATCACAAAGCCGTCCGCCGACGGATCGCCCGACGCCACGCTCAGTGCAAACGGGTTGGACGAGAACTTGACGTTCTTCTTCACCACCCCAAGCGCGCGAGACGACCACACGGCGGCCGCTGCCAGCGAACCGGTGGCCAAAAGAAACGAGCGACGATTGGGACGCTGGCGCTCGGAGCGCGACTGAGAACGAAACTGCACGAGTGTCACCTTCCTCGGGTCCTTGAGAGCGGATTGGCCGACGACCAGTCGGTCGACTTATGCCGTAGCATTATTGCTGCTGCCGATCCGATCAAGTTGCCTTTATGAAAGCTTCATCGAAGCCTCGATTTGCCGGCGTGATGCCGCAACGGCTACTCTATACTGTGAGTTGCTGTGGTGAACCATTTTCTTCGGAGCCCACACCATGCTTCGCCGCGATTTTCTCGCCGCTTCGGCCGCCGCCGTTTCATCGGCCGCCGCTCTCGCTCGTTCGGCTCAAGGCCACGATCATCAGAAACACGACCTCTCGGCCCGCACGTTCGCCTCGCCAGCCGAGGCCCTGAAAGCGCCCCGCGAGCAACTGCTCTACACGGTCGCTCTCTACTCCGGAACAAAATCCAAAAAGCCCGATTACCTGGCCACCATCGACGTCGATCCCAGCTCAGAGACCTACTCGCAAGTCATTCACCGCCTGCCGATGCCCAACCTCGGCGACGAACTGCACCACTTCGGCTGGAACGCCTGCGGCAGTTGCCACGGCGAGCGCGAGCGCCGCTACCTGATCGTTCCCGGATTGGTCAGCGGCCGCATCCACATCATCGACACCATCGACCCACGCAAGCCGAAGCTGACGAAGGTCATCGAGCCGGGCGAGATCGTCCGCAAGACAAAGCTGACCGCCCCGCACACGGTCCACTGCCTGTCCGACGGACAGATCATGATCTCAATGCTCGGCAATCAGAATGGCGATGGCCCCGGCGGCTTTCTGCTGCTCGACGAAGAGTTCAACATCGCCAGCGCCTGGGAGAAGAACG
>JAEZAS010000328.1 GCA_023430365.1 Planctomycetota bacterium
ATCTTGGTGCCGTCGCTCTTGAGCAGCAGCGGGCAGGTCATGCCGTAAAGCTGCAGGCCGTGCATCCGGCGCCCCAGATCGGTTCCCGCCGTGATGTTGCCCCACTGGTCGCTGCCGCCAATCTGCAACTCGCAGCCGTGCTGCTGGTTCAGGTAGACGAAGTCGTACGCCTGCAGCAGCATGTTGCTGAATTCGGTGTAGCTGATGCCGCTTTCGCTTTGCAGGCGACCCTGCACCGAGTCTTTGGCCAGCATCACGTTGACCGGAAAGTGCCGGCCGACGTCGCGGAGGAACTGGAGGTAGCTGAACCCCTTCATCCAGTCGTAATTGTTCAGCAGGATCGCCCCATCCTGGGCATCGAAGTCGAGGAACTGCCGCAGTTGACCTTCGATGCCGGCGACATTGGCCCGCAAGGCGTCTTCGGAGAGGAGCGATCGCTCTTCGCTTCGTCCCGTGGGATCGCCGATCATGCCCGTAGCGCCGCCGACGAGGGCGATCGGCCGATGCCCCGCTTTCTGGAACCGTCGCAGGAGCATCACGGGAAGGAGGCTGCCGACGTGCAGGCTATCCGCCGTGGGATCGAAGCCGCAGTACACCGTCCGCCGACCGCTTGCGAGCCAGGCGGGGAGTGTATCGGGAGCGGTAACCTGGTTGACCAGGCCGCGCCACTGCAGATCGGCGAAAAGGTCGGACATGATTGGACGAAAATTGAGAGGCGGAGGTCTGTAGTGCGAGGGTCTATTCGACCGGTTCAAGGCGAGGCTGACAAGCGGTTGCAGCGCGGCGCTGGATCGCTCTCTGCCGGCCAAGAAACGAAATCAGCCTCGCAACAGCCCAGCCGGGCGCGAGGCGGATCAGATCGCCATTGCGGCCGCCCAAGCTCGTCGGGCGGCGGAGCAAGCGATTAACGTTCGCGGTAGATGATGCGACCTTTTTCCAGGTCGTAGGGAGACAGTTCGACGTTCACCTTGTCGCCGGGAACGATACGAATGAAGTTCTTGCGCATCTTGCCCGCGACGTGAGCCAGAACCTCGGCTCCCGTTTCCAATTGGACGCGAAAGCGCGTATTGGCAAGCGCTTGCGTCACCGTGCCGCTGACGACCAGGGCATCCTCTTTTTGAGCCATACAAATCCTTTGAAATTCACTGCTTGAGCCCGCCGTCAGGCAGACAGCGGAGAATAAAAAGTATACGCGAAACGGGCGGCTTCCGTCCAGTCGTTCGTTCCAGACCCGTAGGGTAGGCTTCCAGCCTGCCCGGGAAGGAAAAATGACCAATGACCAAATCCCAATGACCAAAGGGAAGTCGTCAGCTATCTGCTTTTGGTCATTGGAGCTTGGTCATTGGAACTTTGTTTTTCACGGGCAGGCTGGAAGCCTGCCCTACGTCAGCCGAACATAGAGCTGTTGCAGCCGATCGATCATCACGCCCACATGCCCCCGCAGGGCTTCTTGGGTAGTCGGCGGAAATTTCTTGTATTCCGCGACCAAACAGTCGCACGTTTCGTCCCAGGCAGTGCTCGAGACCGGCTGGAGATCTGAGGACAGGCCGTACAGGCGCATCCAGAAATCTTCGATGGTCATGGTGCTTACCTCCTGTATCCGCAGGCAGAAAGTCGTAATGACTTGCTTTCCTGCTGCAAGAAGCAACCGCTGTGCCAATCGGTGACAGCGGCGATCAGGCCTAGGGGCGAAGCACTGGGCTCGGAGCGAGATAGGCCTCGTCTCCGACCGTCGGCGAGCTGCCAATGACCGAGCCGGTGAAGACCGGTTCGCAGTCGGCTGCCGAGCCGCCACCGAACATGCCGCCATCGAGGATCGATTGCTTCGTGCCGGTGCCGGTCGGGCGGCGATCGAGGGCTCCCTTCAAGCCGAGCTGGCGAGGATCGCGGGCGATCTTGTCGCTGAAGACGCGAATGTCGTCCATGATCGGCTTGAGCTTGAACGTGATGTCCTCGGCGTTGGCCAGCGTGCGGTTCAGGCGATCGTAAAGCTCCGGATCGTTCATCAGCTTGCCGATCGAGCCCTGCTGGCTGTTGAGGTTGTCGGTGAACGTGACGAGCTGACCGAGCAGTTCGTTCACGTTCCGCAAGCTGCCGTCGAGGTTGTCGACCAGGACCGGACCACGCTCGGCGAGCGGCTGGGTGAACTGCTCGAGATTGGCCAGGTTCTTCTCGGCCCGTTGGGCGACGTTGTCGAAGCCGGCGAAGGCCCGGTTGGCGTTGTCGAGCGTCTCGCGGGCCGTGGCCAGCGTATCGGGCAAGCCGCGGATCGACTCCTTCAGGTTGGCCCGCGTCTCGGCGTCGCCGAACACTTCGTTGATCGAGCCCATCGTCAGGTTGAACTGATCGATGGCCCGCTCGGTCTTAGCCATGATGCGCGGGATCTGATCCTCGTTGCCCGAAACGACGGCATTGAGCGAGGCGGCGGTCCGCTGCACCTCGTCGCCGGCGGCGCGCATCGATTGCAGCGCTGCCCGCATGTCTCCTTCGAGATTGACGATCACGTCCATCGGGTTGCCGCCGACGACGCCGTTTTGAATCTCGGAGCCTGGTTCCAACGGCCGGGCCGCGGTGATCGGAGTGTCGGCCTGGACGAATTCGAGAATCGCGTCGCCGAGGACCGAGGCGGACGCAATGCGACAGATCTCGTTGTCGAAGATCGTGTACTTGCCGTCGATCTGGCAGGTGACCTGCACCTTGTTGTCGTCGCGCAGCACCACGTTGGTCACCCGTCCGATCGTCACGCCGCTTTTGCGCACGGGCGTGCCGACCGTCACGCCGGGGGCGCTCGGGAAGACGACATAGATGGTGTACCTGGACGTCGTTGGCAGCGGCGAGTCGCTGAACAGGATCACCATGAAGCCGGTGATGGCTGCCGCAGCGAGCACAACCACGCCTAGTCGCAGGCGAAGTACGCGTTCGTCCATCGAAAGTTAACAGTTAACGGTTTTCAGTTAACAGTTCTTGTCCTGTTGCTCGTTGGGGTCAGGTCGTTGATTCGGCATCGGCGGACGCCCGTCCGCGGCTTTGTTGCTGCATTTGCTCGCGCATTTCCATCAGCCGCTGGCCGGCTTCGCCGTGGACGAATTGCCGGACGCGGGCGTCCTTGGTCTTGTCGAGTTCGCTCGGCGAACCGTCAAATAGCACCTGCGATTCACCCTCGCCGAGGCGGGCGATCGGGTAGAGCATCACCACCCGGTCCGCCACCTTGCGTGCCGTCCGCATGTCGTGGGTGACGACGATGCTCGTCACCGGATGCGTGCGGCGGGTTCGCAGGATCAGTTCGTTGATTACGTCGCTCATGATCGGGTCGAGCCCGGTCGTCGGTTCGTCGTAGAGGATCAATTCGGGATCGAGCATCAGCGCCCGAGCCAGGCCGACCCGCTTGCGCATGCCCCCCGACAGCTCGGCGGGCTTCTTCACGACGACCGTATCGGGCAAACCGACTTCGGCGAGTCGCGCGAGCACGAGATCCTGCACCTGTTTTTCGCTCACCTTGCGATGCTGTCGCAGCGGAAAGGCCACGTTCTGGCCGATCGTCATGCTGTCGAACAGCGC
>JAEZAS010000105.1 GCA_023430365.1 Planctomycetota bacterium
GGCTGGAGCCTGGGACGGAGTTTTAGGGTTGGGGTAGCCGGGGCGCGCTGCGGCTTTCCGGCGGGTGTGACCTGCCGGCTGAGAATTGGTTTCCGCTGGTCGGTTACTCGGCGCCGTTGCTGCCGACGTAGAACGACCATTGCAGGTCCTTGGTCGAGCTGTTCTCGGCCAGCTCGGCGCTGCGCTCCTTGGCGAGTTGCTTTTCAAATCGCTTCGTGGCGCGCGGGTCGCGGTCGTGCCCTTCGGGCTCCTTTTCGTCCTGGCCGGTCGTGGCTTCGACTTGGGCGACCGGGTCCTCGATGTATTCCCACTGCTCGCCCTCTGGCCAGGGTCCCTGGCCTTCGTTCCAGGGGCCGCGGGCGTCTTCGCCGTGCGACATGTTGTAGTAGGCGTGCGTGAATCGCAGGTCCCCCTGCATGACGGCGGGTGGGAAGTTGGGCTCGATCGTTTCGAGGGCCGCGAGGAACTGCTGGAAGTGAGCAATTTCGCGCGTCATGAGAAACTTGAGGGTGTCCTGCACGTAGGGATCGTCGGTGAACTTGAGCAGGTTCTCGTAGACGATCTTGGCCCGCGATTCGGCCCCAATGTTGGAACGCAGGTCGACCGTGAGGTCGCCGTTGGCGTTGACGAAGGCGCCGGTCCACGGCACTCCGCGCGAATCGGTGACCATCGGCCCGCCGCCCGATTCGATCAGGAAGCGCGGGTTGTCCATCGCCTGGGCGATGATGTCGTTTTTCTTCACGCTGCGAGCGCCCATCGCCGCGACGAGGTTGCCTTCGGCGGCGGCCTTCAGCTCCGGCGCGGTTCCTTCGAGGAGCATCGTGATCGTGGCCCCGACGATCTCGAGATGGCTGAACTCTTCGGTGGCGACGTCCATGAGCAGGTCGTACTTGTCGGGGTAGGCCCGGCGGCAGCCGAAGGCTTGGACGAAGTACTGCATGGCCGCCTTCAGTTCACCGTTGCCGCCACCGAACTGATCGAGCAGCATGTTGGCGAAGCGTGGATCGGGGCGGGAAACGCGGGCGTTGAACTGCAAGTCCTTGATGTGCTGAAACATGATGCGGGCTCCTCGACGAGCAGGGAAGGTTCAGTCAATGTGTGCCACGCATCGATTGCAAACGCCGGACCAGCCGAAGGGCGGCTTGCCGTGGAGGTGGCGGCCAGCTCGTGGGATCGACGCTCACGCCTGAACCAGATTGAAACAGCTGCCTACGTCTCGATGAAATAATTGACAGGTTGAGAAGATTTAGATAATGTGTTGCGTGAGTGTTTGCGTATTTCATTCATCGCAATCCGGCGAGAGGGGAGCGGGCGCATGGGGCGCATGGACGTAAGTCGAGCGACGCGGCACGGCGCCGAGCGCGACTTACGTCGACAGGCCGAGAGGGAAGCGTGCCGCTGGCTGTTCAAAATTTCGAGGGGTTTTTCATCACTTTGGGGTCCCCTGGAGGGGCCTCGCGCGGTGAAAAACCCCCGGTGTTAATCAACAGCTACCGGGTGAGTCGAGGATTGGAGCGTTGACGTAAGTGGGACTCGGTTGAAAGCGCGAGGCGGGGACTTACGTCGCGAGCGGTCGGCACGCGAGGCTGTCGAGTCGGGGTTGTCGAGTCGGCGCTTCGTCGCGAGCGGCGCGCGGAGGCATGGGTTACGATTGTGGCGGCGTCATTCCACCTTTTACCTCTCTCGGCTTTTGCACCATGAAGCGCCTCATTGTCCTCATCCTCCTGCTGACCGCCGGGCCGATCGTCGGCCAGGAACCAGCCGGCCACGACATCCCTCGTCCTATGCCCGAGCAATTGAAGGCGGCCGATCGGGAGATCATGGAGCGGGTCGCCGACCTCGCGCTCGTTCCGCCGAAGCTCAATACGTCGCCGCTGCCCGAGTACGACTACGATCAGCTCGACTATGGGATGACGATCGGCATCGAGCGCACGCCGGGTGGGCGGTTGTGGGCTTGCTGGGTGGCTGGAGGCGATAGCCCGAAGGCTTTTTTTGTGCTCGCGACGAGCGACGACGATGGCGAGACGTGGTCGAAGCCGCGGCTGGTCGTCGATTCGCACTCGAAGGAGCTGCCGCGCGAGCGGAGCGTCCTGGTGGGCAACCTGTGGACCGATCCGCTCGGCCGGCTGTGGCTGATCTTCGATCAGTCGATGGATATGTTCGACGGTCGGGCAGGCGTGTGGATGGCTCGCTGCGACAACCCCGATGCGGACGAGCCGCAGTGGTCGGAGCCCAAGCGAATCTGGCACGGGGTGACGCTGAACAAGCCGACGATTCTTTCCAGCGGCGAGTGGATGCTGCCGATTTCGCTCGACCAGCGCAATGGATTTGGGCCGTTCAAGAACTGCTTTCGCGAGCTCGATCCGCTGCGCGGGGCGAATGTGTTCGTCTCAACCGATGAGGGGCAGACGTGGGAGCGGCGAGGCGCGGCCCGGTTTCCGAATCCCGATTGGCATGAGCACATGATCGTGGAGCGGAAGGACGGTTCGCTCTGGATGCTCGCCCGCACGGCGAAGGGAATCATGGAAACGACGTCGACCGACGGCGGCCGGACCTGGGCCCAGCCGAACGAGCCGGCTGGCGTTCGTCAGCCGAACGCGCGGTTTCACGTGCGGCGATTGAAATCGGGGCGGATCCTGCTCGTGAAACACGGCGATCAGATCGATTCGCACCAGGGACGCGTGCAACTGTCCGCCTGGCTCTCGGAAGACGAGGGCAAGACCTGGCAAGGCGGACTGGTGATCGACGAGCGGAAGGGGATTTCGTACCCCGATGGGTTTCAGGCGCCGGACGGGACGATCTACATCTCGTACGATCGCAACCGGGCGACCGACGGGGAGATTCTGCTGGCGAAGTTCACCGAGGAGGATGTGCTGGCTGGGAAGATCGTGGACGAGAAGTCGAAGCTGAAGGTGCTGATCAGTCGGCCGGGGAAGAAGCGACCCGCGGGCAAGGAATAATCAGCCGGCGGATCACATCCGCCGGAAGCGCCGCGCGAGGAAGTAATCGACTAATAGATTGGGATCGGGAAGCACAATGCGGGCTTATGTCCAACTGGTAAAGAAGGAGACGCCGATCTATTTGGCGATGGAGCAAGCCAGCCATTGGTTTTGGCAACGCGGCTATGAAGTGGTCCGATTCGAATTCGAGGACGTTGCACTAGGCAAGCTCGATGAGGACCTTCTGCAAAAGCCCGACGAGATGGTCGTTCGGGGCGGGGTTGAAACGATACGGCAACTGCTGGCGCGTGCCGGCAAGCCGACTCCCCCGAACCTTGACCTGCCAGGTTCCTTGCAGCCTTGGATTGGCCGTCGCGTGTGGAAAACCACGCTGAGTGAAGTCCGGGCGGCGGTCGGGGCTGACGGCTTTGAACCGTTGCACATCAAGCCGCTACTACATCACAAGCTTTTCACAGGGATGGTGGTTCGTAGCTTTCGGGATTTGATCCCGACCGCCGGACTGCCGGCCGATACCCCGATCCTTGCGCAGCAATGTGTTGAATTCCGTTCTGAGTGGAGGGCAAGCATTCTCCGAGGGCGAATTTTGAACGTCGGCCATTACAAAGGCGATCCGCTGTTGTTTCCGGACGCAGATCGCGTGCGTTCGGCTTTAGAAGCTTACTACGATCGACCCATCGGCTTCGCGATGGATTGGGGAGTGACCGGAACGGGCGAAACCCTGTTGATCGAGGTGAACGACGGTTATGCGCTTGGCAACTTTGGCGTCTCGGGCGCGGATTACACGGCGATCATCGAGGCGCGTTGGCGAGAGTTGATGAGGCTTCCCGATAACGGGATTGGTGAGAGGCTGTTACGGAGTTAATGGGCTTCGGCTGGTTGGGTTTTTGAGGTTTTTTGTGCACTCAGTGCTGATCGGCTCGACGCCTGAGATGCCGCATTTGGCCTCCGGATGGGTGGCTGGGGCATAGCGCAGCGCTGCCCTAGCGATTGGCGAGGTCGGTCTGCGATTGGACGCGTGTGTGCCGGGCACTGGGGCGCCGCTTCGCTTTGCCCCAGGCGCTCAAACGATCCGCTAACGCCGCTTTCGACTGCTGTGACTTTGGTTTGCTTTCAAACGTGAGGCTCTCAAGTGCCACAGACGCAGACGCCAGTAGTGCGACGGTCACGCCTTGCGATCAGTCTGCGTTTGTTGTTCGTTCTTGTCGGCGTCGCGGCCGTTGCATTCGCCTGGCTGCACTACGAGCGCCGAAAGGTTCACGCCCGGCGTCAGGCCTACGCTCGATTCGAAGAGCGGAGTCGAGGATCAACCGGTTGGAACATTCCGCCTTGGGATGACGAGCCGACTCGCCCCGCCTGGCTGCGCTGGATCACTTCGGACGATCTACCAGGCGAGTTGCACATGGCAACCATCCATGAGGCAACTGAAGAAGATTTCGCCGCCATCAGGAGCTTTCCGGAACTGCGTGAGCTGTACATCACGATCGTGAAGGTTGAGCCCGGCGAAATCGATTTGAGCGGCCTCGATCGGTTGGAGAGGTTGACGATCTGGACGAACGATTGTCCGGATGAGGCCCTGGAGTTCCTTGAGGAGTTGCCGAGCTTGACGTTCTTGGAGTTAGCAGGCGCCGATATCAAGGGACGTGGACTCAAATCAATTCGTCATCTTGAGAAGCTTAAAAATTTGAAGTTGAATCCGGCGATTGAGGACGAGGGTTTCGTACACATCGCTCCGCTGAAGGACCTTGAGATACTCGACCTAGTTGGTACGAAAATCACAGACAAGGGGCTGGCTCACCTCGGTGAACTTCCACAACTCACGGAACTGGGACTGAACAAGTCAAAGGTTACGGGCACAGGACTCAGCAAAGTCCATTTGCCACGTTTAAAGTATCTGGATCTTCGTGGTTGCAGGGAGTTTCGAGACGAGGATGTCGCGGTCCTGACCAAGATGCCGCTGAGATCGCTCAGCTTGGGGCCTTACATCACAGATGAAGCCATTCCCCATTTGCAAGCCATTACGACGCTGGAAAACTTGTTTCTGATTCAGACGCATCTGAGTGAGGCCGGACTTGAGCGACTAAGGGAGTCGCTGCCGAATGCGGATATAACGCAGTCGGTACCGCCGGAACCGTTTCCGCCGTAATTGGTTGGTCTAAGTGAACCAGGAATGAGGGGAGATGATGAGGGTAATAATGCAGCCCTAGCGGATTGCGTTGGCGTCGCATGGGCCGCGAGGTTGCGATTCCCTGGGGCGCCGCTTCGCTTTGCCCCAGGCGCCCAGCGTTTCCGCAGGTTTAGTGAACAACGATCGGATGCCTTGAAATCGAACGCTGAAGGCGTTCTATCGCAAAGCCCAGGGCTGCGACGACAGTCGCAACCCTGGGTCGAATACTTTCAGCGTTGTGTTGCATGGAGCTACGGCAACCCGGGGTAGCGGCTGCGCCGCAACCCCGGGCTTTGTCATGCAACGCTTTCAGCGTTGAATAAGCCGCGATCGCGTTTGCTCGATGCCGATGGCAAGGGCAGCGCTGCTCGGCGATTGGCGAAGTCTGGTCAGCGATTGGCCGCGTGCATGCCGGTCACTGGGGCACCGCTGCGCTATGCCCCAGGCACCCAGCTGCGGAGAGCAATTAGCGGCGCAACGCTCCCTCACCCCGGCACTCTCCCGGAGGGAGAGGGAGAAGTACGAAAAAAGCCGCAGCTTTGCAGCCGCGGCTTCGGGGAGGTTTGTTGCAAGTTGACTTAGCCCCTCAACGCTTTGGTCATTGGGGCTTGGTCATTGGTGATTTCCTATGCGATCAGTCCCACCACCACTGGCCTTCGGCGAGGCCTTCGAGTTTGGTTTGAGCGCGGACGTCGCTCACCTTGCTGGTTTCTTCCTGGATCAGGTTCTTGGCTTCCAGGGCCTGCTTCGGTTCGATGTGGACGCCGCCACCGACGGGGGTCATCAGGGTGTTGCCCTTCCAGACTGCGGTGCAGGCGGTTTCCACCGTCTTGGGCGTTTCGTAGATCTCGACCGGGAACTTCTCTTCGTCGCCGAAGGTTTCCATCTTCCAGCCGCTCTGACCGTAGTAGTCCTGCTGCTGGATGAAGGCGGCGGCGACCGAGAGGTCGATCAGGTTTCGCATCTGGGCATAGACCGGAGTCTTCTGGGCCAGGGCGGGGTAGTTCTGGGTGAAGGTGCTGCAGAACATTTCGCTCGCCCGGCTGCTGCCGCCAGCCGAGACGCGGCTGCCATCGGCTTGGACCAGTTCATTGGCCCCGACGAGTTTCACCCCATCGCCCACGAGTTCCATGGCGAGCTTGTCCTCGGCCATGCGAACGCAGTCGTAGTTGGGAGTGAAGAACCAGCGCTGGAGGGCGTTGCGGCTGACGTCGCGGGGATTGGCCCGTTCGACGTAGCTGCTGATCTTCACAGCGGGCTGTTCCATGCCGATGCCGATGAGCTTCATGCGATAGTCGGCTTCGACGAGCACCTGGGCGAAGTGGGTCTTGGGCGAAACGCCTTGGACGGTGACGTTCTGCAGACCGAGCCGCTCGCGGAGGCCAGCGACAATGGCGTCGGCGTCGCCGGGGCGAACGCGGCCGCTTATGTCGACCAGGAACTGCCGCATGTTTTGCAGGCCTTCCTGGGTGGGATCGATCGAGACGCTGATGACTTGCGCTTCCTGGCCGGTCGGCGGGAAGGAGCGGAGGGCGACGACGAGGTCTTCGAGCTGAAGCACGGCCCGGCCGCTCTTGGCGCCGATCATGCGGCCCGAGAGGTCGGCGACGTAGGGCTCGGCAGGACCAGCGAGGACGATGTCGCCCGTCTCGGGATAGAAGAAGACGTACTGCAGGCGGGTGATGCCGGCGAGGTTCTTCATTTCGTCGGTGATCGGGGCGTTCTTCTCGGTCAGGGCAGCGGCGGCCGCCTCGAGCCGATTGAGCGAAACCTTCCGCAGCGGGCTGACGGCCGTCTTGTCGGCGATCTTGGCCTTGGCTTCGGCGAGGCGGCGGCGGGTGAGTTCACCCGTCGGATCAGCGAACCGCTTCACGCGGAGCACGCCTTCGGCGTCGACCTGCACACCGGCCGGCTGGATTTGAGCCTGAGCGGTTTCGGCCAGGAGGGCCGATCCGCAGAGTATTGCGACGGCGGTCAGGATCGACCCCATCGACCGGCCCGAGAAGCCCATACGCATGTCTGCTACCTCTTCCAATTGCCCCAAACGAATGAATCGCAATCGCGGTTGGCCCTCGGCCGAAGCTGTCCCAAACTTCGGCGGGGCTGGTCACGGTGTCCGGTCGCTCCGGCGCTTCGCGGGCAGGTCCGAAGACACAGCGGGCGAGCGCCGGGGCGCTTGTTGACTGCTTGCGGGCCAGAGCCGAGAACCGGCAGGCCAGGTTTCATTATCGATGGTAATTAGGCAATTTAGGAAAGGCAAGGAAGCGGGTGGAAAAGTGTGCGGGCGGACTACCCGTAGCTGAATTCGCCTGGAATTCAGACCAACGGTGCTCGATCGCGGGGCCGCCTGAATTCTGGCGAATTCAGCTACGAGACTCGGGCGTTTCAGGCGGCGGACGTGGTGCGCGAGGCGGCGAGCAGTCGCTCGCAGGCCTGCCAAACCGTTTCGACCGTTACAGCCTGCATGGCGTCGTTGGAGCCCGCCTTCTTGATCCGCTCCTTGGGGTTCGGGCGGTGGGTCTGGCAGACGCGATGCCCGGGTCCGTACGGCCCGCATTCTTCGGGACGGGTCGGACCATAGATCCCCACGCAGGGGGTGCCCACCGCGGCGGCGAGGTGGAGGGGGCCGGTGTCGGACCCGACGAAAAACCGGGCCTTGCGCATGACCACGGCCAGTTCGAGCAGGGTGGTCGGTGGGGCGAGGAGCGTGTGTCCGGCAGCGGCGGCGACAATTTGCTCAGCCAATCGTTTCTCTTGCTCACCCGCCCAAACGACGACGCTGGGAACATGGGCCGACTCGCCCAGGCGACGGGCGATCTGTCCCAGCCGATCGGCGGGCCACAGCTTCGTCGGCCAACCGGCACCCGGGTTGATCACGGCGTAGCCTTCGCCCAACCGCGGCTGTCCCAGGAAGGACGCCATGGCTTGGACAGCGGTGGGATCCTGCGGCACGTCGAAGCGCACTTCGCCCGGCTCAATGCCCAGCGGCTGGAGCAGTTCGAGATAGCGGTCGACGACGTGCGGCTGCTGGCTGGTGACCCGCTCACTGGCCAGCCAGGGAGCGAGTTCGCGTCCCACGGGCGCGCGAAAGCTGATGCGCCGGCGGGCTCCGCTCAGCCACGAGATGATCGAGCTCTTGCTTAGCGCCTGAGGGTCGATCGCGATATCGAAGTTGCACCGCCGCAGTTCGCCTCGCAGTTGCCAGAGCTCCGAGGGTTTTCGGAGCACGCGCTTGGGCACGCGAATGACGTGGTCGACGGCTGCATGCTGCTCGACGAGCGGAGCAGCAGCTCGTTCGACGGCCCAGGCGATGAAGGCGCGGGGCATTGCCCGCCGCAGCGCCGTGACCATGGGCATCGTGAGGATGCAGTCGCCAATGGCGCTGAGCCTGGTGATCAGGATCCGAGGGACATCGACATCGCAAGGAGTGGCCACGGTGAAGCTGCCTGGAAAGCGGTTGCCGAAGGTTGCGAGTGGGGGCTACCTGGGTGGTGGTCCCGGCGGCTTTCCCGCCACCGGGTTCTGAGTTGCACCGCCCGCTCCCTTCGGTGGTTCATTGATGGACACAATGGGAGCCAGCTCTTCCTTGGGTTTCGGCTTGTCTTTTTCCGCCACGGCCGTTTCACTGGACGCGGCCTGCTGCTGCGAGCCCGGCCGTGTGGCTCGGTCGAAAACGACCGCCTGTCGATAGACTTCGAGCGAATCGGGGGAGTCTTCGTCGACTTCGGCGAGGGCCCGGTCGATGCGATCCTTGTCCATCCGCTTGTAGATGCGCCCCTTCTGGAAGGGACCGAGGCCAAGCAACCAAAGATCGCGGGCCTCGCTCGTGCCGGTGGCCATGGCTGATTGCCAGACCGGTTCGCCCGTCACTCGATCGTAGGCAAAGACGCCCACCTTGGCCGCTCCGATCTGATGGATGCGGCGACCAAACGAGATTTCAGGAATGGGAGGCAGCAGCGAACCGATGCTCGGCACCGCGGTAGCTGCGGATTTCACCGAACTACTGGGAATGCCGTACGTCACCTCATCCCCATCGTTGGCGAGCGCTCCGACGCGGAGCTCGACGATGAATTCGGCGTCTTCCTTTTTCGACTGCATTTGGCAGTTGTAGGCCACCATCTGCTGCCGCATCGAGCTGATCACGTACTCGATGTTGCTGTACGGAGAGAGTTTGAGCCCGTCGATGTACGAGGTGTCCATGTACACCTTGCGACCCGAGAGGGCGCTGAAATCGACCTTGGACACCGCTTCGTCCACGGCGTCGGCAACGACCAACTGCTCCGTTGCCAGGCGCGATTTGTTGATGCCGCAACCAACCGCCGCCAACATCAGCGGCAGCAGAAGCAGCGCACACCCTAGGCGCACGACAGATCGCGGAGCGAAAGGCGAGGTCGTCCTGACCGGCATCGGGCGCATTGCGTGAACGTCCATGTACGGGGCGGAGTCTAGCAGGATGAACCCGATCGAGAAACGCGAATTTGGGTCGAACGGGGTAGGGCGGGCCGGTAGCGAGAGCTGCTAGCGGCTACGTTCGCCCAGCCGCCGAAGGGATGCACAGCCGTCAAGCCTGCGGCCGCCAGCCGCCGATTTCGCTCGGTTTCCTGCCCGTTGATTGCCGGCTTGGGGGGAGTCAAAATGAGCGGTTCGCGATTCGTTCTGAATTCCGAACCAAGAATTACTGTTTTCGATCAACGGGAGATTTACAGCATGCTCAAGCGAACATTCCTGGGCCTGGCCCTCGTGGTGGCAGCCGTCTCGGCGGCCGCGGCGGCTCCAGGTGAGGCTTTCACCGACCCGAAAGACGCCGGCAAGGATTTTGAAATCCAAGGCGAGTATGTAGGCGGCGAAGGGGACGAGCGCCGGGGCGCTCAGATCATTGCCCTGGGAGACGGCAAGTTTCAGGGCGTGGGCTATAGCGGCGGTCTTCCCGGCGACGGCTGGAGCCGCGGCGACGAAGTCTACAAAGCTGAAGGGGAGTGGAAGGGGGACGAAGTCGTCTTCACGACCGACGAGTTCACGGCCTCGGCGAAGGACGGCAAGCTGACGATCAAGGACACCGACGGCAACACCGTGCTCGAGATGAAGAAGGTCGAGCGCAAGAGCCCGACACTCGGCGCCAAGGCTCCCGAAGGGGCGAAGGTGCTGTTCGACGGCACGTCGGCGGACAACTTCGAGAACGGCAAGCTGGTCGACGGCAAGTATCTTGGGGCGACCAACTGCACGAGCAAGGAAAAGTTCGGCGATCACACGCTGCACATCGAATTCCGCACGCCGTACATGCCCAAGGCCAGCGGTCAGGGTCGCGGGAACAGCGGCGTGTACATGCAGTCGCGCTACGAACTGCAAGTGCTCGACAGCTTCGGACTCGAAGGAGAGAACAACGAGTGCGGCGGCATCTACCAGATTGCCAAGCCGAAGGTGAACATGTGCCTGCCGCCGCTCAGCTGGCAGACTTATGACATTGAGTTCACCGCGGCCAAGTACGAGAACGGCAAAAAGACCGAGAACGCCCGTGCGACGATCAAGCACAACGGCGTGGTGATCCACGACAATCTCGAACTGCCGCACGGCACTCCCGGCCGGGCCGGGGAAGGCCCCGAGCCGATGGGCCTGTTCCTGCAGGACCACGGCAACCCGGTTGTGTTCCGGAATATCTGGGTTGTGGAGAAAAAGTAGGTTGAGTTCACAGTAAACAGTAGACAGTAAACAGACGGAGCCGGGCTTGCTTGGTTTCGGCCTCGGTTGTGGTAGTGAAAGCCAGCCTGGCGTTTGCCGGGCTGGCTTTTTTGCTAATGGGGCGGCGATCGGGCTATGATGAGGGCCTCTTCTTCATCTCAGGAACGCACCTCCATGCGATGCACACCTTCGATCGCGATCTTGCTCGTCTTCACACTGGTCTGTAGCTCGGTTCAGCCAGCTGTCGCGTGCATCTGGGACAGCGACACCCTCGCCGCCGAGATCAAAGGTGTGCCCGATGTCGTGGACGTGATCGTCGGTCGGTTCGAGCGGCAGCCGGCGAAGTACTACGAGATGCGGCTCGAGCGGGTCACAAAGTTGCTCGAAGAGGACCCGAAGAATCTGGCCGCCTACGACGATGCCGGCGCCGCCTGCGATCGACTTGGACGGGGTGACGAAGCCATCGCCTGGATGGAAAAGAAAAAGGCTGTCCTTGAGGAAATGGACTCGAGCAACCCGACGGTTGTCGAGCACCGCTATCGTTATCTGGCCAATGTCGGAACGTTCTGGGTGCATCGCTGGTTCAGCCGCGGCGCCGATCGAACGCAACTCGACGAAGTCCGAACCGGGCGCGACTTCATCGCCCAGGCGATTGAGTTGAACCCCGATGCGCACTTCGGCCGGGAAAAGTATCAACTCATGGCGATTGACCTGATCCTGGAAGAGCCAGCCGAACCCACGGAAGATTCCACGGATCGCACGAAAGAGTTGCCCTTGCTGCTCAAGGGGGTCGACCCGGGCGACGTCTACCATGCGGTCAAAGACAATGGATCACTGGCGGCGAACGGGATGGCCGACGCGGTTCGCGGCCTGTCGGGGCTGATTGCGCTTGGCAATGCGTGGGAGAGTGTCGACGTCTACCATGCCTTGTCCTACGCTCTGCAAGCCGAGGGGCGATCGCAGCCCGCTTTCCTCGCAACCCAGCGGGCGATTGAACTCGCCGAGCAGGGACGCGAGTCCATTGCGGCCGACGCCCCGCGTGGAGCCGAACTGCAGGAGTGGCTTCGATCCTACGTTCACCACCCGCTTGATGACCGGCCGAAGGAACAGCTGAAGGCCTACTATCGCGAAGCCCGGGCGGCAGCCGATCAATGGAACAGCAATCGGGCCGACCACATGGAGCGACAACTCGCGGCTGGCCGGCATCCCGACACCCACCCCGATTTCTGGCAAGGCTGGAACGATGCGCCACCGTTGCCTCCGCTGCTCGAAGTCGAGGGTGGTCCTAATCAAGACCGAGCGATTCGTAGAGCGGCAATCGCGGGCGTAGTTTTCTTGGCCGCCATTTTTGCCGGGATTGTTGGGATCGTGTTCGCGGTGGCGTACCTGCTACGATCGCGCAAGCTCACTGAACCAGGCGCCGCCGCGATGAAGAACTCCGAGACCGCATGAACGATCCTCGCATTTACTTTGCCGCTGAACGAACCTTGCTCGCTTGGGTCCGCACCGGTCTCGGACTGATGGGGATGGGGTTTGTGGTCGCGCGGTTTGCCTTGTTCATCAAGCTGATGGTCAATCAAGGCGCGTCCGGCCCACAGCCGCGAGGGCTTTCCGTGGCGCTTGGTATTGGGCTCGTGGTGCTGGGGGCTCTCACGGTCCTTGTGGCAGCCTTGCAGCACGGGCGGTACTTGAAGACGCTGGGACCCGATGAACTACCGCCTGGCTACTCAACGCTCGCGGCCCAGGCACTGGCTTATGCGCTTGCCGCCGCGGGAATTGGGCTGGCTGTGCTGCTGGCGACGTGACCGGCAGCGGGGAGCATCAGCTAAAGAGCGGCAAAATGGGCTCGCCGGCATAGACGCGGTGGGGCCGGTTCGAGATGTCGTGCAGCGTGGCGTCGGCTGGGACGCCGAGCGCGTGCAGGATGGTCGCGGCATAGCTGTGCGGACTGACCGGGTCGCTCGCCGGATAGGCGGCGTGGCGATCGCTGCTGCCGTACACGGCTCCGCCTGCGATGCCCGCTCCCGCCAGAAGACCGCTGTAGCAGAACGGCCAATGCTCGCGGCCGGTGCCGTTCGAGATCTCCGGCCGACGACCGAATTCGCCCACCCAGGCGACGATCGTGTCTTCGAGCAGTCCCCGCTCCTCCAAGTCGGTAAGCAGCGCCGCCAGAGCGCGGTCCGAGGGAGGGATCAAATCGTTCTGCAGGCGATTGAAGTTGTCGCCGTGCGTGTCCCAGAAGTTTCGGCCGTCGTTGTGCCAGTTCACGTTGACCAGCGGCACGCCGTGCTCGATCAGGCGACGCGCGAGAAGCACGCACTGGCCGTGAATGTTCCGGCCATACCGCTCGCGGACCTCGGCGGGTTCCTGCGAGAGGTCGAACGCCTTGCGAACCTGGTCGGAGCCGAGCAGATCGAGTGCGCGCGTCTGATGCTGGGACATGCTGCTGGTCGCCGCGAGCGAATCCCAGGTTTTGCGCTGTTCGTCGAGCTGTTGCAAAAGCTGAAAGCGGCTGGTGAGCACCTCGTTGGTGATGCCATCGGGCAGATTGAGGGCGTCGACCTTCCAGTTCGCCTGGTTGGGATCTCCCGTCACCAACAGCGGGTCGTATTTCGAACCGAGGTAGCCGCCGTGTTGTCCGGGAGCCACACCGCCCGGAGCGGCTGGGTGGTAAGCCCGCCAGGGCATCATCACGAACGGCGGAACGTTCGTGGCGGGGGGCATCAGCTTGGAAATCACAGAGCCGATATGCGGCGTATCGCGCGAGCTGGGAGGCGTGGCGTCGCTGCGGACGACCGGGGCTAGATGGCCAGTGAGGGCGGAGTGGGCCGTCGACAGGTGCGCGGGATCGTCGTGATGGAGCGAGCGAATCAGGGCCACCCGGTCCATCAGCGGGACCATCTGCTGGAAGTGTTCGGCGATCTGCAGGCCGGGAACTGCCGTCGATGTCGGCTTGAACGGGCCGCGGATGTTGTCGGGGGCGTTGGGCTTCAGGTCGAAGGTGTCGAGCTGGCTCGGGCCGCCCCACATGAACAAGAAGATGCAGCGCTTCGCCTTGCCGAAGCCCGGCAATTTGCTGCCAACGCTGGTCGAGCCGGCGGCTTGGGCTTGGAACAGGCCGCTCAGGCCCAGGCCGAGCATGCCGGCCGCGCCGGCCTGGAGGATTTGGCGACGACGCGCGGATACCTGACGAAACTCAGGGCATCCGTGGGCCGATTGGCCAGCCGACCGAGGCATAGTGCTCATCGGGGCTTTCTCCAGGCGGGTGACAAGGCGGGGACATCAACTAACGTCGATGAACTAAAAATCTTACCTCACCGCTAATGGCGAAACAACGCAGGGCATTCCGACGCTAGCTGCTCCGCGGGGCCAGATTTTCGCCTCGACACGTTGGCCCCCGTCTGACATAAGTACGCGGCCTTTTTCCCTTTGCCGCCTGGATGGGTGCGCTGAGCCATGAACCCGAGCAGCCTCGTCGACTGTCTTTCTCCCCGAACCGTGATCGCCACGGCGATCGTTGCATGCGCCCTGTCGACTTCCGGCTGTCAGTGGATGCAGACGCGTTACGAATCGCTGCGAGGGGAAGGCTTCAAGGACCACCAATCTGGAACGAGTCTTCGCGGCGATACGTCCGATGCTCGCCCCAGCGGCTTCTTCACGGATAAACGCAGCGACCAGATCGAGCAGAATCTCGGCGGTTTCTAAGCCACGGCAAGATGACGCCGTGACAAGGACTTAGCTGGTGCAGGGGCCCTCGGCTCGCGGCTGAATTTGCGGCTGTGATATTCTCCATTGCCGGGCCGAATGGTTGACCCGCGCGCAACGAGAGTCGATGATGGCGCCTTGCGCCATTCCGCCGACGGGCAGTCTGGGGGAGTGTCTCGCAATCCTGACGCTTCTCGGAAGCGTCGCTTCTCCTGGAAGCCTACGCGCTTCCGGAAGCTCGGCTCGTGATTTCTGTTTTCTGACTCCTGACCGCTGCGCCTGCCAATGACCTCTCCCAAGGCCACCACCGCGCCCCAGGCCGATATTGCTCCCGCCAAATTCGAAGCCCCCTGGCCGGGCACCCGCTACATGCCCCGCTGGGATGTCGGGAAGCTGACCGACGCTCCCATTTTTCACTGGCGCAAAATCCTGGCCATGCTCGGCCCGGGCCTGGTGATGGGCGGGGCGGCCATCGGTGGCGGCGAATGGCTCGCCGGCCCGGCCGTGACGGCCAAGTATGGCGGTTCGCTCCTCTGGGTCGCGTTTTTGAGCATCCTCATCCAGGTGCTCTACAACATCGAGATCAGCCGCTACACGCTCTACACGGGCGAGCCGATTTTTACCGGCAAATTTCGCCTGCCGCCGCACCCAATGTTCTGGCTCGGCCTCTACCTGGCCTTCGACTGGGGAAGCGTGGCGCCGTACCTGGCCGTGAACGCCGCCGTGCCGCTCGAAACGCTCATGCTGGGGCACGTGCTCGACTACGAGAACAACGCCACCCATTGGTGGATGCATAAGTTCGTCGCCACCGGCATCTACCTGCTCACGCTGGTGCCGCTCATTTTCGGCGGCAAGATCTACAACTCGCTCAAGGCGGTCATGACGTTCAAGCTGGTCGTCGTCATTGGCTTCCTGCTGACGCTGAGCATCTTTTTCTCGCACCCCGCCAGCTGGTGGGAAATCGTCAGCGGGTTCTTCAAATTCGGCACCCTCCCGATCGATGGCCCGCCGGGAGCGAACACCGAAAACCTGTTTGTCTCGCTCTATACTCGAGGCGAGTTCCCGGCCGTCGATCTTTCGTTGATTGCGTTCATCACCGGGCTCGCGGCGATCGCGGGCAACGGTGGTTTGACCAACACCCCGATCAGCAATTTCACCCGCGATCAGGGCTGGGGCATGGGCTCGCATGTGGGCGCCATTCCCAGCGTCGTCGGCGGGCATGGCATTACGCTCTCGCACGTCGGTTGCGTATTCGAAGTGACCGAGGAGTCGCTCCCTCGGTGGCGTCGCTGGTATCGCCATGTGGTCCGCGACCAGTTGTGCGTCTGGCTCGTGGCCTGCCTGATCGGCGTGTCGTTGCCGAGCATTCTCTCGGTGGAATTCCTCCCGCGGGGCACCACGGCGAGCGATTGGAATGCCGCCGCTCTGACGGCCGGTGGCGTGCGTGATTCGGTCACCTCTCCACCCCCCGGTGTGCTGGCGACCGAGACCGGTCTCAGCCGCTGGCTCTCGGGCCCAGCGCTCGGCCAGTGCTTTTGGTTCGGCACCTTGTTCTGCGGCTTCCTTGTGATGTTCACGAGCAACATCACCACGATGGACGGCTTCGTACGCCGCTGGGTCGACGTCACCTGGACCGCCGCCGGACCGCTGCGCAAGCTCGATGTGAGCGCCATCGGCCGCGTCTATTTCCTTGTGCTTTGTGTGTACGCCTGCTGTGGGTTGTCGATCCTGTGGCTCGTCGAGAAGCCAGGCTTTGTCTTCAAGCTCTCGACGACCGGATACAACCTGGCCTTCGCCTTCAGCGCCTGGCACACGGTGATCGTCAACTCGACGCTGCTGCCCAAGCCGCTTCGGCCGCACTGGCTGATTCGCGTCGGCCTGACGCTCGGCGGCTGCTGCTTCCTGTTTATGTTCGTGATGGCCGCTCTGAAGATGGCAGGCTACATCAACTAGCGATCGGACAGCAAAGTAGTCCGCACATTCCATGTGCGGACAGCGGCGGAGAAGGGCATCGCAGTCTCAGAACGACGTCGCACCGGCTGAAGCTCAATCAGCCTGACCGAAGTCCAACGCGCTTCAGTCGGCACACGGAGTGATGCCGACTACTTAGAAGGCCGCGCGTTAACGCGGATTAAGAAGCGTCCGCATGGACCACCCGCGGCTGCCAGGCGGCGGGGGAGACGCGGGAGAATTCGCGCGGCAGCTTCGGCCGGCGGGTGGGGGCGGCAGCCGTGGTCATGCCGAGCGTGTTTCGCAGGTCAGCAACTTGCCCCGGTTCGAGTTGAACCGTGCTCTGCGTAAACCAGCCAATCCCTTCGCCAAACGACTGCTGACGCAGTTCCATGCGGCTTCCAGCCCCCCCGACCGAGTCGGTGGCTTGGATGAGCACGAGCAGAACGCGTTCTTTATCGCTGGCGGCCGGCAAAGCCCCCAGAACCGTTTCAGAAGGAGCGTGCATAGCTGTGGCAGAGCGGGGCGGCAGAGTTGGAAGGCGGGTAATTGAGAATTGGTCTCAACTCCCCCTGATTGTAAGCGGGCCGCATCGCCTGTCAATCAGAATGTGACGTCTTTCCTCGCAAGGCGGGGGACCTCGCCTGCCGATATCAGCCGGAGCCTTCTTACCGCTCCAATTCGCCCGCCTTGACAGGGGCGGCGAAAAAGCCCTACTATCAGCGGTTTCCCTTTGCATTGCCCGACCTCGCTGCGCGGGGCGTGTGAATTTTCGTCAGCTTTTTAGTATCGAGTCCCTGCCATGGCCGTTCCAAAGCGCCGTCACTCCAACTCCCGCACTCGCAAGCGCCGCACGCACGACGCCAAGAAGCCCCTCCAGCTCGGCTTCTGCCCCAAGTGCAGCACCGCCAAGCCGCAGCATGTGATCTGCCCGAACTGCGGTCACTACATGGGTCGCACGATCGTCGAAACGGAAGCCGTCTAACGGCTCCGATCCGGTCGGCTGTCGGAGCACGACCGACAGCCTCTTGGATGCGGGTCGAGCTGCTTGGTTCCCCGCCTCTTGCCCTGCTGCAGGACCTCCGGTGAGCAAAATCGCCTTCCTCTTTCCGGGACAGGGAGCACAGACCGTCGGCATGGGCCGGCAATTGGTCGAGACCCTCCCGGCTGCGCGCGAACTGTTCGACCGCGCAAATTCGATCCTCGGCTACGATCTCGCCGAGCTCTGCGCAAACGGCCCCGCCGAAAAGCTCGACTCCACCGTCTACAGCCAGCCGGCCCTCTACGTTTGCAGCCTCGCCGCCCTCGAGTGGCTGAAGGCCAACAAGCCCGAAGTGGTCGCCGGCGCTCAAGCCGCCGCTGGTCTCAGCCTCGGTGAGTACACGGCCCTCGTCTTCGCCGACGTCATGACGTTCGAAGACGGCCTCAAGGTCGTTCAGCAGCGCGGCCAGGCGATGCAAGACGCCGCCGACGCCGTCCCCAGCGGCATGGTCAGCCTCCTCGGCCTCGAGCTGAGCAAGGTCGAAGAAGTTTGCAAGGAAGCCTGCGGCGATAGCGGCACCCTGCAAGTCGCCAACCTGCTTTGCCCGGGCAACATCGTCGTCTCCGGCGATAAGGCCGCCTGCGAGCGCGTCGCCGACCTGGCCACGAAGGCTGGAGCGATGAAGACGATTCCGCTCGCCGTCGCCGGCGCCTTCCACACGCCGATCATGCAGCCCGCCGTGCAGCGTCTGGCCGCAGCGCTTGAAGGCGTGACGCTGCGGGCCCCGCGCATCCCGGTCATTTCCAACGTCGACGCCGCTCCGCACGACGATCCCGAAGAGATCCGCCGCCTGCTCGTCCAGCAGGTGGTGTCCCCCGTGCGCTGGGAAGACTCGATCCGCCGCCTGCTCGCCGACGGCTGTGGGCCGTTCTGGGAAGTCGGCCCGGGACGCGTCCTCCGCGGATTGCTCAAACGCATCGACCGCAAGGCCGAAGCCGACGGCGTGGAGTGCTAAGTCGTCCGCACTCTCCGAGTGCGAACCGCCCCGCAGCCAGACCCAAAACAAACCAACCACAAGCAGCCGGAGGCGAACCGCCTCCGAGCCGCCCCGCAGTTAGACACTCCACTCGCACAACACCCGGAGGCGGTTCGCCCCCGGCTACTTTCCAAAGTGCGAGCGACGTCCACTCGCGGGCCGCTCGTGACCAAAACACAGGGCACACGGAACGTGCCTACTTCATAAAGGACCTGATCCATGGCTGACGCCTCCCCCTACGACAGTTTGAAAGTCGACCTCACCGGCCAGTCGGCCGTGGTCACCGGCGCCTCGCAGGGCCTCGGCAAGGCGATCGCCATCGCCCTGGGCAAGAGCGGCGCTCGCGTCGCCTGCGTCGCCCGCAATGCAGCCAAGCTCGCCGAGACCGTTGACGCCATCACGGCCGCCGGCGGCGCCGCCGAAGCCTTTGCCTGCGACGTGAAGGAGAGCGCCTCGGTCGACAAGCTGATGGACGACATTGCCGAGAAGTGGGGCAAGATCGACATCCTCGTCAACAACGCCGGCGTCACCCGCGACACCCTCCTGCCGCGCATGACCGACGACGAGTGGGACGACGTCATCAACACCAACCTCCGCGGCGCGTTCCTCTTCGCCCGCGCCGCCTCGCGTCACATGATGCGGGCCCGCTACGGCCGGATCATCAACATCTCGAGCGTCTCGGGAATCATGGGCAACCCGGGCCAGACCAACTACTCCGCCTCGAAGGCGGGGCTGATCGGCTTCACCCGCAGTCTCAGCCGCGAACTGGCTGGCCGCAAGGTCACCATCAACGCGATCTGCCCCGGCTTCATCGAGAGCGACATGACCAAGGCCCTGGGCGACGT
>JAEZAS010000354.1 GCA_023430365.1 Planctomycetota bacterium
CGCTAGCGCTCGACCCACCCTACGTCTGTGTTACTCGAAAACGAGCAGCCCGAATCCTTCCGGCCGCACTTCCACCGCGGCCGGCTGGCTGAACGACTGAAAGCCGACGTGCCCGGCGGCTCGCTGAATGCCGATCGCCCAGGCCTCTTTCGCCTGCGGCTTCTTCAGGGCGATCTGATCGCAAGAAATGGCGATTTCCGCCGTCCAATACTCGTCGTCGCCGCTCGCTGCGACGAACCACGTCGGGTCCCAGGTCGGATCGCCGAAGCATCGCTCGCTGGTCCAGCCGCGTGAGTCGACCGCGAGCGAAAAGTAACTCGCATAGTCGCGGTCGATGTCGAGGTGGATCTCCACCCGATCGCTCGCCGACAGATCGGCATCGCGTGGCCGCGGTTGATCCGTCGTTTCATACACCAAGCCGGGCGCTTTGCGGCAGCTCACGGCCAGGTACAGGAATTCGTCGTCAAAGGCTGCCGCCACCGTCGCCGGCCACTCCGCGTCGTCGCCACTCGGGCTGCTAAGCGACACGGGCCGGGTGAGCTGCCACAGGCGGTCGT
This sequence comes from Planctomycetota bacterium, assembly GCA_023430365.1. GTDB lineage: Bacteria > Planctomycetota > Planctomycetia > Pirellulales > Pirellulaceae > JAEZAS01. The sequence continues at coordinate 558 of JAEZAS010000354.1, forward strand.
CCAGACGGCCATCGAGTTGTGGCCGTTCCATCACTGTGACGCAGGAGAAGACCTTCTTCGGCGGGTCGCCATTCTTATGCGGCAGCCAATCTTCGGTGGCGACACAGAGCGACCAGGCGTCGACGTCGTGCTTGGTTTGCTTCTGCCCAGCCTGCGGAGCAAAGATGCGTTCCGCTTGCTTCGCGCTCCCCGTATGTCGAAGCGCCACGGCGAGCGGAAACTTGAGCAGTGGATCGGCGTGCAGATTGGGCCGCGTCCGCTCGATGCTGCGCGCCACCGCGACTGCGCGACCAGCACGCTGCGGCAGGTTCATGCCGCCGACGGCAGAGCCTCCGGCGGTGACCGTGTTGAATTGTCCGGAGACGGCAGCGACCGGCTGGACCTCGTCGTCCTTCGCGTCGTCGGTCGGCGCCCGATCGTCCACCGGCGCCTCGGCAGCCGCCAGGCCGACGACATACTGCGTCCCCTGCCGCTCGCGCAGGGCCGTTTCGCTGCTGGCGTAGTACTGCACCAACCACAGCGCCGCCGCGTCGGCGAGCGGATGCTGCGGATAGCGCTGCACGAGCAACACCAGCGCCTCGGCCGCCGCGGCCGACTGTCCGCAACGGTGGTAGCGCTGCGCCATCTGATAGATGATTTCGCCCGAGCTGCGTTCGCTCATGCCGCGCGTCAGTTCGCCGACCTGCGAAAGCCACGCCCCAGCCGACGCATCGTCGCGCTTGATGCGCGACAGCAATTGCTGCACGTTGTGCCGCTTTTGCGAGGCCCGGCTGAGGATGTCGAGATTGGCGGCGGGCGGATCGGCAAGCGACCGGCGCAGTTCACTGCCGGGCAGAATGGGCAGCCCGCTGAATACTTCCCGGCGTCCCGTTCCCTGCGGCAGGTGATCGACCAAGAGCGACAATCCGATGTTGCTGGTCGAGGGCTCGAGCTCGCTCTCGATGAGGCAGCGCCCAAGCTCGGCGGACTCTTCGAGCGAACGCCCCAGACGCGGCGCCCACTGCGAGGGAGTCACATTGATCAGCCCGGTCTTCTGCGCCGCAACGACGCTGAACACCTTCTTCGCCTTCCAGGCTTCGAGCCCCGCCTGTTGCAGCTGGTTGGGAAAGGCCTTCTCATCGGCGGCCTTTTGCACTGCCGAGAGCACCATTTGATTCGTGAGATGGGCGAGCGGATCATCGCCGCGCGGGCTGACGTCTTCGGTGACAATTACCTCCGGCCGCCACAGGCGAATCCGCCGCACCAGATACTCCTCCAGCCGCTCGATCGCCCGACCGTCGTTCGCTCGGTTCCAGCCGTCGATCACCGCTTGCGCGGTCACGGCCAGGCCCGGCTGCGGGAGCGGGAATTGCCAGGCGGTTTCCGCCGCGGCGCCGCCCACAATCGCAACCGCCTCCTGGGTGCGCTCGGGCAACGAGGCGTTTCGCGGCGAGAACTCGCTGTCCTGTCGGCCGAGGATTTCCACGCCCGTCAGATACCCTTCGTCCCCACCCTGCTGAGCGATCAGCTCCAGCGGAACGCGATGCGCCTCGCTGAATACGCCGATCATTGCCAGCCGGTTGCCGGTCGACTTCTGTTTCCGCCAGGTCTTGCCGCCGTCGCGCGTGGCGAGAATCGTCCCGAGCGTTCCGACCGCCCAGCCGCGGTTCTCGTCGATGAACGACAGCGACCGCAGCGGCACGGTGTGATCGGTCCGTTGCATCTCCCACGTCTTGCCGCCATCGGGCGAGTGCAGGACGAACGTCCCCGGCGATCCGGCCAGCCAAACGTGCTCGCCATGCACGGCCAAAGCCCGAAAATCGAAATCGCTCTGGGCGATCGCAGGTAGCGAGCCCGCTGGAGGGGACCACGTAAAACCGTCGTCCGCTGTCTGCAGCACCAAACCGCCGTCGCCGACAAGCCAGCCGTTCGTTGAACCGCTGAGCACGAGCCGGCGCAGATACTTGCCGTCGCCAAGCACCGTCTTGGCGGGATTCACGCCGCCAGGCACCACGAGTCCGAGTTGTCCCAAGCGCCCGGCGACCGCTCCGCTCGCCGGACTGCGAAAGTCTCCCGCCATCCAGCCCTGGGTGCGACCGCGCGGCACCGGAGCCCAGCTACGGCCGCCGTCGTCGGTTCGAAAAACGCCGGCAGGATAGAGGGCCGAGCCGTCGCCAATCGCCCAGCCGTTTTTCGTGTCGAAAAACTTCACGTGCCGCAGCGTAGGCAACAGCAGGTTCGGCACCGTCGTCCAGGTCTGTCCGCCGTCGCGTGTGCGCAGCACGACGCCGCTCGTCTGATGCGTATACGGCTGAGTACTTCCGCCGACCGCCCAACCGATTTCGCCATCGACGAACTGCACCGCCTCCAGGCGACAGTGGGTCGGCGACTGCTGCTGCTTCCAGGTGCGACCGCCGTCGGCCGTATGCCAGATAACGCCCCGATCTCCCACGGCCCAACCGCGGTCGGCATCCAGAAAGAAGACCGATGTGAATTCTGCATCGGCGTGCATCGTCGCCGGCGAAGCGGGTGGCTCGATGCCCCACGTCGGCGGCGCAAGAAAAATTGCAACGGCCAGCGGCGCGAGAAGCCGGAAACAGGGTGTAGCCATGCTGCCCCTCCTTGGGCATGCCATCACGAAAAGCACGAACGGCCAGCGATTGTAACTGCTGGCGGCTCAAGGTCGTAGCTCGGTTTTCGCATGCCAAGATTGAGTCTCGCCGCCTGGGCGAACATAATGCGTCCCGCAACGGTCTTCTCATCCATGCCTGCATCGCCTTGCTAGCTTCGCAAGTCGGTCAGTCCCTTCTGTTAAACGAAAAAAGCCAGAATCATGCCGCAACCTCTCCATCGCCGCCGTTTCCTTGCCCTGTCCGCCGCCGCAGCGGCTGGAGCCACCCTGTTTGACGTTCCGCGGATCCTGCAGGCCGCCAATCTCGCCGACAAGAACGATCCCTGGGGCGGCTTCCCGATCGGCGTGCAGAGCTACTCGCTCCGCAATTTCGAAACGCCGGAGGTCATCCGCCACCTGCACGGCATGGGGGTCCACTACGTCGAGTTCTATAGCAAGCACCTGAGCCCGACGATCAGCGACGAGCAGCTCAAGGAAGTGCGGAAGATGCTCGACGAAGCCGACATCAAGATCTCGGGGCACGGCGTGCATGGCTTCACGGCTGACCATGAGAAGAATCGGGCCATCTTCGACTTCGCCAAACGGATCGGCACCCGCGTGATCACCGCCAATCCGCAGCCCGATGCGCTCGATAGCCTGGACAAACTGGTCGCCGAGTACGACATCCGCATTGCGATCCACAACCACGGCCCGGGCGCTCTCTACGACAAGCTCGACGGCGTGAAGAAGGCGGTCGAAGGCCGGCACAAGAACCTGGGCGTGTGCGTCGACTGCGGCCACTTCATCCGCAGCTGCGAGGACCCGGTCGAGTGCGTCCTCGAACTCGGCCCGCGCGTGTTCGGCGCCCACATCAAGGACGAGCCGAAGGCGGGCAAGGCGTCGCACAACGTGATCATCGGCAAAGGCAAGCTCGATGTCGTCGGCCTGTTCAAGGCCCTCAAGAAGATCAACTTCCCCGCCGACGGCGCCCTCTCGCTCGAATACGAAGCGAACCCGGCGAACCCCATCGACGAAATGAAAGAATGCCTCGCCGTGGCGAAGGAAGCAATCGAAAAGGCCGGGCGAGCGTGATGCGTAAGCATCACGGTTGTCCTGCAAGGTAGCGATCGCTCTGTGATTCACCGTGACGCTCACGCGTCACGCTCGCCGAAGAACTCCCGCAAGCGAAGATGATTGTGGGAGGCGTTAGCCGACCGCCCTCCCCTCTCCCTCCGGGAGAGGGCCAGGGTGAGGGAGTATGGAAGCTCTGATTGGGCTTGGGCTTCACGCGAGAGAATGAGAATACAGTTCACGAAAGTACGAAAACACGAAAGGAAATTACCAGCCTTTCATCAGCCTTTCGTGCTTTCGTGATCCCCGCTCAACGCCCAAGGAAGGGCAAAGTGAGAATAGTTTGAATCCTTACCTAGCCTCATCCGAAGTCATCAACTGGCGGCATCCCACCGTTCTGGAGCAGGCGGCAGCTTTGGCCGTGTCGGGTGATCCGATAGCAACCGCGCGCGCCTGCTTCGAGTTCGTCCGCGATCAGATCAAGCACAGTCGCGATTTCGAGATGGACCCCGAGACCTGTCAGGCGTCGGACGTGCTGGAGCGTGGCACGGGTTACTGCTATGCCAAGAGCCATCTGCTGGCGGCGCTGCTGCGAGCCAACGGTTTGCCGGCGGGATTGTGCTACCAGCGACTGAGCATCGACGATTTCGGCCCGCCCTACTGCCTGCACGGCTATAACGCCGTCGAGCTGCCGGGCTTCGGCTGGTACCGCATCGACGCCCGCGGCAACAAACCGGTAGTCGACGCCCAGTTCGATCCGCCGCACGAGCGTCTGGCGTTCCCGCTGCAAACCGCCGAAGAATACGATTTTGAAACCATCTTCGCCGACCCGCTGCCCTGCATCGTGGCTGCGCTCGAGTCGGCCGATGGCTGGCGAGGCGTTCTCGAAAATCTGCCGGATGTGCTGCCAGCCGATTTTGCGAACACTGGGCTGCGAGTTCGCGCTCAGGGCCCGGTCTGACGACCGAACCTAACCGGCACGGCGGATGAAAGAGATGGGCGTCAACCACTTCTATGTGAACCACGATAAGCGGCAGTACTTCCTGACCGGATTGTGGGGATACAGGGGATACAGCGGCCGCTCGGCGGCGATCGGCCAAGGTCCAGGCGCCCGAGTTCTCGCCATCCTGCTCTCGGACCGCGGCGTCTGGCAGGGGGATCGAATTTCTGTGGTTGCCGATACGTCGCCAGTTTTCGAAGAGTTGCAGGAAAACGGAGTCGACATCGAAATCGAAGCGGAGCTGATGCTGCTGGACCTGGAACCCCTTTCGATCGCCGAATGCGGTGACTCCGCGTTTACCCGGCTCTGCGCCTATGCGGTTTTGCTTCGTCACCCAAAGGCGATTCAGATTCTCGACACGAAGTATGGGCCGCACAAATGGCTGGCCCGATACAACAAATCGCTCCAGCACAACACCGACTTGCGGTCCCAGCGGGTTCTGGCGGCCAGAGAACGAGCGCTACGGCTGCTCAAGACGGATTGAACCCGGTCGGCTGACGCCTCCCTTGGGATCAGCTCCGCTCCTCGACCACATATCGCACCCCTGCCCCCATCGCGCGCGCAATCGTTTCGAGAGTCGAGAATGTGGGGTTCGGATTGAGACCATTCTCGATCCGGCTCAGCGCTGCCTTATCGATGCCACTGCGCTGCGCGACGTCGGACAGCGAGAGTTTCCGGGCCTGACGAAAACGCTTCAACCCGCCGACGAGTTCGAGGAGGGACAGATATTCACCCTGTGGCGCTAGTTCGTACTCGCCACTCGTCCGCAGGTCGTCGAGCGAAGGTCGCTCCTTCTGGAATTTCTCCCGCGTTGCCCGCAGTCGGGCGGCTTCTTCCGGAGTGCGTTCCACTTTCCTGCTCTGACGTTTGCGTTCCATGACCGCTCTGCCTGATTAACGGGGTTCTGGAGCGTCGTAGGCCGTAACGACGTAGATCGTCAAAGGATCGTCCTCGACATGCTCCCAAACAACAGCCAAATACCGTCCTGACGCCGTGTAGCCGAAGGTGATTTCATTGCCGCTGCCACTGCGATTGATCGCCGATTGGCTTTCGGGATCAAAGAGAACTTCCTCCGCCTCGTCCTTCGTGACCCCATGTTCTTCCAGATGCTGGACATTACCGTCAGGGTCGTCCTCTAAATCCCAGACGACAACGAAGGCCATGGGTAGCGACCTCTCGACGACAGAACACGAACCGTTGCTATATAATACAACGCACTAAGCGTGAGGCAACCGACATTCTGCCGGAGTGGAAGGGTGCTCTCGATTAACAAGCCTCCCCCACCCTAGCCTCTTCCGGAGGGAGAAGGAGGACGGTCTGCTGACACGTCCCTTACTCCGTGTCCGCTCCACCCTAGAGCCACTCCCCTCTTTGCCCCTTTGCCCCTTTGCCCCTTTGCCC
>JAEZAS010000399.1 GCA_023430365.1 Planctomycetota bacterium
CGGCCCGCTGGGCCTATTCGGCTTCGCTTCGCTCGCCGTGTGGAAGGCATTGTGTGGGATTGGGTAGTGGTGGGCCAACCAAATCCGCGGCATACCAGCGCCGGCTGTTCGGTGGCGAACCCGCGCACGGGGGCGCATGAGCGCGTATAATCGACCCCGCTTGATCGTTGGTTTGTCGGAGGGCGGGAGATGTCTGTCTTTGGTCGGCGGGTGGGGGCATTTTGGTTACTGCTTGCAGCAGCGGGACTTGCGCTGCCTGCGGTCGCCTGGGCTCAGGACGAAAAAGCGAGCGGTGAGCGACCGGCGGCGGCCGCGGCTTCGGGCCGTGATGCGTTTCCCGTGGCGGTTCTGCGTCTGGACAAGGTTTTCAAGGACAACGCCGAGCTGCAGAGTCGGCTGGAACCGCTGAAAGCCGAGGCTGGCGAACTGGATAAGAAAATCCAGCTCCGGCAGGCAGAGATCGAAAGCACGCAGGCCAAATTGACTCGCGTGCAGCCCGGGTCCAACGAGTTCGAGAAGTTGCAATTGCAGTTGGCCCGCCTGAGAACTGAGCTGGCCCTGTTTGCGAACCGGGAACGTGCGGAAATTCAGAATCGGGAGGGACGCATCTACCTGGACGTGTACCGGGATGTGGAGAAGGCGGTCACCGAATACTGTCGCCAGCACGGCATCCGCCTGGTGCTCCGGCATCAAGACGAAATCGAGGCGCCGAACCCGAACTTGCAGACCGTCCTGGCGGCCCTGAACCGCGGAATCATCTATGCGGACAATCTCGACATTACGGAAGATATTGTGCGGCTGCTCGCCGAGCGCCAGCGCCGGGAGCAGCCGTAGAGTACAACAGCTCTGGGAGCGACCGACCCACCCATTGGTGGTATTGTAATGAAAAGTGTTGTCGGTGTTTGTTTGGAGTTGTTGTTTTGTTTTAAAGCGTGTGTTGGTAATGTTTTGTGCAGATAGCGGCCCGGGATTCGTGGCCGCAGTGCCCCATAGTAAAGTGGTTGTGGCGATCGTCGCCAAGCAAGCGGACTTCCTGAGAAGCAACGGTGAACCATGCGACAGATTCTGCTCACGTTAGTGGTGTTCCTGGCTCCCTTGGCTGGTGTGGGCCAGGCTGCCGAGATCGCCTTCAAGGACCAGGAACTACCGACCAAGCTGGGCGTCGGCTATGCCGTCCGGCTGGTTGATATGAACGACGATGGCCGGCTGGATATCTGCGTCGTCGACACCGACCGGATCCTTTGGTTGGCGAACCCGAACTGGGAGGAACATGTCCTGATCGATAAGCAGACGAAAAAGGACAACGTCTGCTTCGCCCCAGCCGATATCGATGGCGACGGCAAGCTGGATTTCGCCGTCGGGGCCGACTGGAAGCCGACCAACACCGAGAGCGGTGGGACGATCCAGTGGATTCGCCAGGGGAAGCCGGGGGGCCTGTGGGAGGTGTTTCCGATCGGTGAGGAGCCGACCGTTCACCGGATGAACTTCGCCGATCTCAACCGGGACGGCAAATTGGAATTGATCGTGTCCCCGCTCCAGGGACGCGGAACGAAATCGCCGGCGTGGAACCAGAACGGTGTGCGGTTGCTGTCGTTCGCGATTCCCGAAGATCCGGTCAAAGGGCCGTGGAAGAGCGAAGTCATCAACGACGACTTGCACGTCACGCACAATTTTCAGGTGACCGACCTGAATCGCGACGGTCAGCCGGACATCCTGATCGTCAGCTTCGAGGGCGTGCACCTGCTGGAGCAGGGGAAAGACGGCAAGTGGGTTCGCACGCGCATCGGCACGGGTGATCAGGAATCGTCGCCGAACCGGGGAGCGAGCGAGATCAAGCACGGGCGATTGGCGAACAACCAGGATTACATCGCGACGATCGAGCCTTGGCACGGCAACCAGGTGGTCGTTTACACGCGTCCGTCGGGCGAGCGTCCGACGAGCGGCGAGTGGCTTTGGACCCGTACGGTGCTGGACAACAAGTTGAAGTGGGGGCATGCCGTCTGGTGCGCCAACCTCGATGACGACGCCGACGACGAACTGATCATCGGAGTGCGTGACAATCTCGATTCCGAGAACCGGTGCGGCCTGCGGATCTACGATCCGGTGGATGCGGCCAAAGGGGAGTGGAAGCGGACTGTCGTCGATCCCGGAAGCGTTGCGATTGAGGACGCCGCCGCGGGAGACTTGAATGGCGACGGCAAGACCGATGTGGTTGCGGTCGGCCGGGCAACGCACAACGTGAAGATTTATTGGAACGATACGAAGTAAAACTAACTTGGGGTGACACGCCCTTCGCTTCGTTCCAGGGCGTGCCACCCACAACCTTGTTTGGAAGTTTGAGCGTCTGTGAGTGTCATGGTTGATAATGTTCCGTTCCAGTCGCTCAAGCATGGCGAGCTTACGATCGAAGGCTGGTCGCGCGCGGCCGTGCAGTCGTTCTGGCGCGTTCCCGAGCTGAAGCTCGGGTTCGACCTGGGGGCCCAGCCGTGGGACTTCATGGGGACGCCGACCTGGTTCATTTCGCACACCCATCTGGACCACATTGCCGCCTTGCCGGTGTACGTGGCCCGGCGGCGGATGATGAAGATGGACCCGCCGGTGATCTATTTGCCCGAGCATGCGGTGGAGCTTGTGGAGCACCTGCTGCGCATCGTTTCGCGACTCGATCGTGGCCGATTGCCTTGCGAACTGATTCCGGTGAAGCCGGGGGACGAGTTTGATCTTTCTCGCGACCTGATCGTCACGGCCGCGGCGAGCAAGCACACCGTCCCATCGTTGAGCTACGTGATCTGGGAGCGGCGGAAGAAGCTGAAAGCCGAGTACCAGAACCTCACTGGCGAACAAATTCGAGACGTGCGGCTGTCGGGCAAGGAAGTTTCGGAGGAGCGGCGGATTCCGATCCTCGGCTACCTGGGGGACAGTGCCCCGGAGGGACTCGACGCCTGTCCTGCGCTCTATGAGTGCAAGGTGCTGATTGCCGAGATGACGTTTGTGGCCCCGGTTCACCGCAAAGAAAAGATCCACAAGCACGGCCACATGCACCTGGACGACTGGGTGGACCGCCGCGATCGGTTCCAGAACGAGCTGATCGTGGCTGGGCACCTAAGCACGCGTTATCACGCAAAGCAGGTACGGCACTACGTCCACAAGGCCCTGCCGGATATGCTGGGAGGGAAACTGCATTTGTGGCTCGGCTAGCGCCGAGCCAGTTTTCAGTAATCAGTTTACAGTAGACAGTTCTTGAGCTGGTGGTTTTGGCTGCCCTCGCCCGAGTGGGCACTGCTGCAACTCTGTCCTTACTGAAAACTGACTGCTGAAAACTGATAACTGCTCCTACTGTTTACTGTCTACTCTCTCCATGCCTTTCTATCCTGCCAAGAAGTTCTGCCTGTCGTTCGAATTGTTTCCGCCGAAGACCGCTGCGTCGGAACAGGCGATGTATGACAACGTCGAGCAGTTGATGGCGTTCAAGCCCGATGTGATCACTTGCACCTACGGGGCAGGGGGCTCGACGCGGGACAAGACGCTCGAGATTGCAACGAGCGTAAAGCGGCGGTGCGGCGTTCGCGTGGCGTCGCACCTGACTTGCGTCGGCTCGACGGTCGATCAGCTTCGCGACTATCTGCGGGAGGCGATGGAGCAGGGGGTCGATGGCATCGTGGCCCTGCGTGGTGATCCGCCGAAGGGGCAAGAGTGCTTCACGGCGGTCGAGGGTGGCCTGCGCTACGCCAGCGACCTGGTGAAACTCATCAAGGCGGAGTTTCCGAGCTTCGGCATCGCGGTGGCCGGCTATCCGGAGGTGCATCAGGAAGCGATCAGCCCACAGGCTGACCTCGAGAACCTGAAGCGGAAGGTCGACAACGGCGGCGACGTGGTTGTCACGCAGTTGTTCTACGACAACGCCGACTTTTTCCGATTCCGCGACGCCTGCGAGACGATCGGCGTGCGAGCGCCGCTGGTGCCGGGCATTTTGCCCGTGACGAACCTGGCGCAGATCCAGCGAATCACGTCGCTGTGCAAGGCGAAGCTGCCCGAGGCGTTTCTCG
>JAEZAS010000455.1 GCA_023430365.1 Planctomycetota bacterium
CCTCGAGCTCGACGCCCACGAGATACCCAAATCCGTGATACTCAGGTCCGCAAAAGCAGACTCCATACGCCACATTCCCGACCTGACCGAGCGTGCGACCGATGTGCGGAGCAAATCGCTGCCACAGCAGCGGAATTTCGCCACGAGTCTCGGACGTGTATTCGCCCCGCAGCCCAACGATACGCAGCGCCGCCGCGTGGGCGATGCGCGGCGGCTCGAGCGCGACAGACGATTCGGTTGCCTTCGATGGTTTGTTCATGTTGCAACTCTCAAAGTGGCAGGCGAGATTGAAGCGATCAGGCAATCAACAGCACACGGAAACTGCCAACCATAGTGGCTAAATGAGCGGCTTCAGCCCAACGACCCGCCGCACGTCGGTGATCTGCCCATAGTGCACCATCGAATGCAAACAGTTCAGCAAAAAGGTCTGCCCGACCGTTTGCATCACTTCTTCGAACCCCGGTGGCACATTCCTAGGCGTCTCGCCCAGCCGCTCTTCACCGAACTGGTCGAGCAACTCCAGGTTCCGGGCGCGAAGCCGACGAAATGTCGCCAACACTTCCGCAAACGGCGGATAAATCGAGGCGTCGAGCTGCGGCTGAGTCCCCATGCCGAACAGCGGCCACCAATGCTCGACTGGATTCTTTTCACCCAACAAGGTCTGAGCAAAAGAGCCCTCGATCACAGCCAGGTGACCGACGATCCACAGCGGATGATTGCCTCCTTGCGGGCCCGGCTGGGCCAGGGGAGTAGCCTCCAGCCCCTCGAGAACCCGGGCCAGCCCTTCATCGGTCAACTTCATCGCCCAACGAATCAGTTCGATCGCTTGCATCGGAAACACCTGCATGCTGGAGTTCAACGAACCGGAGCCTACGCGCCTGACTGCGACCTCACTTGCCGGTTTTTTCCTCGGATTTCTGCCGAATGCGGTCGAGTTCCATCTGCCACCCCTCATGCACCCCCGTGCGATGCTCGTCTGGGATCAACCCGATCGCCTTGTGCTTGAGCGTCAACACCGTGTAAACGCCTTCGGTCGTCAGCCGATACTGCACATGCGAAGTGGCGGCGTACGACATGAACAGCGGCCCACAGATCTCCAGCAGCGACGGCGGCTTGATCACCTGCACATGCCCCCACAGGTGCCCCGTGTTGTTTCCCAGGTCGCGATACCAGCGCCCTCCCGGCCAGGCCTCGAGGACCATCGGAAACGGCTTGTTCACTCCCATCTCGGACAGTGGGCCGAGTTGCTCCAGGATCGTTTCCCAGACAATGTCGAGCGGGGCGGCGATCTTCTCGACTTTGGTGATGTCGATGACAGAGATCGACTCAGCGGCGGCCGGTGCGGTGGACATGAAGCGGCTCCGGTAAGGAATTTCGGAAGTTGAAGTTCAGAGCAAACGATCAATTGTCGCGGGCAAGCCGCTCGGCGGCCTTCTGCTCGGCCCGCTGCTTGATCCGGTCGACCTGGTGAGACCAGAAACGCTCGAAGGCTTTCACCCAGTCGTGAACGGTCTTCAGTTGCTCAGGATTGAGCTGATACAGACGCTGCTGCCCTTGCTTAGTCGCGGTGACAACCCCCACCTTCCGCAGCACACCCAGATGCTTCGAAACCGCCGGTTGGGGCAGGCGCATCCGCTCGACCAAGTCATTCACCGAACGCGGCTTCGCTTCCCCCTCGGAGAGCAGGTCGATGATCTGCCGCCGCCGGGGCTCGGCGATCGCGTTGTAGATGTCGGTAGTCGTAGCGGCCCGTGCCATGGCTGAATAATATTCCCATATCGGAATATGTCAATCGCGACGAGAGAAAAGTCTTCGTCCGGGGAAAAAGAGACGGAACTTCGCAGAAGCTGAATTCGACAGAATTCAGACGCCCCGCGAACAGTCGCCGTCATCGCCTGAATTCTGGCGAATTCAGCTACAACAACCCCGCTACTTGCCGTTGCAAATAGTCCGCGAGTGCTTTTCGATGAACTCGACGATCGGCGTTGGATCATCCAGGCCATGCGGATGGTGGCCGACGCCGGGCTTGGCAATCAGCGTGATTTGGCCGCCAAGTTTTTTGTACCGCTCAGCCAAGAGTCCCGTGTTCTCATCCCACGGAACCACTTCGTCGGCGTCGCCATAGACGTGCAGCAGCGGCACCTTAGCCTTGGCGAGCGGGGCGAGGTTATCGACCGGATTCTTGTCGTAGGCCAGGGCCTCCTCGTCGTTGCCAAAGCCATAAACCTGCAGCACCAGCTTCCAGTCGCGCTCGCTCCCTTTGCCCTTTCCCTTGCCGCCCGGCCAGCTCTTGAAGTCGCAGACCGGAGCGTCGGCATAAATGCAGGCGACCTTGTCGGGATTCGCGGCCGCCCAGTTGTAGCAGTAGAGGCCGCCGCGGCTGAGCCCCACGAGGGCCGGCTTCTTCGCCAGCCCATGCTTCTCGGTCAACTCGCGATAGAACGCGTTCCAGTGCTTCACGGCCGGGGGTCCACCGAGCATGTCGGGCACTCTCATGTAGACCACATGAAAGCCGCGCTTCAGTAGCTCAATATCCGGCGCAGGCTTGTGGCCGAAGAACTCGCCATGCCACACCCACGGCTTGCCCGTCGCAGCCTCCTTCGGAGCCACCACCAGCACCGGCCTGCCGTCAACCGTAAAGTCGTAGCGCGTGAAGCCGTTCCAGTTACTGGTCTTGCCAGGGAAGGCCGGGGCGTCTTCTGCAGCGACTGCATTTGGCAGCGATACAACAGCAAGGATCAGCAGCAAAGCGATTCGAGTCATGGCGTGATGAGTCTCCTGAGTCCGCAGCATTGTCGCTTCGGACTCGGGAGGTTTGCAACCAGACCATCGCCCCTGCCTACCCATGCCGGCTCTTGAAATTCGGCAAGAAAGCCGTCAACAACCCAATCGCTGGCAGGAACGAGCAGATGAAGTACACGAACTGGATGCTCGTGTGATCCGCCAGATAACCCAGCACTGCCGAGCCGATGCCGCCCATGCCGAACGCAAAGCCAAAAAACATCCCGGCCACCATGCCGACGCGACTGGGCAGCAACTCCTGGGCATAGACCATGATCGCCGAAAACGCCGACGCCAGGATCAAGCCGATCGGCACCGTCAGCACGACCGTCCAGAACAAGTTGACGTGCGGCAAGATCAGCGTGAAGGGCAGCACACCGAGGATCGAGCCCCAGATCACCGTCTTGAACCCCAGCCGATCGCCGACCGGCCCGCCGCCGAACGTGCCGACGGCAACCGCTCCGAGAAACACAAACAAGAAGATCTGCGACATCTGCACCGAGACGCCGAACGTATCGATCAAATAGAACGTGTAGTAGCTCGTCAGGCTCGCCAGATAGAAATACTTCGAAAAGACCAGCAGCAGCAGGATGCCAACGGCAAACGCCACGCGCCCGCGCGACAAGCCTGTATCGACGACCGGCTTTGCGGTCTTTTTCCGTGCCCGTAGTTCGGCCAGGTGGTTGTGATACCACCGTCCCACGCCCATCAACAAGGTGATGCCGCAGACCGCCGCCATCGAAAACCAGGCAATACTCATCTGCCCGCGCGGCACCACGATGAACGCGGCCAGCAGCGGACCAATGGCGGATCCCGCGTTGCCGCCGACTTGAAACAACGATTGCGCCAGCCCATGCTGCCCGCCCGAAGCCATCCTCGCCACGCGCGACGACTCGGGATGAAACACAGCGGAGCCAACCCCCACGAGCGCTCCGGCCAGAAGAATGACGTAGAAGTTCGAAGCGACCGCCAGCAAGCAGAGACCAAATAGGGTCACTCCCATGCCAGCCGCCAACGAATAGGGCTTCGGCTTGCGGTCGGTGTACAGACCCACCATCGGCTGGAGCAACGATGCGGTGCACTGAAACGCCAGCGTGATCATGCCAATCTGCGTGAAGCTCAGCAGATACTTGTCCTTGAGAACCGGGTAAATCGCGGCGATGAGCGACTGAATCGTGTCGTTGAGCAGGTGTGAAACGCTCAGCGCGACAAGCACGGCAAACACGGCCCCCTCTTGCGCTACCGTCACGCCCGTTCCTGGCAAACTCGGCCCCGCTGGCTCGACCGAATCCGTTTCACCGACCGCCATCGGACTCCGCTCCTCTACGCCTCACAGTTTTCGAAAGACAATCATACGCAGCAAACTGCCCGCAGGAGACGGTGGCCGGCGACAAGGTTCGGTTAGAAGCGGCATCGCGCAACAAAAAAGCCCCGGCGAGCAGAGCTCGCC
>JAEZAS010000113.1 GCA_023430365.1 Planctomycetota bacterium
CGGGCAACCGCTTCAGTTCCTCCGGCTTGCCGACCACCAGCAGACGCGACAGGTAGATGTAGCCGATGTCGGTGCACCGCTCCGCCTCGTCCATGTAGTGCGTGGTAACGAGCAGCGTCACTCCACGGGCCGACAGCTCAAACAGCAGGTCCCAGAGCTGCCGCCGCGCCACCGGATCGATTCCCGCCGTCGGTTCGTCGAGAAAGATCACATCGGGCTCGTGAATGAGCGCACAAGCCAGCGCCAGCCGCTGTTTCCAACCTCCCGACAGCGTTCCCGCCAGTTGATCGATCCGATCCTCCAGCGACGTCAGCTCCAGCACGTCCCTCCGTCGTTGCTCCAGCCTCGCGCCGCTCAGCCCATAGATGCTGCCATAAAAGTTCAGGTTCTCCCGCACCGACAGATCGCTATATAAACTGAACTTCTGCGACATGTAGCCGATGCGTCGCTTGATCGCCTCGGCCTCGGTGCGCACGTCGTATCCGAGCACCCTTGCCTCGCCAGCCGACGGTTCCAGAACACCGCAGAGCATGCGGATGATCGTCGACTTGCCGCTGCCGTTGGGGCCCAGCAACCCGAAGATCGCTCCCCGCTCGATCCGGAAGCTCACATCATCCACCGCCACCAAATCGCCGAACCGCCGCCCGAGATGGCGGACTTCAATAACCGGTTCGGCAGAGGATGGGCTGGGCATGGTTCGCTACGACGACTCACCATTACGGGAGCCAGACGTCTCCCGACATGCCTGGCCGCAGTTCCGCCGGTGGATTCTCGATGGCCACCTTGATTCGCACGACCTGCTTCGATCGTTCTTCCGGCGTTTGCACGTTGCTCGGTGTGAACTCCGCTTGCCTCGCCACGAAGACCACGCGCCCGGTGAGCGATTGGTTCGGGAAGCTGTCGATCGTCACCTTCACCTCGGAGTTGGTCTTGATATTCAACCGGTTCTCCGGCACATAGGCCCGGATCCATGGCTCCTTGGTGTTCAGCATCGACAGCACCGGCGCCCCGGCGGCCACGAGATCGCCCGGCTGAAGTTCGACCGCTTCAATGCGCCCGTCCAGCGGAGCAACGACGCTGAGCTCCTGCAATTGCCGCTCAACGACATCCAGTCCCGCTTGGGCGGCTTCCACCGCGGCCTCGGCCTGGGCAATATCCTCTTTCCGATAACCCTCCTTCGCCAATTCCGCGGCCAGGCGGGCTTCGTCGAGTTGGGCTCGCGCTTCGTCAATCTCCTCCTGACGGGTTCCTTCGGAGAGCAGTTCGAGTTCCTGCTCGCGAACCTCAAGGTTCGCCTGGGCCACGCGCAGTTCCTCAATGCGGCGATCGAGCGTTTCCTGAGTAACCGCCCCGCTCCCCATCGTCGCCAGCCGGCGATCGCGGTTGTAATCCTCGTTGGCCCGCGTCAGCTGTGCTTCGGCGAGTCGCAGTCTGGCCCGCGCCGCTTCGATCTCCTGCGGCCGCGGACCTTCGACGAGCATCTTCAGCCGGGCTTCGAGCGCACGCACGCGCGCCTCCGCCTGGCCAACTTCCTGAGTCCGAAGTCCCGCCTTCAGCTTTGCCAGATCCGCCTGACGCTGGGCGACCAAGGCCGCCGCCTCGGCCCGTCGTTGTTCCAGATCGTACGGCTCCAGCCGGATCAGCGTTTGCCCCGCCTCGACCTCGTCCCCTTCTTCAACGAGCACCTCCGCCACCCGGCCGCCGACGCGCGAGCCCAGGCGAATCTCGTCCGCTTCGACGATTCCCGAAACCTTCGCCGGCTCCGTGCGCAACTGGCTATAGGCCAGCAGGCCGGCGATGAGCACCACGGCGGCGGCAATCGGGATCAAGCGTTTCCACATCGCAGGCGCTCATCAGGTTGTGAAACTAAGCGACTCTCCAAGCGTCGCCCACATTCTAACGTTCGTTGGCCTCGCTTCGTGACGGAGTCTGTGACCGACTCTGTGCACTCTTTTCGCCGCTCGGCTCGTGCCACATCACCGGTTCATCGCTGGTCGACTGGATGCTCGGCGGCTGAGCCGGAGTGGCGCCGTGATTGTGGCTGTGGCTGTGCTCGGGCTCCAAAAAGCCGATCCCCCAAGCCAGCCCCACACCGAGCAGCAGGAACGTCGTCAGCCGAAAGCGGTCGTGCGTATGAAACGTCACCTCGGGCAACAGGTCCGCAAGCGAGATGCACAAAAACACCCCCGCCGCAAACGCGAGCGCGCAACCGACGATCAAGCTCTGCGCATCCACCCAGCGGCTGACGCCCAGCGCAAACGCAATCGCCCCCAGCGGGCACATGAGCGAGAACACTACGTTCGCAATCCACGCCGAACGCTTCGACCAGCCTCCCGCCGCCATCAGCGACGTGATCGACAAAGCGTCGAGCGGTTTGTGCAGCGCCACGGCCAGAAACGTCCCCAGCCCATAGGGCGCCCACCCACGATACGCATGCGACTCGGCCGCCACGGCCGCCCCCAGCGCCAGTCCATCGATGAGCGTGTGCAGGCTCAACCCAAACGCCAGCCCCACCCAGCTCAGGTGATGCTTCTCCACGGCGGGCGCATGCTGCAGGTCGCAATCGTGATGCGCATGGTCGTGCGCGTGGGAATGGCCATGCGAGTGACCGGGACCGTGATCATGGTCATGCTCGTGATCGTGCCGGTGACCATGCGCTTCGTGCCCGCCATGCGCATGACCGGTCGCATCGCTCACGTCGCCATGCTCGTGCGCATGCACGTGAAACACGCGAATGAGCAGGAACATCGTCAGGAGTCCGCCGAGCGTCCACATCACCGCCCGATCGACCGACCCCTGCTCCGCCACCGAATGCGGCAACAGGTGCAACAGGGCCACGCCGAGCATCAGCCCGCCGACCAGGCTCATCATCAGTTGCATCCGCCGGTGCGTCAGTTTCACCAGCTGCGGCGCCAGTCCGCCGGCGAGCGACGACGCCACAATGCAGATGCAATAGAATGTCAAAAGCAAATGAATTTCCATTGGGCAATCATAGCAGCGCTGCCGCTCCCCCGCCTAGGAGCCCATTGTACCCCGCCCCCTGCGCGGGCAGACGGAGCTGCCATGAAGCCCGAATTTCGAAATTCAAATGTCGAAGGAAATTCAAAGCCCGAAGCCCGAAAACCCTCCCCGTAGCTGAATTCGCCAGAATTCAGACAAACCAGTCCTCCAATCGTCGGGGCGTCTGAATTCTGTCGAACTCAGCCACCAAGATCCCCCGCTTCGTGCTTCGACATTCGACATTCCACCACCCACTAACTCCCCGGCAACCCAAACTCCACCCCCTGCGCCAGCGGCA
>JAEZAS010000503.1 GCA_023430365.1 Planctomycetota bacterium
CGGCAAACCAAGGCGGAGTTAGAACGCGAGTGTAGCCGTGGCTTCGCTTGAGGCGAAACCACAGCCACCCGTCTGTGATCAGACTGGCCTGTTTCGCTATTTCACGGCTTCGAGTTGCTTTCGCAGTGACTTTGTGAGCGAATCGTCGCCCTGAAGGTCTTTGCGCAGACTGTGGGCGACGTTCTTGAGCAGGAAAGGTTGGTGAGTTCGCAGCGCGGACTCCAGTCGGGCGTTGCGGATGGCGCGGAGGTCAGCGGCTTCTGATTGCAGCAGCGACCATGCTCGCTCATCGAACTGGTTGCGGGCGAGATTGATGCAGAACCACCCGAGGAGCAGGGAAGCGTCCTTCTCGCTCGACCAGCGCTGCAGGTAGGGCTTTTGAGCGTTCAACCAATCTAAAGCGTTGGTTTCGGTCCCTGTCGGAAGCATGATTTGGAACCAGTCGGGCCTCAGTTCGCGTTCGGGGGGCACGAACGGCCTGCCGAGTTTGAAAGTGCAGGTCGCCTCGGCCCCTTTTCGATCCGCTGAAGTGCAGACGCCGCGCAAGGTCGCCGAATCGCCGCTCGGAAGCTGTTCGGGTGCGGGAAGGACGACAAACCAGGTCACTCGTTCGCCCGGCGCCAGCCTGACGAGGCGTGGCGGGAGAGGTTCCGGGACTGCGTCGAAAAGCTCGTCGAGACCGATCGCCTGAAAACCTCGCCCCTCGTTCCAACGCCAGGACCACGACCAGTGGCATTGGAATGGATCGTCGTACAGATCGGGAACTTCGACGGTGCCGTCTGTTTCGTTCACAGCGGCGACTTCCACCACGGCGGCGAGCCTGGGGCGAACGACAGCGGTTACCGGTTTCATTTCCAGCGTGAAGTTAGCAGCCAGGCAGGGCTGCGCGAGGAGCAACACCAGCAGACAGGATGTGAATTTCATGGCATCACCCTCGTGGAGTTAAGTGTTGTACGTCTGGCCGATCGAACAGACTTGATAAGGGGTGGCTGTGGTTTCATCCAAGCGAAACCACGGCGAACTGCGGTTGCTGCGCGTCAAGTCAGAGCCTGAGCGAACTTACGTCTCGCAGGTATGACGATTGTGGGCTGCTGATGGTTCTTCGGTGGCTGGGCAGTTACCATGGTTTTTTCGTACTGGGTAGGCGCACGTGTGCGTTTGCTTCCCACCTAAATTTGTACTTGAGGCTAGTTGTCCATGATGAAGTGTTTGGCGAGTTGGGGTTTGGCGACGATTTGCTGTTTCGTCGCTCTCGGAAGTTTGTCCGCCGACGACAAAGCGGAAAAAAAGGAAGGCGGCTACCGCATTCTGATGGTCACGCAGAGCAAGGGCTTCAAGCACGGCAGCGTGACGCGCAAGGAAGGCATGCTTTCGCCGTCCGAACGGGCCGTCACCGAGATCGGCATTCAGAGCAATTTGTTTCGCGTCGACTGCACGCAGGACGTCGAAAAGGACTTCACCAAAGAGAACCTGAAGAACTACGACATCGTCTTCTTCTACACGACCGGCGATCTGCCGATTAAGGAAGAGGACCGCGACTACTTCTTCAACGAGTGGCTCAAGCAAAAGGGACACGGCTTCATCGGCGCTCACTCGGCGGCCGACACCTACCACAACTACAAGCCGTACTGGGACATGATCGGCGGCACCTTCAACGGCCATCCGTGGAACGCCGGCGACACCGTCACGATCACCGTCCACGACCAGACCCACCCCGCCAGCAAGCCCTGGGGGGACGAATTTGAGATCAAGGACGAGATCTACCAGTTCAAGAACTGGCAGCCGGAGAAGGTGCGGGTGCTGATGAGCCTCAATATGGCGAAGACCAAGCTCAAGAAGCCGTATCACGTGCCGATCCTCTGGGTGAAGAATTATGGCGACGGCAAGGTTATGCACATGAGCCTCGGTCACAACGAAAGCGTCTGGAACAACGAGACCTACCGCGCGTCGCTGCTGGGTGGCATCAAGTGGGTGCTCAACCTCGAAGAAGGGGACGCGACGCCGAATCCCGAAGTGTCGGCCGAACAGGAGAAGAAGGCCAAGGTCGACACGGAAGCAGCCGCCGGCTAGGCTTCCTAGATGTCCCGCGAATAATTCGCCGGCTCCACGGCTCGGCAATCGCGGCAGAAATCGCTTGAAAACTTGGCGGGCAGGCTACAGCATTGTGGTCTGCCCGCTTTGCTTTGCGCAGCGGCGATCCTTCGTTCTGGAAGATGCCCTGATGTACCAGAACCCGTATCAGGCTCCGCGCGACGCTCCCGAGGCGGGGGACGAACTAGACCCGGACTACTCGCCGCCCTGGCGCGCGCGGCCGAGGATCTGGACGGCGCTGCTTGCGCCCGTCGTCGCCTTTTGCGCAGCCATGGCCATCAGCGTGGCGATCGGCATTGTGTGGGCGATCGTGCTGATCGAGTCTGGGGAGCCGTTCTCGGAGATTGATGCCCAGATTGCCAGCGTGATCGAAGATCCGATCAGCTATATCCTGCTCCTGGCATTCGGGCAGTTCCCCTTCTTGATCACACCGCTGCTTGCCGCCTGGCTTAGCCCGGTTACCTTTCGGCAGCGGCTCGGGTTTGTGCCGAGTGGGCTCAGCGCGTGGCAGTTCGTCGTGGTGGTGCTCGGATCGTTCGTGCCCGTCGCAATTGGCTGGGGGCTGTACTATGCCGCCGCCCAGTTGGTTCCGCCCGACGAGTCGACAGAACGACTCTACGCCAACATGACTTGGGGGACGGTGGTCCCGTTCATCGCCTGCATTGCCCTGATCCCAGGCTTCACCGAGGAGATTCTGTTCCGCGGCTACATGCAGCGGCGGTTGCTCCAGCGCTGGTCCCCGTGGACAGCCATTCTCGTCACCTCGCTAGTGTTCGCCGTCGTGCACATGGAATTGCACACGGTGGCGTTTGCGCTGCCGCTGGGCATTTGGCTCGGCTGGGTGGCCTGGAAGACCGATTCCATCTGGCCTTGCATTGCAACCCATGCCGCGGTGAATGCTGGCTGGAACATCGTTGCTTGCGGCATGGAACTGACCGGCACAGAGACGCTGCCGCTGCCTTTGATCCTAGGCGCCAGCGCGGTGGGACTCGCGGCCACGGTCGCCGCAGTCCGCATCTTGCAGGCGCGGAGGCTGAACCCCGAGGCGGACATCGTCGCTAGCTATGCGACGCTCCGATAGCCGTCCCGATACGCTTGTTCACCGGACGGCGAAGCAACTGGCCTAAGCGGCGCGGCGCATCGCCCGGCTGGCTGCCGCGGCAAGACGCTGCACCTCGAGCGGCTTGATCTCGCGAAACGTGTGGCCGATCTTCGGCGCTGGCTCTTCCGCCAGGATCAGCGTCTCGCCGTGGATCATCCGCGGGACGTAGAACCAGGCTCGTTCGAGCGCCTCCCGGTCCTGGTCCGCCGAGATGAAGAGCAGATCGACGTCCTTGATCTGGTTGGCCACGCGCGACAGGGCGGAGTAGGGGTCGCCGGGCGTCAGACGGACCTTGACCCCGTTGAACTTGAGCTGCGAGAAGGCCGACTTAAGCGTCAGCCCCGGCGCCGTTTTCGGGCGCTGCTCGAACAGGTCGATCCCGGTGTAGTCGAGCGGCAGATTGCCCCCCTCCCAACCGAGGACCTCGACAATCCGGCTGGTGCGCTCACCGTTGCCGATTCCGAGTTGCACGACCGATCGGATCTTGCGGCCCTTAAGGGTCTTATAGAGCGCGCGGTCGGCCGCGGGCTGGGCGAAGTAGAGCAAGTAGGCGTTGCGGAGGAGCCCGGCGGTACTCAACGTCGCATTCCTTTGCGGCGGAGGTGAACGGTGGGACTAAGACTATTTCGGCGCGGCGGCTGGCCAAAATTCAGCGGCCGACAAATCGCCCGTCTCCAGCGACAGGCCGCTTTGGAGCGGTTAGTCAAACTGTAACGGCCAAACCGCTTTCGGTTCATGTTGCCCA
Source organism: Planctomycetota bacterium (assembly GCA_023430365.1). Taxonomy (GTDB): domain Bacteria; phylum Planctomycetota; class Planctomycetia; order Pirellulales; family Pirellulaceae; genus JAEZAS01. The sequence goes on from JAEZAS010000503.1 coordinate 3,939, forward strand.
CGGTAAACCGTGTGGCAAAAGAACCCATCCCGCATCCTGGACGTAGCAAAAAGTAACCTAGAGTTCTTCGTCAGCCGCAGGGACGTTTCCGGCTGGATGGTCCCCCTCGTACGCCCGCCCTCGGGCTTTTAGGCGGCTTGCTTCCCCCTTGCTGCGCCTCCCGGCGTCGCCATAGCTGCCCTGTGCGCTCCCCCAGCGCGCGGATGCCCTCGGACGCGGTTCCCCTTGCCGTGACTGATCCGATGAACCGTCCGCACGATCCTTCCGAGATCCAGCACACCAGCCACTTCGAGACCTTCGAAGAGCGCCTGGCCCTGTCCGCGGATCCGATTGCCGATTTTCGCCTGTTGCCGCAGGACCAGCCCGTTGTCGCCAACCTGCCCAACTGGATCGAACTGGCCGTGCTGGCTCCCTCGGCCGTCAGTAGCGCCGGTAACGGTTGGACCGATGTCAACGCAGTTCGCAACAACTACGGCCTGTCCGGCGGCAAGCAGACGGTCGCCATCATCGACAGCGGCATCGCCTGGGACCATATCGCCCTGGGCGGTGGGTACGGCAAGGCCAGCCGGGTCGTTGGCGGTTGGGATTTCGCCGAGAACGACGCGAACCCCTACGACGACGGCCCCGCCGGATACCACGGCACTCATGTGGCCGGCATTGTGGGGGCCAATGATAAGAAGTATTCCGGCGTGGCGAGCGACGTCGATCTGGTCGCGCTCCGCGTCTTCGACGATCAAGGCAACGGCTACTTCACCTGGGTCGAACAAGCCCTCCGCTGGGTCCACGACAACCGTAACGCCTTTGAGAATCCGATCACGACGGTCAACCTGTCGCTCGGCACCGAATGGAACTCCGCTACGTTGCCCAACTGGGCGACGCTCGAGGACGAATTCGCCCTGCTCGAGGCGGATGGCATCTTCGTTTCGGTCGCAGCGGGCAACTCGTTCAAGCTCTACAACCAGGCCGGGCTGAGCTATCCAGCCGTCAGTCCCTATGTGGTGCCGGTGGCCAGCGTCGGCAAGGACGGCTTGCTGAGCGGCTTCAGCCAGCGCGACCCGCGCGTCCTGGCCGCCCCAGGCGAGAAAATCACCAGCACCCTGCCGGATCACTTCTATGGGGGTGATGGCTACAAGTACGACTTTGGCGCCTCCTCAGGCACCAGCATGGCGGCTCCTTACGTCGCTGGGGCGAGTGTTCTCGTGCGCGAGGCCATGCTCGCCATGGGGCATGCCCACGTCAACCAGGACATGATCTACGACCGACTCTATGCGTCGGCCGATGTGATCTACGATGCGATCACCGGGAGCAGCTATCGGCGAGTGAATCTCGGCCGGGCGCTGGAGAACGTCGTTGGCACCGACGAGTTTGGTTCGTCCGCAGCAGCGGCCCACGGCCTCGGTTCCGTGATCAATGTCAGCGGCACCATCAATCAGCTCAACGACCAGGACTTCTTTCGCTTTACTGCCGATCGTACGGGCACGGTGACCCTGGTGATGCAGCAAAGCGGCAACCTGGCGGGCAGTTGGACCACGTCGATCGCGGGCGCCCAAATCTCGGGCAACAAGCTGACGTTCAACGTCGTGGCTGGACAGTCCTATACGTTCGGCGTCGGCACGTCGGCAGGAATTGGCAAGTATCAAATCCAAAGCGAGTTTGTGGCGGCCGCTCCGACAACTCCTCCGCCGACCAATCCCACGCCCCCACCCTCGAATCCGCCTCCCACTACCCCCCCGACGAATCCCACACCGCCAGCGCCACCAGCCCCGACTCCGCCGAGCAATGTGCCGGTGAGCGGCAACCTGGGAAAAATCAGCTCGGGCACTTATGCCGATCTGCAAGTCAATGGAGAACGTTGGCTGCAAGTCACCGCCAGCCGGTCCGGCTTGCTCACGTTCGAAGCCTTTCACAACCAGGCGGGCGGGAACGTTCGGCTGGAGGTCTATAACAGCCAGCAGTTGCTCCTCCGTTCGGTCGACGGGGTAACGGGGGTGGAACGCATCGATGTGAACGCGGGTTCTGGCGGCGTTTATTTCGTGCGGCTCGTCGGAACCAATAGCGATGTCGATCTGCGGATCACCAACATGGTGACGATCGGCGGCTCGACGGTCACCGTCCACGGTTCTGCGGCGAACGATACGTTCACCTTCGACGCGTCCGGAGCGCAGAAGCAGATTGTGGTCAACGGCACGACCTACATGATCGGCGCCGCCAAACAGGTCACGTTCAATGGCAACGGCGGCGTCGACACAGCGACGCTCATCGGTGGAAACCTTGCGGACAAGGCCACGCTCCGCGGCGGCCGGGCATCGCTCATTTCGTCCGCCTACACGGTGAACGTGCAGGCCGAGTTTGTGACGGCCAAAGGTGGCATCGGAGATATCGCGCTCGTCCATGAGCCGACGGCCGGCAGCCAGTGGGGTAACGACGCCAGCGGCACTTGGGTGTTCGGCCGCGGCACGCGAAGTTCGGTCAGCGGCTTCATGGTGATCGCCAAGATTCCCAAAGCGACCGCCTACACCGCGTCGTCGATCGCTACGGCGGACTTCGTCGGGCCGATTGAGGCGCCGAAGCCAGGGCAGCACGCGGCCATGGGTAGCGTGGATTACGCCCAGCTACTGAGTTTGAACACCGGGGCGGTTGATTCCACTGAGAGCAGCAATGCGACTCAGCCGATGGCCTCGACCGAATGTCATTGGGTTGGCGCTCACTTCATGGCGAATGATGCGTTCACCGTGCAGCGGCGAGGGCTCAGCGCCGCCCTGCAAGATGCCGCTCTGCTGAGCGCCGCGGAGGAAGGCTCCGTCAGTCTGCGCAGCAGTGCTGCGGCAGAGAACGACCTTGGCATTCTCGAAGAAGTGTTCGGACACATCGGCCGGTCCGGGTAACTTCGCCGCAGCCTAGCGAGCGAAGTGCCGGAGCATGCGCTGGTTGAGATCGGGAAACCGCCGGCGGAGTCGATCGCTCAACCGGCCGACGTCGGCGTGCCCCTGCAAATCTTGCAGGTAGCGAACCAACTCGTCATGCGCCTCGGGCGGGCCGTGCAGCATGAAGTGGACCCAAGCCCAGGCGTCGCGATACTCCTCCCGCCCCATCGCTTCCACGCCGTTCAGTTCCTCGAGCGCTTCCAGCCGAGGCAATTGCCCGGTCGCCACCATCGCCTGGATGGTTGCCAGATGCGGATTGCCGGCAGGACGCTTGTCGTGCGGCACCTCGAAGTACTCCGCGAGCCCTTCGTCGAGCCAGAGCGGCACATGCGCGAGGGTCGCATGCAGCAGGGCGTGGGTGCTTTCGTGTCGCACGTCCTCTTCGAAGTCGAGCCCCTGGTGCGCAAACACCATGCCGGGACCGCGCCCCTTGATGTAGAGCGCCCTTCGCGCCGGAACTCGCGGGAAGTGCTGCTTCAGGTAGGCCTGATAGGTTGTCTTTTGTTGGAACAGGAATAGGTGGACCACTTCCCGCGACTGACCGACGCCGAGGATCGATTGCATGTCGCGCTGCAGCATCGCCAACTCGTCCAGCAGTGGCTGTTGGTCGGCGAGCGAGAAATCGGCATGACAGATAAAAGGCCCCGCGGCACGCTCGTCCGGCCAACCGGCTGCCTGGCAGCGTCCGGAAACGCACGCCACCGCCAGCAGGCTGCACAGGAGGATTCGCATTGCCAGGAAGCGCATCATGCAAATTTGCTCGGTCTGACGAGCTTGAAATCTGCCGCCGCAAGCGTTCGCACGGTCCCTGCTTGGCGGCTGACGTCGGACGGACCATCCGCGGCCGCAAAAAAGCCGGTAGACGGGGGGGCGGAGTGTAGTTGCCCGCAGTGCGGAAGGTCAAGGGAAGCTCCCTGCCGGCTTGCGGCAACTCGCAGAGCTTTCGCAATCGCCAGGCAAGCTCCGATTGACCTGCTTTTGCTGCAGCGGTAAGGTTGTTTGATTGCTTCCAAGCTGGCGCACGGGCATTCGGTCACTTTTCTCCCGGCCAAGTGAACCTGCCGGAAGAGGCGAACAAGTGTCGCGGAACGACGGGTGATAGCACCCGCAAAGTGTCCGGCGGCAAGAGAGCATAGGGACGCTCGCACTTTGCCCAAGGCGTCTCGCTTCACCCAAGGACAGGATTGCTCTGGTAGTGAGTTACGCCGCCGTTGGACCGATTGCGATTCATCTTCCCGAGCGTGTCGAGACGAACGCGCAGCTCAAGGCGATGTACCCGCAATGGGACATGGACTTGATCCAGGAGAAGACTGGCATCACCCAGCGGCATATCGCTGCGCCGGATGAATGTGCTTCGGATCTGGCCGTCGCCGCGGCCAAGAAACTCTTTGAGCAGCACAACATCGACCCGCAGAGCATCGACTTCGTCCTGCTCTGCACGCAGACGCCCGACTATCCGCTGCCGACGACCGCCTGCCTGCTCCAGGACCGCTTGGGGCTGAAGACGTCGGTCGGCGCCCTCGATTTCAATCTCGGTTGTTCCGGCTTTGTCTATGGATTGTCGCTGGCTGACGGGTTGATCCGTAGCGGCAGCGTACGCCGGGTGTTGTTGCTGACCGCCGAGACCTATACCAAGTACATCCATCCCGACGACCGCAGCTTGCGAACCATCTTCGGCGACGGAGCGGCCGCCACGCTGATCGACGCCGCCGAGCGCCCGTCGCTGACCGCGTTCCAGTTCGGCACCGACGGCAGCGGGGCCAATACCCTGATCGTGAACAAGGGTGGCGCTCGCACCGGCGATCAGGTGATCAAGCCGCGCAACCGCCAGCGGTGGGAAAGCGCGCTCTACATGGATGGCCCGGGGCTGATCAGCTTCACCGTCGCCGCCGTGCCGAAACTCGTGAGCAACATTCTCGACGCGGCCAATCTGCCGCGCGAGAAGGTCGACCTGTTCCTCATGCATCAAGCCACCCGCAAGATGCTCGAGCAGCTTCAGGAAGCCTTGAAGCTGGGCGACGCGAAACTCCCGATTATTCTCGAGCACTGCGGCAACACGGTCTCGTCGACGCTGCCGATCTTGATCGACGAACTGCGAAAGCGCGGCCAATTGACCCGTGGCATGAAGAACATGCTCATCGGTTTCGGCGTCGGCTGGTCGTGGGCCGGCTGCGTATGGGAAGAAACCTGGGGCGGCTAAGTTTCTCTCGTTCCCACGCTCTATCTCTCGTTCCCACGCTCTGCGTGGGAACGCCTCTCCGGACGCTCTGCGTCCTGTGTTTTCTGCTCTCTCGCCAGGACCGCGCGACGGCGGACGCGGAGCGTCCCTTCTGGCGTTACGACGCAGAGCGTCGTAACGAGCGGCACGGCCGGGTGCGGAACGGTTCCCGGCTCCGGCAGTGGGCAGCCGCCTTGGCCGGGCATAGAATAGCCTGCGTTGGAGTCGTTCCGCTGGCCTCTTCGTGCTGCTCTCCCATGTCGACTCTGCAGGCTCACTTTCTCGTCGCTTCGCCCTACCTGGGCGATCCCAATTTCAATCGCTCCGTCGTGCTCATGATCAAGCACGATGAGGAAGGCGCCTTTGGCCTGTTGCTTAACCGGCCGATGAACACCACGATCCGCGAGGTGATGCGCCTGGCCGGCGAGGACGATGTCGATTGCGACGATCCGATCTACTTCGGCGGCCCGGTGCAAGGTCCGCTCGTCGCCATTCACGGCGTTGAGGAACAAGCCGAAGCGGAAGTGCTGCCTGGCGTTTACTTCTCGGCCCATAAGGACCAGCTGCGGGCGATCATCGGCCAGCAGGATCAGCCGTTCCGGCTTTTCTCCGGCTACTCGGGTTGGGGCGAAGGGCAATTGGAGGGCGAACTCGAAGTCGGTGGTTGGCTGACCTCGCCTGCGTCGGCGGAGGTCGTCTTTATGTCGGCCGAGGATCAGTGGCAGCGGCTGACACGCGAGATCGGCCTCGACATCCTCGGACCCCAGTTCAAAAACAAGCCACTCCCCGACAATCCCTCGCTGAACTAATCCGCCCCTGCCAATACGCGTCGGGCATTCCCTCTCCCTTCGAGAGAGGGCCAGGGCGAGGGGCCCTTGCCCTGCGCCAGCCGCTTATCTCGGCAGCGTCAGCTCAAACACCGCCCCACCATTGCCATCCAGCAGCTCCAGCCGGCCACCCATGTCGGCCGCCAACCGCCGGCAGAGAGCCAGACCAAGCCCGACACCCGGCGCCGAAACCGCCGCCTCATGGACCGACTTGGAGAACGGCTGAAACAGCTTTCGCCGCCCCTCGCTGGAAATGCCCGGCCCAAAGTCGCGTACGCGAATGCGGAAGTGCCGCGGCAACACCTCCGTTTCAATTCGCAGGCGTCGATCTTTGGAGCCCGCCGCGTACTTGCAGGCGTTTTCGACCAGGTTGAACAAGATCTGTTCCACCGCTCCCACGTCCACCGAAATCGCGGCCAGTCGATCGGCTTCGCTGAGGTCCACCTGCAGTTTCATTTCCGCCTGAATCGCCCGATCCGCCAATCGGGCAATGAGGCGATCGAGCAGGCTACCGAGATCGGTCTGCTCGCGGCGACGTCCGGGGCTGCCGCGTTCTAGCCTCGCATACTGCAGCACGTTTTCGACCAGGTGATGCAGGCGATCGGCTTCCACGCGCAGCGTCTCCAGATAACGCTGTCGCTGCTCCTCATCGGGCACCATCCCTTCGGCCAGCATCTCCGCATACATGCGAAACGTGGTGAGCGGGGTGCGCAGCTCATGCGTTACCGCCGCGACGAACGCAGCCCGCCGTTCGCTGAGGGCCACCACGCTTAAGAGTGTAGCCGCCGCCGCCAATGCCGCCGCAATCACACAGGCCCAGGCCACCAGCAGCGAAATCCGCATCGGTGAAAACGTCGGCACGTTCGGCTGCGGTGGCGCTACCGATAGCTGCACGGGCAACGTGGCCAGCAGTCGGGCGCTTGCCGGCGGCTCATCGACAGTAACAGGGGATAGCCGAGGATTGGGGAGCAGATCGGCAATCTCTTCGTGCATCCGCGCTTGCAACTTCTCCCAATCCAGCCAACAGCCCTGAATCAGCGTTGTGCCTCCCGATTGGACGCGCCGTGCAAGAATCAACCGATCGCCGATCCACAGCGGCCGGCTGACCCCTTCGATCACTCGTTCCGCTTGCGGAGGAGCGAGCTGACGGTAGCCCTGCCGCTGCTGCGAAAAGGCCTGCTGAGCGTACGATTGATAGGCCGCGTCCCGGCTGGCGAGATCCTTTCCGCCGCGCGATTGCATCCGCGAATTCGACGCATAGGCTCCTTCAAAGCCGCGCTCCCCCGCCAGTGACGGAGGAGACGCAACCTGCTGCTGCGCCGGATCGTCGATGGTCGTGGGTTCCGCGAGCTGCATGGGGTAGTCGCTCTGAACCGGAGTTTGCGGTCGAGGAGTCGTCGATGATTGCGGCGGGAAAGCCTGTTGGCCGCGATTGGTCGCGCCTGGCAGTGCTCGTCCCGGACTTGTTTCAACGGTTGAGTAGTCGCTGGCCTGCTGCGAGGCGTTTTCCCCGTAGCGCTGCTGCTCGAGCTGCTGGGTGGGGACCGAATAGGTGTTGGCGACGACGAGCGAATTGTCCTCGGCGCTGAGGCGGTTGGTGTTGGCCGGGGCACTGCTCACCAGCACCTCCGGCAGCGATTCGTCCGGCAGTTCCGCCACCATCTGGGCAGGCGAGAGTTGGCCGCTTAGTTGAGCCAGTCGGCGGGTCGATTCCTCGATCCGTTCCTGAGTCGCTCCGTTCTGCAACGCCCACTGCCGGTCGCTGGCGATCGGCGCTTGGGGAGAAGTCATCCGGCCGTCGGGATGAAGCTCAAAATGCACCAGCACAAAATCCGGCGGCTCCAGTAGCAGCGGTGAGATCGCCTTGCTGGCGGCGCCCTTGGCCGTGGGAGTGGTCGAGTTGTAGAGGGGCCGGTAGACAAAGTCGGGCCGGGCCGCCTCCTGGGCGAGGAGCGGCGTCAACAATGCGTCGAGACGCCAGAGCGCCCGGCTGACGTTTTCTTCCTGCTCTGCCTGCTGGCGGGCGACCGATTCGGCCCGGTCGAGCTCGATCGCCTTCACCGTCAGCCAGCCCATCGCGGGAATGACAATCGCCAGGCCAACGGCGTAGAGCGTCCAGATCTGCCAGGGCCGCTTCATGAGCGGGCTCCCGTCGCCGTCGGCGCCGCGAACATGTAGCCTTTGCCGCGCACGGTCAGCAAGACTCGCGGCTGGGCCGGATCGTCACGCAGCTTCTCGCGCAACCGGACGATGTGCATGTCGATCGTTCGCGTCGGTAGACCGTCGGGATTGATTCGCCAGACATTGGCGAGCAATTCTTCTCGCCCGATCGCCCGGCCAGGATTCGTCACCAGATACCGTAGCAGCTCGATTTCCCGCTCCGACAGCTCGCAGCGACTGCCGTCCGAAAAACGCACCTCCCGGCGGGCGAAGTCAGCGGTGCCCGCCGGAATGTCAATGCAGTTCACATCAACCGGTCGCTCGGGGCTGCGACGCAGCACGGCTTCAACCCGCGCGAGCAATTCTTTGACACTGAAGGGTTTGACGACGTAGTCGTCGGCGCCGGCTTTCAAGCCTTCGACGCGGTCGTTCTCTTCGCCGCGGGCGGTCAAGATGATCACCGGCTGCGACGGCCGGCAGGCTCGCACCGCGCGCAGAATCTCCAAACCTCCTCGGCCCGGCAACACGAGATCGAGCAACAGCAGGTCGTAGCTTTGCTGCAGGGCCATCTCGTACCCGAGATCGCCATGGCCGGCTTCCAGTACCTGAAAGCCGACGAAACGGAGGGCGTCGACGATGCCCCGGCGAATCGCCGCATCGTCTTCGACGGTCAGGATCGACTTCGACATGGGAGTGGCATCCAAAGCGGAAGCGGCCCAGCGGATCGATCCGCCGCGCCGCCTCCATTGTAGTGAGCAGACTTCACCGGCCGTAGCAAAATCAGACGCCGTCCAATGGCGCAAACGCAGCTACGGCGCGTTCGTGGCCGTGGCCGTCGTCTGCGTCACCCCGCCGTTGGGCAGTGCCGTATAGGCGTCGGCTGGGGCGAGCCCTAGCCAGGGATCGTTGCGCGGCGTGAGGAACAATTGGGCGTACACACGGTCGTTCAACGCGTCGACACCCGGACGATAGTCGGCCTGGGACAGCCACTGATGGATCGTGCGGTGCAGTTGATACTCGTTCTTCACCGTATCGAGGGCGATGGCGCTTTGGAACGAGCGAACCATCCGCACCAGCGGGCTTTCCACGACTCGCTTGGTCACCGCAAGTTGGCCTGCCTGAGCCGCGGTGGGGTTTTCGCTCTCAATCAGGGCGCGACTCGCCAGATCGAGTTGAGCCTCCTCGGCGTGCAGTGCGGCAATCGCCCCCCAGATCTTTTCGTCTTCCAGCGTCGCCGGATCCTGCCGTTCGGCGGTCACATGAGCGATGACCGGCAATTCCAGTTTTGCCTTCGGCATGGCAATGCGAGCTGCCGCTGCCGCCGGCGGTGGTGTCGCGCTTCCTTTGGCTGGGACGGGCTGTGACAGCGATAGCTCCCGAGGGGGCAAGTCCGACAACAGGGCGTTCCGGTTCACTCGAGCGAGGTCTGTCGTCCACGCCGCTTCGAGCCGCAGCAGTTTCTCGCGGTGGTACTGTGCGATCGCCTCGCTCCGCTGCTGGGAATCCATTTCAGACATTTGTCGAACGGCTTCCAGCGAGTCTTTGAGCTGACTCTGGAACGCCTTCGGACCGTAAAGTCCCGGCAGCGCTTCGACCACCTCCAGATTGGACGTCAGCACGTAATGAATGCTGTTGCCGGTGAGGGTCCGTTGCAGCTTCCGACCATCGCCAAAATCGATCGTGACAACCGGCACCGGGCGGACGCTCTTCCAGTGCAGGACAAAGTTGTCGCGCAGCAGCCGCGAGACCTCTTCATTGGCATATAGCGTGGTTCGAAAGAACCGGCTGTTGGCGCAACTGTACTCATCGGTCAGGTTGCCGAGCAGGCGCAGGCTCAGGATCGGCTTGCCCGATTTCCTGGCGGCGGCCTGGGCTGACTCGAAGTCGGTGTGCCAGTACAAGCCCGACCGCGAGCAGTACCTGGCTCCGCCGACACGATCCATCGCCGCGTCGAACCGGGCCAGGCGTTCGGTCGCCCGCTGCAAAACGTCGCCCGCCGTATCGGGACGCTGGAGGGACGCCACGTGAGTGACGAGTCGCTGGCGAACGGCTGTCATCGCGGCGACGCCATCGGGCCCCGCTGCCCGCAATTGGGCCTCGAGTTCGCTCGAATTCTGCCCGTTATCCCGCGCGAGCGAGATTGCCGCTTGTTTTAGGGAATCGCCGCAGGCCAGCCCCGTGGAATCGGCCGTCAGCAGGATCAGCACCGTCAGACTTATCCATTGCCTATACATCGTCGCGCTCCTATTCGAGGGATGGGTCGCCCACTGCGCGCGATTATAGGTTTGGAACGCCCTGATTCGGTGTAAGCCCTTTGTAACGAAGCAGATGGCGCGTTGCGGCGGAATGTCGCCCGATTGGAGCATTGCCAACCACAAAATTTCGCAAACCGGCTAGAATGAAAGGGAGCGACAGGATTTCGCCTTCTTGGGAGGTTTGTTGATGCGCTGTGTAGTTGCCGTTCTGCTCGTTTTGTTCGTTGGCCTGTCGGTCGGCTGCCAGGAGCCGAATATGCGTGGCGTGGCCAAGCGGGCCGACCAGGTCAAGAAGCATCAAGAGCGAAAGATCCTCACCCCCGAGAACAGCAAGTTCCACAAGCCCCGCCGTCCGGAGCCCGGCGAGGCGAGTCCCGAGACGCTGGCCTCGCTCGACCGTTCGTTCGAAGCCACGCGCTCCTTCCAGGCGAGCACCGGCACTCCCGAGACCGTTGCCCTGCAGAATGCCACCCGCGCCGTCCAGGCCGGCCTTGAGGCGGGACCGACCCTCGCCATCTGGCTCTTCGATCATTCGCAAAGCGCCCAGCAACTGGTCAACGACGCCGCCAGCGTCGCCGGCCGGTTCTACGACAGCGCCGAAGTTCAGCAGTTGCCTCAATCGCCGGAGCCGCAGTTGCTCACGGTGGTGGCCTCCTTCGATCAGAAGCTCAACATCCTGACCGAAACTCCCACCAGCGACGCCACGGCGATCAAAGCGGCCATGGGCCAGGCGGGCGGCACGGAAACGAAGGGGGAGAAGACCTTCACCGCGATCGGCGAAGTCCTCCAGAAGTATGCCGACTATCGCATGCAGCAAGGCCGGCAGGTTGTGCTGATCGTCGTAACCGACGAGGCGGGGGACGATCAGAACCAGGTCGACAAGACCGTCGAACTGGCCGAGAAGCTGACCATTCCGGTCTACGTCGTGGGTCCGCCGGCGCCGTGGGGACAAATGAACCCATTCGCCGCGCGCATGGGTGGCATGACGAGCAAGCCGGTGGCCGAGACCGCCGAACAGTATCCGACCCACGGCCCCGAATCGCGCTATAGCGAGCGCGTCGATGTCGGTTTCTGGGGATCGGGCTACGGTTACCGGGGAAGCGACCTGGAGATCGTGGATTCCGGCTTCGGTCCGTTCGGCCTGGAATGGCTCTGCCGGGCCAGTGGCGGGCAGTACCTCGCGGTGCGCACGCTGGGAGGTTTCCGCGGCGGTTACGGCATCAACACCTGGCCGACCGCCGTGGCCACGACGTTCGATGACGGCAGCTTGAGCCGCTACACGCCCGACTATGTCTCGGAGGAGCGCTATCAAAAACTGCTCGCCGAGAACAAGGCCCGCAAGGCCCTGCACGAAGCGGCGAAGCTGCCGTCGATCAAGATCGACGGCAATCCGGAAACTCGCTTCGAGAAACGCAACGAGGCCCAGACCGTCCGCCAGATGAACGCGGCCCAGCAGTTCGCCGCCCGCCATGCCCCGCCGATCGACCGCGTCTACGAAGTGCTCGCCCAAGGGGAAGGGGATCGCGAAAAGCTCACGGACCCTCGCTGGCAGGCGGAGTTTGATCTGGCGATGGGCCGCGTCACCGCGGCGAAGGTGCGCATCGACGGCTACAACTCGATGATCGCGGCCCTGAAGCGTGGCAAGACGTTCACCAAGGAAGGGAGCTCGATCTGGATTCTCCAGCAGAACGACACGATCGAGACCGGCAGCGCCATGCAAAAGATGGCCGACAAAGCTCGGATGTATCTCAACCGGGTTGTCAAAGAGCACCCAGGCACCCCCTGGGCGAAAATCGCCGAGGAAGAGCTGAAAACGCCCCTCGGCTGGCAGTGGGACGAGGCCTAAGGGGACGAGTCCAACAGGACCTGGTGCACCTCCCCCTTGGTCGCCAGGCGAATCGCGTCGCCGGCGTGCAGCGTTCCGCTTTTCAGGACTTCCGCGCGCAGTCCGCCGCGGCCTTGGAGGATTTGCTTAATCCCGGTCTGCGTCATTCGTTCGAGATAGCCGCACGGCTCGCAGAGCTGCAGGCCGCGGAGCAGCACATCGCCGATCCAGAACGGCCGTCGGACAAGGTCGTTCAGCGGCACGCCGCGCGTCAGCAGATTCCGCCGCGAGTCGAGGTGCTCAAACGGCAGCAGCAACTGATCATTGGCCGCGTCGAGAGCCTCTTCCGCAATCAGCGACACCTGCTGCTCGACGCGCCGCCGGACATGCTGATAAGCCCCGCGTCCCTCGGCGTACCGATCCCCCACCAGGCCAAACCCAGCCAGCGCTTCGACGGCATCGACCGACCGCATCGGCTCCTTGGCGGCGCTGGCGATGGCAATGGCGACCAGTTTGCCGTTGAACGGGGGCATCGCATCGCCTGAGGGACCACTCATTACAACACCTCTGCGCGTTTAACTGGTTCACCGACCGCCGGAACCTTGGAACCAAAAAAACAACCCCTTGCGCGCCTGCGACGATCGACGCTAAGTTCGGCCTCGGCTTTGCATTCGTGCAAAACCACCCCTCCCGCTTCACAACCCCTCGGCAGGATTGCCAGACGCGTTGTGTAGGCTCGGAGCAGCATCGGTTTTACAACCCCTTGCGCGCGGGCTCGTCCGCGATGACTAAGGGAAGTTTGATTCACGAAAAACTGTTGACAAAATTGTACCGAATGTATAGACTTGCGTCAAGCCACGGCGACGGATTGGCGCTGGTGTCGCGACTTCGTCCATTCCAGGTTCGTGCCCGGGCAAGCTGGCAGCTTGCCCTACGTTCGACCCCTCAGGATTTGCCCCATGAAGGTCATTGCTTCGCATAACGGATTGAACGCTGCCGCCCGGGCCTACGAGCTGCTGCAGCAGGGCATGTCTTCGCTCGACGCGGTGGTCGAAGGGGTGACGCTCGTCGAGGACGATCCCGAGGAGCAGTCGGTCGGCTACGGCGGAGTGCCGAACGAAGACGGCGTGGTCGAGCTCGATGCGGCCGTCATGGATGGCCGAACGCGTCGGGGGGCCGGCGTGGCGGGCCTGCGGAACGTTCGCTATCCGTCCCGCGTCGCCCGGTTGCTCATGCAGCAGACCGGCCGGGTGCTCGTCGTCGGCGAGGGAGCCCTGGCCTTCGCCCGAGCGAATGGATTTCCGGAGGAAAACCTGCTGAGCGACAAGGCCCGTCGAATCTGGCTCCACTGGAAACGCACGCACAGCGATACCGACGATTGGCGTCCCCCGGCTGGGCCCGTCGATCCGGATGTCCAGGCCTGGTTCGATCAGTACTATCGCCCGCCTTTCGTTCTGCCGGCATCGGCTGCTGCAGGTGACGCCGCGACGACGCCTGCCGGGCAATCTCCCCCGGTCGATCCGCTTCAGCGTGCCATCGATCAAGGCGGCACGGTTCATGTCTCGGCTCTCGACGGGGCGGGCAATCTCGGCTGCGTGACCAGCACGAGTGGTCACCCGTTCAAGCTCTCGGGGCGCGTGGGCGATTCGCCGATCCTGGGCGCCGGTCTGTATGCCGACAACTCGGCGGGCACGTGCGGCAGCATTGGCCACGGCGAGGCGAACCTGCAAAATCTCTCGTCGTATCTCGTCGTCGAACTGATGCGCTCGGCCGCGAGTGGCGGACGGAGTTTCGATCCGGAGCGAGCGGGACTCGAAGCCTTGAAACGTATTGCTGAAAGCGTTCCGCAGGAAGAGCGGGATTCGACCGGCAGGCCGCGGTGGAACGTCACGCTGTTCATTCTCGCTCCCGACGGCCGATCCGCCGGCGTAAGCCTGTGGGGCCCGCGGGAATACGCCGTCGCCGACCAGCAAGGCGCCCGGCTGCTGCCGTGCAAATCGCTCTGGACGTAGAGCAGTGGAACGATCGGCCGCGAACGAGCCAACGAACTGTCGATATCGACTCGATCGACTCGATCGAGGCTGGCCTGTGAGCCTACGACGGAGCCCTCCTCGTGGTGAGTCACGATGGGACGTTCCTGGAGGCAATTGGCATTACGCGGCGCGTGACTTTGCCTCCCCAGCAGACAGCGTGAGCGGCGCGTGCTTTGGAAACGGATTCCGCCGCGTCCTATAATGGACCAGGGATTCAACCGACTGGCTTGGGAAATGACCGATGAGCATCGTACTTCAGAGCGAAACGCCGCCACTCCGTCAGGACGAGGATGGTTCGATTCGCGTTGGCCAAACCCGAGTCTTGCTCGAAATCGTCATCCACGCCTTTCAAAATGGCGCCAGTCCGGAAACGATCGTCCAGCAGTATCCGGCGCTCAAGCTGCCCGACGTCTACGGTGTCATTGCCTACTATCTACGCCATCGAGCAGAGATCGAC
>JAEZAS010000011.1 GCA_023430365.1 Planctomycetota bacterium
GAGGCGGAGCCTCGGGGTGGTTTCGTCCCAGGCTGGAGCCTGGGACGGAGAAGGTAGTAGGCACACTCCGTGTGCCGTTGGCAGATGATGCGGGGCGGGGCTCTTGCGCGGGGCATCGGAGACGGCACACGGAGTGTGCCTGCTACTTTGCCTGCTACTTGGGCGGGCAGGCTGGAAGCCTACCCTACGGGGGGCGGTTTCCGGTATGGTGAAGGATTGCTTCTTTCGCTTTAAGGCGCCCGGGTATGCGGGCGATTTTTGGTTCGCTCGTTATGGATACTGGATCCGCCGCTACGCCCCCCGCCACCAGCCCGCAGGTGGCTGCTCGCATTGTGCTGAAGGCCAAGAAGGCCCAGCCGTTTTTTGGGCGGCATCCGTGGGTGCTGTCGTCGGCGATTGACCGGATTGAGCCGACGTCGCTCGAAGGGGAACACTTTCTCGATCTCGACGGCAAGGTCGTCGACCTGCTGAGCGACAAGGGGAAGTTCATCGCCCGCGGGCTCTACAACAGCCGCAGCCGGATCACGATTCGCCTCTTCAGCTGGTCGCAGGAGGAGGACTTGGACGAAGCCTTCTGGCGGAAGCGGCTGACGCAGGCGGTCGAATTGCGACGCGAGATTGGCTACGAACCGGCCGAGCCGAATGAAGAGCGCAGCCGAACGGCGACGCGGTTGGTGTTCAGCGAAGCGGATGGGCTGAGCGGCTTGATCGTCGATCGCTACGGCGACTACCTGGTGCTGATGCCGACGTCGCTCGCAATGGCGCAGCGGATCGATGTGCTCGCCAGCACGCTGCGGAGCCTGGTGCAGCCGAAGGGGATGGTGCTGCGGACCGATCCGAGCATGCTCAAGCTCGAAGGATTGGAACTCAACGACGGTCGCACCTGGGGAGCGATTCCCAAGGAACCGATTGTGATCGAGGAGCATGGGGTGAAGTTCGAAGTCGATCTGCGGAGCGGGCAGAAGACCGGCTTCTATCTCGACCAGCGGGAGAACCGGCGGATCGTTGGCGAGTACCTGCAAGGAAAACGCGTGCTCGACATGTTCTGCTACACCGGCGGGTTCTCGCTGGCGGCTGGGAAGCGTGGAGCGGCCGAGGTGCTGGGCGTCGACGGCAGCAAGCCGGCGATTGCCCGGGCCGAGGCGAACGCCCAGCGAAACGAATTGACCAACGTGCGGTTTGAAGTAGCGGACGGTTTCGAGAAGCTCGATGCCCTGGCCGCGGCTGGCGAGAAGTTCGACGCCGTGATCCTCGATCCGCCGAAGTTCGCCAAGGGGCGGAGCGGCGTGAATGCGGCGCTGATGGCCTATCACCGGCTGAACCGCTCGGCGCTGAACGTGCTGAACCCCGGCGGACTGCTGATCACCTGCAGCTGCACCGGAAGCGTCAGCCGGGAGGACTTTCAGCACATGCTCAGCGGCGTGGCCCAGAAGTCGGGACGGGACATCCGCCTGCTCGAGCAACTCGGGGCCGCGGCGGACCATCCGGTCTCGGCAACCTGCCTGGAGTCGGAGTATTTGAAGTGTTTTGTTTGCCGGGTGGAGTGAGGGGAGAGCGGAAAGCGGAGGGCGGCGGGGAATTCAGAAGGCAGAGTTCAGATTTCAGAAGTTAGAGAGCAGGGAGCAGCTCGCAGGGATGGTTGGGCGAGGGGTCAAGAACTGTTTACTGTGAATTGTTTACTGAAAACTCGCGGCTTCGCCGCGTTGCCCCGCCGCGGTATTTTTCCGCGCGATTTTACTGACATTATGTCCACCCGTGCGGTGCTGTTTATGATTCAGTCTGCCGCTCCTAACCGTATCGCGGCTTGGCGCTTGCGCCGATGCTAGCAGGGTGGGGCGGATGTAAGTTCAACGGTGGAAAGCAACTTGCGCGAGTTTTGCCGGCCCAGGCGGGGAACTTCCCAGGGGGTCGGTGCGTCAAAGGCGATGACAACGTGGTGCAGGACGACGCACAACTCATCCTCGCAACCCGGCGCGGCGAACCAGCCGCGTTTGGGCAGCTCGTTCGCAAGTATCAGGACCGTTTGTTTACGGCCTTGGTGCATGTGTGCGGCGGCCGGGAGGAAGCCGAGGACACGGCCCAGGACGCTTTCGTCCAAGCCTATCTGAAGCTGGCGTCGTTCGAAGGACAAAGCTCGTTCTACACCTGGCTGTATCGGATTGCCTTCAACACGGCGATAAGTCGCCGCCGGCGGATGAGGCCGGACGTTTCGATCGATCGGGGCCGGGAATTGACCGGCCACGAACCGGCGGACGGAAGCGAAGGCGCCGAGGAACTGCTGCTCAGGCAGGAACGGGCGACGATGGTCCAGCAGGCATTGAACCAACTCAATGCCGAACACCGGGCCATCCTGGTGCTGCGGGAGATGGAGGGGTGCGATTATGACGCGATCGCCGAGATCCTCGAACTTCCGGTGGGCACCGTCCGCAGTCGGTTGCACCGCGCTCGTCTGCAGTTGAAAGAACACCTGAGCGCGATCCTGGGAGAGCCGCGCGACGGTTGACCGTGAAGTTGTCCCAACCCGAGGGTGGCACGCCCTGGAGCAACGCGAAGGGCGTGGCTTTGTCCCACGGCGGTGCTCCACGCCCTGCACTTCGTTCCAGGGCGTGCCACCCAGGTTGAGAGGCTTCTTCGAGCAAATGGCCAGGGGCTTGTGAACCATGCAGAACGAACTGAACGACTCGCTGCTGAGCGCGTATCTCGACGATCAGTTGACGGGCGAAGAGCGAGCCGCCGTCGAAGCCAAGCTGCGCGAAAGCGCCGAGCATCGGCAGGCGCTGGCCGAGCTGCGCCAGCTGCGCGAGTCGTTTCAGGCGCTGCCGCGGTATGAGCTGGGGGACGACTTTTCGAATCGCGTCGTCGAAGCGGCGCTCGCCGCAGCCCAGCAGGAAACTCAAGATCAGAACACTGCGAACGAGTCGGCACGTGTGCCCGGCGTTTCTGCAGCAACGCCGGTCGAACGTGCGCCTGCCTCGCGTACAACTCGTCGATGGGCGTATGCGGCTGGAACGCTCGCGGCTGTCGCGGCGTGCTGGCTCGTAGTCGTACAAATGAGCGGCGATTTTTCTTCGACGCCCCGCGGCGATCAGCCGGATAACGGGTCGTCCGTCGCCGTGACCGAGCCGCCAGCTCCGCAGGAGCCGGCCGCCGTCGTCGCGCTGCGCCAGTCGTTGCCAGGGCAGGGGGAAGCGCTCGTCGTTCGCGTCCGGGTGCCGGCAGGCGTTCATCCGTCGGTCGCCCTCGATGCCGCCTTGGCCCAGAGCGGCATTTCGCAAGTGACGCCGTCCGAGTCGACGCCCGCCGGACGCGTCGGCGCCGCCTATCGCACCGCGCTGCGTGAGAAGGGCGCTGCTCCCGCTGCGGCGGCGGGTCAAGCGCCAGCCGATGCCCTCTATGTCGAAGCTCCTTTGGCTCTTGTCGAAGACGCGCTGGCCGTGCTCGCCGATCAGGAAGGTGGCCAACTTGAACTGCGGCCCGAGATGAAGGTCGCCGTCGCAAGGCTGCCGGGCTCCACGGCCGTGGGCGAGGGTGAAGGAGAAGGAGAAGGCGGCAGCAAGTCAGAAACACCCGCCCAAGCCCAGCCGTTCGCCCAGCGACTCAATCCGCGAATCTTCCGCTTGCCCACGGAGGCGACAACCGCAGCGGATGCAGAGCCCACCGAAGCGAAGACCGTCGATCCGAACCAGAAGGTCCGCGTGCTGATCCTGGTGGAGACGGTGAAGTAGGTTCGAGATTGGATCGCTGCTGCGACGTAGCTGAATTTGCCAGAATTCAGACCAATCCGCCTTCGATCTGAAGGGGCGTCACTCGCAGGGCATCTGAATTCTGGCGAATTCAGCTACGGAAGAAGCAATTGGCGGCATGCCGGCTTCTGTCTGCCGCTCGGATCTTCTTGCCTTTGAGGGACCAGTCTGCCAGACTAAATCGGTTCGCCACCCTCCAATCCGATCCCGCCCATGCGAACCAATCATTGCTCTCTGTTCCGCCGCGCGCTGCCGGTGGTCGTTCTCATCGCGGTCGTCGCCGGTGCGCTGTGGATCGGCGGACCTGCGCTGGCCGATGCACCCACGAACGAATCGGTAGCGAAGTAAGGGGTCGTGCGTCGGCCGACGGCGCTGGCGGTCTCCGCGGACGGCAAGACCTTGGTCGTCGCCAACCGCGACCGCGGCAGCCTCTCGCTCATCGACGTCGCGGGCCAGAAGGTCGTCGGCGAGCAAATCATCGGCAAACGACTGAGCGACGTCGTCCGTCTGCCGGACGAGCAGGGCTTCCTCGCGACCGACGAGCGAGGAAACGAGCTCATCTGGGTTCAGCTCGCAAGCGGCAAGTTCGATGTTCGCCAGCGTCTGAAGGTCAGCCCCTATCCGGTCGCCCTCTCGCTCAGCGCGGTGCAGGGCAAGGCGGCCATCGCGTCGCTGTGGCCGCGACAATTGACGCTCGTCGCTCTGCCGACGAAGGATCAGCCGCAACTGCGAACGACCCACGTTCTCGATTTGAACTTCGCTCCGCGCAAATCGCTCTGGCTGGAGCAGGAGCAGCGGCTGATCGTGGCGGACGGTTTCGGCGGGGCGATTGCCGTCGTCGATCCGGGCGAGGGGAAGCTGCTCTTCGAGCGGCGGTTCCCGGGGCACAACATCCGCGGGATCGCCCTGAGCGCCGATGGCGACAAGGTGCTGCTCGCTCACCAGATGCTGAACGACCTGGCGAACTCAATCCAGAACGACATCCACTGGGGCCTGTTGATGTCGAACGATCTGCGCTACCTGCGGATCACTTCGCTCTTGGACGAGAAGCGTGAGCTGTACGCCGGTGGACACATGTTTCCGCTGGGCGTTGCGGGGCGTGGCGCCGCCGATCCGGCCGAGGTCGTCGTGGCGGCCGATGGACAGGCGATTGTCGCTCTCGCCGGAACCAACGAAGTGGCCATCGGCCGGGAAAGCGAGTACACGCTCGAGCGCGCCAAGGTCGGCCGCAATCCGGTGGCTTTGGAACTTAGCCCCGATGGCAAGCAGGCCTTTGTGGCGAACCTGCTCGACGATTCGGTGTCGGTGGTCGACGTGGAGAAGCGGGACACCATCACGACGACTTCGCTCGGGCCGACGCCGGAGCTGTCGCTCGCGCAAAAAGGGGAGTTGCTGTTCCACGACGGCCGGCTGTCGCACGACAACTGGATGAGTTGTCACAGTTGTCATACCGACGGCCACACCAACGGTCAGATGAACGACAACCTGAGCGATCGCTCGTTCGGCGCGTCGAAGCGCGTGCTTTCGCTACTCGGCAGTCGCGACACGGCTCCCTACGCCTGGAACGGCAGCGTGCCGAACCTGGCGACGCAGGTGCGGACTTCGATCGAGAAAACGATGCGGCGGGACGACGTGACGCTCGACGACCAGATCGACGCCCTCGTGGCCTACACGCAATCGCTGGAACTGCCGCCGTCGATCGACGAGTTGCGGGGTCGTGCGGATCGGGCAGCCATCGAGCGAGGACGTGAAGTTTTCGCGAAGCGGGATTGCGTGAGCTGTCACGCTGGCGAACACTACACCTCGGCCGACGCTTACGATGTGGGCCTGACCGACAAGATCGGCAATCGGAAATTCAATCCGCCCAGCCTGCGCGGCGTCGGTCATCGGGGTCCTTACTTCCACGACAACACGGCTGGTCGACTGGAGGACGTGTTTCTCGAACACGGTCATCCGAACAGTTCGACCTACTCGGCCGACGAAGTGCAGGACCTGGTTCAATTCCTTCGCAGCCTTTGATCTGAGATCCGCATGAACA
Source organism: Planctomycetota bacterium (assembly GCA_023430365.1). Classification (GTDB taxonomy): domain Bacteria; phylum Planctomycetota; class Planctomycetia; order Pirellulales; family Pirellulaceae; genus JAEZAS01. The sequence goes on from JAEZAS010000011.1 coordinate 5,782, forward strand.
CGCTTGCTCTGACGCTCGTTTTGTCCACACTCGCCGCCGATCCGGCGCTCGTGCCGCTGGTCGCCCATCGGGGTGAATCGGCGGATGCTCCCGAAAACACGCTGGCCGCCATCAATCTGGCGTGGCAGCGCAAGGTGCCAGTCGTGGAGTTCGACGTTCACCTGACGAAGGACAACCGGCTGATCTGCGTCCACGACAAGGACACGAAGCGGACTACCGGCGTGATGAAGGTGGTCAAGGAAAGCACGGCCGCCGAACTGCAACAGCTCGACGCCGGCAGTTGGAAAGGGAAGCAATTCGCCGGCGAGAAGATGCCGCTGATCGAAGAGGCCCTGGCCACGATCCCCGATGGCGCGAAAGTGCTGATCGAAGTGAAGGTCGGCCCCGAAGCGATTCCGCCGCTGGTGAAGGCCGTGGAAGCGAGCGGCAAGTCGCCGGAGCAGATGATCGTGATCGCCTTCAACTCCGAAACGGTCGCCGAAGCCAAGCGCCGTCTGCCGCAACTGAAGGCGTACTACCTCGTCGGCTTCAAGCGCGACAAGCAGACAGGCGAATGGACCCCCACGCTCGACCAGGTGCTGGCCGAAGCGCAGAAGAACAAGGCGGATGGCCTGGATATTTCGTACCAGGGTCCGATCGACGAAGAGTTCGTTCGCCGGGTCCGCCACTTCAACTTGGAGCTGCACACCTGGACGATCGACGACGCCAAGGTGGCCCGCCGCTATGTCGACCTGGGCTTCGACAGCATCACAACCAACCGGGCCGAAGCGCTCCGCAATGAACTGTTGAGCGCACCGACCGGCGCTCAGTAGGTGGTTGAAGCAGAAGCGTCGCGGCGGCGGTCGCCCTAGCGGCTGCCGCCCTATTGTCGACAAAACTCGACTAGCAGCCGGTTCACCTCGTCGGCTGCATCGTTATGCACCCAGTGGCTGATGCCCGGCAGGCGGACGACCTGCAGCGTCCGCACATACTTCTCCAGCCCTTCGGTGAGCTGGACGCTCAGAAACGGGTCGCTCTCGCCCCAGATGACGAGCGTCGGGGGCACAATCTCCTGCGGCGGCGAAAAGAGGTCGCCGCCATAGCGCAAGGCGGCCCGATAGTAGTTCAGCGGTTCGCTCAGGCCGTGACGCATCGCCTGCTTGTAGCGCTGGATGTCTTCGTCGGTGAACGCGTCCTTGTGTTTGGGCTGGGTGCGAAAGCCTCGTTCGAGGACGCGGAAGTCGCCGGCCGCAATCAGTCGTTCGGGCAGAAACGGCAGTTGAAAGATGCCGACATAGGACGATCGCAACCACTGCATGGGATTGGTGGCGAGCGTGCGTCGGTAGTGGGCTGGGTGCGGAGCGTTGAGGATGACCAGCCTGCGCACGAGTTGCGGATAGAGGGCCGCCAGTCGCCAGGCGATAATGCCGCCCCAATCGTGTCCGACGACGACCGCTTGCTCGTCCTGCGGAGCCAGAGAGCGAATCAAACCGGCCACGTCGTCGACCAGCGCCTTGGCTCGGTAGTGGGCCACCCCGCGAGGCCGGTCCGATTCGTTATAGCCCCGCAAATCTGGGGCGATCGCTTCGAAGCCGGCCTCGGCCAGTGCTGGCAACTGGTTGCGAAAGGAGTACCAAAACTCTGGAAAACCATGGAGTAGCACCACCGGCGGTCCCTGACCGCAGGACGCCACGTGCAGACGGACGGAGCCGACCGAGACCTGACGGTGGTGGACCGGGGTTGTCGTGGAGGGGATTGCTGTCATGGCTATCGGGCCAAGCTGAAACGGAAGCAGGGGTTGGAGCGCGTGATCGTTCAAGCCTGCGAGCGAAAACCACGCCCGTCGGGGTGAAATGCTTTGGGTTTTCCAACCGCTGGCTTATAGTGGGTCGTTCCACCCGCCGTCGGCGGGCCCAGGCCATCCGAATGGCGGGTGGCGATTGGATTGTTTTTCCGAAGGCGCGTGAGGCTGGCGGTCCGGATACGGATGCCCATTCGCTCGCGGGGAGAAGTGGGCAGTGCCCGTCGAAGTTTCGTGCCCCTGCGGAATGCGGTCTCGCGGACCTGATTCGCTGGCTGGCAAACAAGCAAAGTGCCCGCAGTGTGGGCGCGTCCTCAATATCCCGCCGCTGCAGGCGCCGACCGTGCTGTTGACGCCGCTCGAGCCCCGGCAGGCGTCGGTGGGTCATCCCCAGCCTGTTATAAGGCCAGTACAAGGCGGTATGGTGTCGCCAGTTCCGCTGGGGCCGCCTCCATCCGGCTATAGGCCGCTCGATCTGGCTGGGTTGCCGATGCACGACCCGCTCCAGGCCCCCGTGCAGCCGCAAAAGCCAGTCGACGCTGGCGGCATCCCTGCTGGGGTTTGGATCGGCCTGGCATGCGGGGCAGGGGGAGCGGTGTTGACCGCGCTCCTGGCGATCGTCATCGTCAACCTGAGCAGCAGCCGGCCTCCAGTGGTCCCGCCTGAATCGTCCAGTCCACTGGAAGTCGTCGTAGTTCCGGCGCCGCAAGAGGTTCCCGCCCTGCCGGCGGTTGCGCCTGCTCCCGTGACGCCCCTTCCGCCGACTCCGACCGTACAGGGACCTGCCACGAGCGATTACCCGATGCCGGGTTCGTCCTCGACGACAACGAAATCGCTCTCCTCGGCCAGCGAGCCAGCGACCAGCAGTCCGCCGGCCAGCTTGCCGTCGTCGTCGAGTCCGTCGTCCAGTCCGGCCCCCAGTTCTTCCCCAGCGCCGGAAGCCGCGGTGGCAGCCGCCGATCTCGAACGGGCATTGCGTGCTACGGCGGCGAACAGTCGCAGCGATTCGTCTCTGGACGCTCCACTGAGCCCGGCCACGTCGGAAGCGCCGCTCCAGCTGTTGGGGCCTGGGATCGAGCGCTGGCGAAACTCGCCTCAGTCACAGTTGCGCGGCGTGCAGCGGTTTCAGGACAAACTGCCGCTCGATGGTTACAGCTGGATGGTCCAGCTGCTCCCCTACCTGGGCCACGAGAAGACGTACGCCCGCTTCGATTTCACCAAGAGTTGGACCGTACCGAAGAACCTGGTCCTCACCAGCGAAGTGATCCCGGCGTTCATCAACCCAGCCGACGACCGAACGCGGAGCAAGGGCTATCCGATCGGCGGGATGGGGCTGACTCACTATGTCGGGATGGCGGGAATCGAGGACGCCCGGAATGTTGTCGCGGGCGAATTGCCGCGAAGCGATCCGCGAGCAGGCGTCTTCGGCTATGACGAAGTCGCCCGGCCCGAGGCGATCACCGATGGCCAAAGCCAGACCATCATGATCATCGGCAGCGGCAACCTTGCGGCCCCCTGGGTGCAAGGCGGCGGAGCGACGGTCCGCGGCGCTCGCGCGCCCTACTTCGACAGCATCACCGGTTTCGGCACCAAGGGACTGAGCAGCGCCGGAGCCCAAGTGATGATGGCTGACGGCTCGGTCCGGGCCCTCTCGGCCAACATCGACCCATCGGTATTCAAAGCCATGTGCACGATCCACGGGGCGGACAGCGTTGACCTGCAATCGGTCCCATTCTTTCCCGCGGAAACGAAGTGACGCCGACCATGTGTGCCCGATTGATGTTCCGCCGGACGATTGCAATTGTGGTCGCGCTGGTCGGTGTGTTCTGCGCCGCTCCCGCAAGCGCCGACCTGCTCGTCTATAAGACCGACAAGGTGCAGATGACGGTGCAGGGGAAGGTCTACGTCAATCCGGGCCAGACCGTCACGCTCGTCCATCCGAAATTCGGCCAGCTCCACTTCAGCTTGGAATCGGTCGAGATCCACAAAGCACCCACGCCGCAGCAGCAGTACTCCAAGCAGTTCGCTCGCGCCCAGCAAGCCAACGACACGACAGCGATGTTCAAAGCGTGCGTCTGGGCGCTCAAGCACGGCTTGCTGGAGCAATACTTCGACGGCGTGAACAAGATCCTCGCGATCGATCCGCAGCACCCGGAGGCGCTGCGAGTCATCGAGCTGAAACGCAAGATGGACGAGCCGATCTACGACTCAGCCCAGCAGGTGAAAGAGCTCAAGCAACTCATTCGCAACGACGGGATGAAGATCGCACAAAGCGCCCACTTCGTCCTGCTCCACGACACCCCCGAGAAACCAGCCGAGGGGAGCAAAGTCAGCCGGGCCGAGGAGCGTCTCGCGCTGCTCGAACGCGTTTATGCCAGCTTCCTGCTGCTGTTCTATTCGCGCGGCATGGAACTGGAGATTCCCAAGGAGCGGATGAAAGTCGTGCTCTTCAACGAGTACGACGACTATTACCAGTTCGCCGTGGCGCACAGTCCTTCACTCGCCAGCGCCGCAGGGTTCTACGACCCGGCGATCAACACAAGCGTGTTTTACGATCATGGCACCGACCAGGGCTTCAAGGTGCTGCAGGCCGTGTCGAAGATCTATCAGAAGCAGGCGGATGATGCGATCCGTCAGAAGCTCAAGGGGCAGGCCGAGCTGATCCGCTTTGCTCGCACATTGAAAGTGCTAATCCAGATTGCGCAGGAGAACGAGGACATCACGCTCGTCAGCCACGAAGCGACGCATCAGATGGCTGGCAACACGGGCCTCTTTCCCCGCCACGTCTATGTCCCCTCCTGGGTGCATGAAGGGCTGGCGACCTACTTCGAAGCTCCGGGCGACGCCACCTGGGCGGGCATCGGAGCCGTGAATCGCGACCGCCTCGACTGGTATCGGGCCCTGGAGGGAGATCGCCAGCACTCGAACATCGAATTCATCGTCTCGGATCAGGTCTTCGACCTGGCGGGGAACCTCGCCACGAGGATTCACGCCTACGGCCAGGCGTGGGCCCTGACCCATTTCATGCTCGAAAACGAATTCGACAAGATGATGGAGTACTACCGGGCCCTCGGCGAACTACCGCCGAACTTGCAGTTCAATCCAGAGACGCTGCAGCAGGTCTTCAACCGGGTATTCGGCGACGACCACCGCGGGCTCGACCAACGCTGGCGGGCGTACATGCGGTCGTTGAAGACCGATAAGGAACTGATTCTCCAGGAGAGCGAGTAATTACTGGTCGCCGGCTCCTTTTCCTTCCCTGGTTCCCACGCTCTGCGTGGGAACCCACCGCCGGACGCTCTGCGTCCTATGCTCGCCGCAGAGCGTCGGTGCTTGCGTTACGACGCGGAGCGTCGTAACGAGAGTTCAAGGAAGCGCCGGTCGCCTACGAAACGCACGGAACCTGCCGCGGGTCGACCAGATACTCCTCGCCCACCGGATAGTTGCGGAACCGCAGGCTGTAGTGCTGATCGAACCAGTCGGCGATGCCGCGTTCGTAGCCGGGATCGAAGTCGGGACTAACGTGCAGCGTCCGCCCTTGCTGGACTTGCCGGATGTCGCCGTCGTCCACCAGGATCTCGCCCGCCTTGATTACATACCGTGGCAGCTCGAACATCGTCTGCTTGTTCTCGTGCGGCGAGTAGAGCGTGATGTCGGCATCCGCGCCCGGGCCGAGGTGCCCTTTGTGCTTGAGCCCAAGCATGCGAGCGGGGCCGGCGCGAGTGATGATCGCAATCTCGCTGAGCGTGTACTCCCGCGTCAGATCGGCGAGCTGCGAGCGTTCTCGAACCTGCGGCGGGCACTGCTTGAGCGTCTCCTCGCGAAACGCGCGATCCATGAGCAGGCGGATGATCTGTGGATAGGCGAGGAAGGAGCCGCCGTTGGGATGGTCGGTGCTCATCGCGACCTTCCAGGGATCGTTGACCATCAGATACCACTCCAGGCCGATCGCCCATTGCAGAGCGTGGACGAGGCTCTTGTTGCGGTACTTGATCGGGGCGATTCCGCAGCCCGATTCCATCTCCGTATCGGCGGAGTACCACTTGGTTCCGTACAGGTTGGCGAGGAAGTAGCCGACGGGGCCGTCGCCGGTCATGCTCGTCGTTTCGCCGAAGAGAACCTGGCCGACATCGACCGTAATGTTGTCGTGCGCGTTGACGTATTCGGCGAGCGGAGCGACCTGCGAGTTGAACGTGTTCTCGTCCCCTTCGCCGCCACCGTAGCTGTGGAACTGGATGTGCGTCAGATGACCCCGACGTCCTTCGAGGGCTGCCATCGTGTCGCGCGTGGTCGTCCAGTTGCCGGGCATGCCGAGCATGTTGCAGTGGATGTGCACCGGATGGGGCAGCCCCAGTTCGCCCGCCGCTCGGGCAATGCCCGCGATGATCTGCCGCGGCGTGACGTCGAAATGGTCGACCTTGTCATCCAGCCCACTGACATTGCCCTGCGATCGCTGCTTCCAGACTTCGACGCCGCCGGGATTCACCAGTTTCGGAGCATACGCCTTGGCGGCCCCGAGCAACCAGCCGACGAAGTGGCGCAGTTTCTCCGGGTCATTCTCCTTGACCGCCTGCATCACGTAGTGGTTGTTGCCCATCAGCACGTAGAACCCCTTGTCGAGACAGGGGGTGTCGTGGAACTCGTCGTGCGTGTGACGGGCGCCAAGGGGCGTGACTGCGGCGTCGAAAGCCGTGGTGTAGCCGAGGCCGATGTACTTGTAGCCGGTGGCGTAAGTGCTCGGCACGCTCCCCATGACGCCGCTGCGGGTCAGAGGGGTGCGAAGAACCGGCTCGTGCTTTCGTTTCTCCTCCGGCCGCATCTTCCGGGCGGTGTTCACCTTCGGCCCGGCGATGTGGCAATGCATGTCGATGCCGCCCGGCATCACCACCAGGCCCGTCGCGTCGAGCGTGCGTGTCGGCCGAACATTCGGATCGCTCGGCGGATCGACGATCCGGCCTTCCTGCACCCACAGGTTGCGCACCTGGCCGTCGACGCCGTTGGCCGGATCATAGACTTTGCCGCTCTTGATCAGGAAATAGTCGGGCATGGGGTATAATATGTCACAACCAGAGCTGGGTTACGATGTGGAGATGCGGCGCGACCGGCTCTCGCCCGCCTGGACCGAGGAGAGTGGGGATGATTTACCGAGGAAAGCTCGTTGACGGCAAGATCGTGTTCGATCAACCGCTTCCCTTGCCGGAAGGCCAGGAAGTTGAGGTCGAGGTCCGCCCACTTACTGGGGCTCAGTCCGATCTGGCCTGGTTGCAACAGTTTCAAGGGATTGCCAAAGACCTTCCCCCCGATGCCTCACAATCCGTGGACCGACTCCTCTACGGCCAAATCGACGAATGAGCCCCTGGTTCGCCGACACCTCGTTCTGGGTTGCATACCTAAGCGCAAGGGACGTGTATCACACTCTCGCGGTGCAGTTGCTTCCGCAATGTACCGCGGGCATCGTGACCACCGACTGGGTGCTCGTCGAGTTTGCCAACTTCTTCTCCGCTCGGCAGGAGAGAGCGAAGGCCGCCCAACTTTGCCAGGGCATCCTGGAACGGGAGCTATTCCACGTAGTGCCGGCCGACCGATCACTTCTGGCTGATGGCCTCTCCTTATACGAGAGTCGGGCGGACAAGACCTGGTCGCTCACCGACTGCATCTCGATCCTCGTGATGAAGCGCGGGAGTCCGAGCGATGCCCTCACCAACGACCACCACTTCGAGCAAGCCGGATTTCGTATACTGCTGAAGGAACTCACTTAACATCCATTCCCGCTCGCCTTGCATGTCACTCGAACTCGCCATCAAACAAATCGAATTCGCCCGCTGGGTGACGCTGAGCCTGCTTGAGGACATCGAACCGGCCGAATGGTTTCATATGCCCGAGGGCTGCCCGAGCAATATCGCCTGGCAGGTGGGGCATCTGGCGATGGCCCAGTATGGCCTCTGCCTGTTCCGTCAGCGGGGACGGCAGGAAATCGATCTGGAGCTGATGAGCTCCTCCTTCCGCAAGCAGTACAGCCGCGGAACCACGCCCAATCCCGATCCGAGCAAGCAGCCATCGGCCGAAGAGCTTCGGGCGACGTTCGATCGCGTGCACGCTCAATCGCTCAAGGAAATGCCGTCGATCACGGCTGAGCAACTCGCCGAGCCGGTCGAGATGCCGTATGCCGCTTACCCGAACAAGCTCGGTTGTTTGCTGTTCTGTTCCCATCACGAGATGCTGCACGCTGGGCAAATCGGCCTGGTCCGCCGCCTGCTCGGCAAACCGCCCATCCGCTAACGCCCTTCGCTCACGATATCGCCATGATTCAACCAGCCCCCGAGTCGGCCGCGAAGCAGCCAGCCACTTCGACCAGCAAGCCTCCCTACGAACTGGTCGACTTTGCCAAGATTCCAGGCGTGCAATGCCCCTGCGGCACCGCTCGCCGGGGACTGGCCGATGTGGAGGACTATCCGGGAACCATCCACGTCACCGAAATCTCGCTCGACGCCCGCCTGCACTACCACAAGCGGCTGACGGAGACGTATTACTTCCTCGAATGCCAGCCCGGGGCCCAGATGCAGCTCAACGACGAGTTGCTCGACGTGCATCCCGGCATGTGCGTGATGATCCGTCCCGGCACACGGCACAAGGCGATCGGGCGGATGAAGGTGCTGATCGTCGTCTATCCGAAGTTCGACTGCTCGGACGAGTGGTTCGACTGAGGCACGCCAGGGCTCTCAGTCTGCTTCGCTGCGTCTTCCAACTCCGCCGACTCGACCAGCCGGCCTTGCTCGTCCATCAACCGCTTGGATGGGCCGACGGTCTCCAGCGCCGTGTAGTCGGGCCAGCGCAGGTAATAGCCCGCCAGACGGAGCACGAGCATCCAAACGGTGACGACCAGTGCCGCGGCGGCTGAGACGAGCATGTCGTTTCTTACGACGCCCGGATCGATCGAGCTGATCCAGAAGCCGGTCAGGATCACGGCCAGCGGAATGGCGACGAGCGGCCAAAACGGTCGAATCGGACTCAGCAGCGATCCCGCCGCCGCGAAGGTGATGGCGCCAATGCTGCCGCACAGCACCATGACCACGTAAAGGCTACCGAGCGGGAATCGCAAGCGGACCACGATTGCGAGAAACACACCCGTGACGGTGAGCGTCGTCAGCAAACCCCAGAGACTGTACTGACCGCGCGGTTTCCAAAAGACCAGCGGCGGGTGTTCGGGATGCGTGAGCCGCAGTCCTCGGGCCCACAGATAGATCAGCGGCACCGCGACGACGAACATCCCAAACAGCATCACTCCGCACCAGTTTCCGTAGTCGGGCGGGTGCATCCCTTCGCCCGCCGCACAGATCGCCCCTCCGGCAAGCGCCGCCGCCGTACTGATCGCCAGCCGCACCATCAGCCGCTGTCTGCCCAGAGCCAGATAGAAACTGGCCAGTCCGACCCACCCCATGCCGACGCCGATAACCGAGACCGATTCAGGGGCGGGAAAAGTCACACCGGAAACCTGTCTCCACACGAGCGCCACGCCCGTGACCAGCGCAATGGCAAGCGCGGCCAAGACAACAAGCAGGTGACGCGGGCGTACCTCAGGCACAAGACAATCCTTTCTGCGAGGCGCTCAATCGTAGTCGCCCAGGGCATCAGCCACCACGGCACGTAGCTGGCACAAAAAGTGCAATTTGTGACCCCTCACGTGAATCCCTTTTCTTGCCTCGCGGAGAACGCACCATGGCGGAAGCGAAGACCACCACCGATCACAAGAAGATTCAGCAGTGGGTTGAAAAACGGGGCGGCAAGCCAGCCTGTGTGCGCGGCACCGGCGGCAAAGGCGACACGGGGCTGCTGCGAATCGACTTCCCGGGCTACAGCGGCGAGGAAACGCTGCAGGAGATCGAGTGGGACGAGTTCTTCGAGAAGTTTGAGGAGCAAACCCTGGCCTTTCTCTACCAGGAGACGACCGCCCGAGGCGCGCGGAGCAACTTCACGAAGTTTGTCGCTCGCGATTCGGTGGGCGGAGGCCGCGGCGGATCGCGGGGAGGCAAAAAGAAGGTCGCCAAAGCGGCAGGCCGGAGCGCTGCCGGCGGAGCAACCAAAAAGTCCGCCAAGAAGGGAACCAAGACCGCTACCGCCACGAAATCGGCGGCTCGCAAGACGGCCAAGTTAGGCGCCTCAGCCGGCGGCAAGAAGGCCGCGAAGAAGGCTCCCAAGAAAGCGGGCGGCATGAAGAAAGCCGCCCAGACAGCAGGCCGGAAGAAAGCGGCGCGTCGCTAAGTCGTCCGCGGTCGCGCATCAACGCATTCCCGTTCGTGAATGGAGTTTTCAGAAAGGTGGTGCATCGTGGGTCGAGGAAAAGGAGATAGTCGTTCTGGGGTCAGCAAGCAGGATCGCTACGGCGGCAGCCGGATGTCGGCCGTAACGCCGCAAACCAACGCTCCGACCGGAGGAGCGAAGGCCCGGCCGGCCAAGACGAACAAGGCCGCGGCGAGCAAGACGGCTCCGACGGTCGCCCGTTCAACCAAGAAGTCAGCCAAGGCGGCCCCAAAGAAGGCGGCTCCGAAAAAGGCTGCCACCAAGAAGGCCGCTCCTAAGAAGGCGGCGGGTAAGAAAGCTCCCGTGAAGAAGTCGGCGGGGAGCAACAAGACGCAAAACCGCACCGCCAGCCGCCACAAGGTGACGGCCAAGGAATAGCCGCGAGGCGGCGGGCTCAAAAACGGGCGTCAATTCACCGCCGTGGCGATACGGACCACGGCGCCGCCGTCGTCGTGTCGCTCGACCGAAGTCTGCACGCCCAGAATCTGCTCGACCAGGTCGAGGTGGGTTTCCGTGTGTCCCGTGACTTCCTGGGTGCGGAACGCGCCGCCCCCTCCGCCTTGCCAGGCGCTGATCGCCAGCGGCAGGACCAGTTGATCCGCCAGGTGCGGACCCACCGGCGCCCCGCTTTGCAGCAGGGCGTCCGCCTCTCGCCAGGCGCGCTCGGCGACAACCTCCGCCCGCACGCCGCGCTGACCGAACGCCGTGAAGACGTCGGTGACTTCCTCGCTGCGCAACGTAATCAGCACCACATTGCCGGGTCCGTGCGCCTGGAGGACTTCATCGACACAGAACGAATCGGCCGGCCAGCCGGAGAGTTCGGCAATCGTGTTGCACTCGCGCTCGGCAATGCTGCGAGGCAACTTCGAAACCACAGCCCGCACCTGTCGCTGCGCCCAACCGCTGTGCTCAAGCAATTCAAAGCCCATCAGCTTCGATGTGGGCTGAATGTCGACAGCCATGTTCCCGCCGCCCGCGGGATAGAAGCCGTGCCGGACGAGCTTGGCCGTCACCAGCGGCCCCATCCGTTGCACTGCCGGCAGGAACGCGTGCGCGAACGCTTCGAAGGGAGGCGCCATGGGGTTGTGCGTGCCCCCCTCGATGGTGAGCGACGACGGTTGGGACGCTACGAGCAGCGGCGGCAGGATGGTCTGCAACACGAGCGTGGCGCTCCCCGCCGAACCGATCGAGAAGTGGTACCGGCCGGATCGCACCTCGCCGGGCCGGAACACCAGCGAGCGTGAGCGCAGCTCATCCCCTTCCACCTCCGCCCGACAGATCTCGGCGGCAGCCCGAACGGCGACGAGGTGCTGCCGGGCCAGGCCGGGCTTGTCGCGATTGGCCCGCAGGTCGCGAATCGTTACGCTTTGGCCGGTCAGCATGGAGAGAGCGAGCGACGTGCGGACGATCTGTCCGCCCCCTTCCCCCTTGGATCCGTCGATCTCCAACATCTTAAGAATTGCTCCTGGCAGGCGGATTTTTTCTATCGCTTGCCCATCTTCTGCGGGAGTCTTCGGCGCGTCGGCCTCGAACTGGGATTCGAGGTTGGCCGCAACCGATGAAGAAGCAGGCCACCTCGGCTCACGACTTTAGTTATGATGGCGGCTCGTCACCGAGTTTGCCGCTTGCGGCAACTTTGACGCCAGACGGCCCCTCCCGCTTCCACATTGCCTTACCCCACCGACCATCCGCCATGACAGCGAACCGCGACCAACGCCTCCGCGGCATTTTCACGCCGAACATTGTCCCTCTGCACGACTCGGGCGAGATCAACGAAGGCGAGCTGCGCCGCTATGTCGACTGGCTGATCGCCAAGGGAGTGCACGGTCTGTACCCGAACGGCTCCACGGGTGAGTTCACCCGCTTCACGGTCGAGGAGCGCCGCCGGATCATCGAAATCATCGCCGACCAGGTGGCTGGTCGCGTGCCGATCCTCGCCGGCGCCGCCGAGGCCAATGCCCGCGAAACGATCAAGGCCTGCGAACACTACCACTCGCTCGGTTGCCGGGCGGTGGCGATCGTGTCGCCGTTCTACTACAAGCTGTCGCCGGCCGGCGTGTACGCCTATTTCAAGGAAATCGCCGACAACAGCCCGATCGATGTGACACTCTACAACATCCCAATGTTCGCGTCGCCGATCGATGTTCCCACGATTCAGCGACTCGCCGAGGAGTGCCCGCGGGTGGTCGCCATCAAGGATTCGTCGGGCGATCTGCCTCACATGATGCGGATGATCGCGGCAATCAAGCCGATTCGCCCCGAGTTCGCCTTCCTCACTGGTTGGGACGCGGCCCTGATGCCGATGCTGCTGATCGGCTGCGACGGCGGCACGAACGCGACGAGCGGCGTGGTCCCCGAAATCACCCAGAAGCTCTACCGGCTGACGATCGATGGCCGGCTGGACGATGCCCGCGACCTGCAATATCGGTTGCTGAAGCTGTTCGACGCGATGATCCTGTCGGCCGAGTTCCCGGACGGCTTCCGGGCCGCTCTACGCCTCCGCGGGTTCGAGCCCGGCCCCAGCCGCCAGCCGAAATCGACTGTCCAGCAGCAGCAGCTCATCCAACTGGGCGAACAGCTTCAATGCCTGCTGGCGGCCGAAGGTTTTACCGACGAACCGATCGGCGGTTGCCCGGTGGGAAGCAGCATCGATCCGGAGCAGGTTGCGCGGATCGTGCAGAACGTCGTCGGCGAACTGAAGAAGCGGGGCATTGCGTAAGGCAGCCCCGCCGCGGGTCACGCTACTTCGAAAGTAAGTAGCCGGAGGCGAACCGCCTCCGGCTGCTTTCCAGCGGCTTGGAAAGTCGGGCTGCGGGACATACTCTATTCCAGCCGAGCCAACCGCTGGAGTTGCTCCGGCAGCGTCTCTTCCGGGAAGAGCACGAACGAATACTCGCGCGACCCGAGTCGCTGGGCGGCGGACAATTGATCGGCGAGTTGCGGCTGCTCCGCGGCCAGTCGGGCCCGAAACCCGCTCAGGAGCCCAGCCATGGTTTGGTTGAGCGTCGCCAGCTCGCGATGCCAGGCTTTCCGCGATTCACCCTGCTCACGCAGGCGAGGTAGCTCATCGAGCAACTGCTGCTTTCTCTGGGCGAGAGCCTCCAGTTCCGCGCGCTTTGCCAAATCGGCCTCGCGGGCAAAGCGTTCCGGATGAAAACCGACCTCTCGCAGGCGTTGCTGGCTCTGTCGCAGGTCGTCGGGAGAAAGTTTCGGCCGGGCGATCGGCAGTTGCAGGGTTGCCGTGACGGTGAGAAACGGCGGCGGCTCGAGGTCGAAGAAACGGCGAACGATGGCGTCGGTCAGCTCATCGTACTTGGCTCCGCCAATGCCGTGCAGGAAAACGTCGCCGGCGAGCAGTCGGCTGAACATGGTCGTCACGAGAGCCCGCGGGCGGATCTTGATGCCGCGATCTCGCAAGCGGGCAAGCTGCTCGACGGCTGGCGCTGCATCGCCGTCGGCGCCGAGCGGCAGCGACTCGCGCAGACCCACGCGATCGCTGATCTCGATGGTTTGCGACCGCCGGCGCGCGAAGAGGTGCCGCCGACGCGGATTCTCTGCGGTCCAAATCCAGAACGGCGCTTCCAGCCAATCATCGTCCCGAGCCAGATCGGGCACCGGATGCGATCGGCTGCGAACGTGGTTCACGAGGCGATACTCCGCGAGCATCGCGTTGTAGTCCGCGGCCAGCCGAGGCAATTCAGCGAGCAAATAAACGGCGAACCAGCGAAACGAGGCCATATCACACGCCTGGCTCAGCGGCAGTTCAAGCGTACTGAGTCCGAATTCCGCTTCGAGTTGATGTCGGGCTTCGGCCAGAAGCCAGCCAAGGCTCGTCCGAGGGTCGCGGCGGCGGCGGACCTCGCGCGCAATGCGCCAGAAGCGTTTGACGAGGGGCGTATAAGTCGAAAGCGGTCCGGCAGCGAGCAGCGGCTGGAACAAGGCCTGGACTCGCTCGGCGAACGAATCAAACGTTTCCGGATGGAGCAAGCTTCGCTCTTCGAACGGAACTTCGGTCGAGGCGTCGTCGAACGGCACATTCTCGTAGATCGGCGCATCGACCGTGTCGGTCGGAACGCGGATGGAGGCCGCCCGCAGGGTGTCGTTGTCGACGACCAGATTGACGGCGGGACACTTCGCCTGCGTGGCGAGCGACGACAGGGCGAAGTTTTTGAACCAGACACCCGGGTGAAAC